>CAIMFT010000070.1 GCA_903840385.1 uncultured Holophagaceae bacterium
GTGCGCCGCCGAAGCCTCGTAGCCCACGCGGCCCTTGATGCCGAGGATGGTGTCGCCCAGGTGCACGCCTCGGCCGATGCCGTAGGGGCGGCCCAGGTCGTTGAGGCGGGCGATGAGGGTGACGGGATCCAGGCCCTCACCGTCCAGCGCCACGGGGACGCCCTGATCGAAGCTGATGACCAGGGTGGTGGGTGCGGGGGTCCCGATGACACCACCCGGGAACGCTGCTTCCGGCAGGGCGCTCCACGGGTCCAGGGTCTCCCGGCCGCCGACGCTGGTGCCCCACATGCCCTCGTTGATGGAGTAATCCTTGGTCTTCTCGGGGAACACCAGGCCGCGCTGGGCGCAGTAGTCCATCTCCTCAGCCCGGGACAGGCCCAGGTCGCGGATGGGGGTCAGGATCTCCAGGTCCGGGGCCAGGGCGCGGAAGGCCACATCGAAGCGCACCTGGTCATTGCCGGCACCGGTGGAGCCGTGGGCGATGGCGGTGGCGCCCATGCTCTTGGCGAGTTCAGCAACCGCGCGAGCCTGGCAGACCCGCTCGGCAGAGACAGACAGGGGGTACATCTGGCCGCGCAGCACGTTGCCGTAGACCAGGTAGCGCAGGTAGCCGTCGAAGAGGCCGGCCCGGGCGTCCACGGTGGTGTGGCTGATGGCGCCGAGCTTGGGCGAGGCCGCCTCGATGCGGGCCAACTCCTCCGGCGAGAACCCGCCGGTGTTCACCGTGACCGTGGCCACGTCGTAGCCCTGCTCCTTCAGGTGGAAGACACAGAAGGACGTATCAAGACCGCCAGAAAAAGCGAGAACAGCAAGCTTGCTCATGGGAGACCTTTCATAAGAAAAGCTAAAGGAATCACCGCCAAGCCGCCCAGGACGCCAAGAGAAGCAGTTGCTCTTGCACGTCTTGGCGCCTTGGCGTCTTGGCGGTGATCAATGATCAGTTGGCCCACAAAGCCTCCTCGGCCTGGGCATGGGCGTCGGCTTTGGCCTGGATCCAGGCGCGGGCGGCGGCGAGCTCGGTGGCGAGGTCGTCCAGGGCCAGGTTGCCGGCGCCGCCCAGGTGGGTGGCGGTGAGGGCGCTGCGGTCCGGAGCGAAGGTGCCGTCCTGGAGCTGCTGGGCCACCTCGCGGTAGGCGTCGCGGAAGGGCAGGCCCCCCTGCACGAGCACGTAGGCCTGGTGGGCGGCGTAGAGCTCATCTGAGGAGGCCGCAGCGGTGGCGTCGGCCTGCACCTGGAGCGCCGGCAGCAGGGGCTTCAGCACCGCGAAGAGGTCGTCGGCGCCGCGGAGGGCGGTGACCAGGGGTCGCTTCAGCAGCTGCAGGTCCCGGTGGTAGCTGGAGGGCAGGCCGGCGGCGATCTGCTCCACCAGGCCGGCGGCGCCGCGTAGCTCGCGGCAGCGGCCCCGGGCCAGCTCCACAACATCGGGGTTCTTCTTCTGGGGCATGATGCTCGAGCCTGTGGTGTAGGCATCGGGCAGCTTGAGGAAGCCGAACTCCTCGGTGCTGTAGAGCGACACATCCCACAGGAACTTCTCCAGGACGCCGCCGGTGGAGGCGGCCCACTGGAGCAGGGCGACCTCGTGGCGGCCCCGGCTGTTCTGGACGTCGATGGGGCTGCGCTGGACCTTCGAGAAGCCCAGCAGCCGGGCCGTGAGGGCCCGGTCGATGGGCAGGGGCACGCCGAAGCCTGCCGCCGAACCCAGGGGGCAGCGGTCCAGGCGGCCGTAGACACCCTGCAGGGCCTCCAGTTCCTCCAGCAGGCCCTCGGCAAAGGCCGTGGCCCAGAGCCCGAAGGTGCTGGGCATGGCCCGCCGCAGGTGGGTGTAGCCCGGCAGGGGCGTGTCCCGGTGGGTTACGGCGAAGGCCAGGAAGGCCTCAGCCAGGTCTGCGACCCGCAGGCCCAGGCGGACCAGGGCGTCGCGCTGGAAGAGCCGCAGAGCGAGGATGACCTGGTCGTTGCGGGAGCGGCCCAGGTGGATGCGCGCCCCTGCAGGGCCGAAGCGCCGGGTGAGGTCGGCCTCGATGGCGGTGTGGCAGTCCTCCATCTGGACCGGAATGGTGAAAGAGCCTGCCCGGGCGGCCTTGGCGATGTCCATCAGTCCCCCGACCAGGGCCTCGGCATCCGCCGCCGGGATCAGGCCCGTGGCGGCCAGCATCCGGGCATGGGCGGCGCTGCCCAGGGCGTCCCAGGCCACCAGGGCCAGGTCTGTGTCCGGATCCTCACCCACGGTGAACCGGTGGATGGCCTCATCCAGGGGCACGTCCTTGGCCCAGAGCCGGCCGGGTTCACGCATGGGGCACCTGTAGGGCGAAGAAGAGGGTGGCCAATTGGGCGTAGAAGGTGGCGCCGGCCTCGATCTCGGCCAGGGTGATGTGCTCGTTGGGGCGGTGGCTGCGGAAGGTGTCGCCGGGGCCCACCTTGACCGTGGGGATGTCGCCCA
>CAIMFT010000071.1 GCA_903840385.1 uncultured Holophagaceae bacterium
ACAGTTTCAGTACCTGCCTGGCGCCACACCGATTTCCGTCTCCCTGCCGGTCCGTGAGGAGCCCTTTGAGGATGGGGAGTGCTACCCCTTTTTCGAAGGAGTCCTCCCCGAGGAAAATCAGCGCATTGCCATCGAGCGGGCGGTCCACGTTTCAGGGACCAACGTCCTGGGGATGCTGGAATTTCTTGGTGGGGAGGTGGCGGGCGCCGTCCGGTTGCTCAGAGAAGGGGAAGATCCTTCAGAACTGGCGCCAACGGTGGTCCCAGCGTCGCTCTCAGACTTGGAGCTGGAGGGTGTCCTGAAGCGTCTCCCAGGGCGCCCCATGCTCGTGGGGGAAGGCCAGTTGCGCCTCTCCCTTGCGGGGGCCCAGACCAAGCTCCCGGTCTGTCTCACGAACGGCTGCGTGCGCCTTCCAGCGCCAGGGGAAGCGACGACTCACATCGTCAAGCCGCCCATCCCCAGCTACCCGGGCACCACAGAGAACGAGGCCTTCGTGATGCGCCTAGCTGCTGCCGTGGGGTTGCCAACGGCCAGGGTAGAGGCTCGCCGTCTGGAGGGCGCGAATGGCCCCAAGACCTACCTCCTGGTTGTGCGATATGACCGCGAATACCGGGGCGGCAGGGCAGTGCGCCTCCATCAGGAAGATTTCTGCCAGGCCCTGGGCTTCGCCTCTCGTCAAAAATACGAAACCAACCTCGGTCCGGGCATTGCTCGTTGCCGCCAGCTGATCATGGACTGCTCTAAGCAGCCCGCCTTGGACACCCGGCACTTCTTGGATGCTGTCGGATTCAACTTGCTGGTGGGCAATGGGGACGCTCATGCGAAGAACTTCTCCCTCCTCTACGCCGCTGAGGGGATCCAGATGGCACCTCTCTACGACCTCCTTTCCACGGCACTCTACCCCGACCTGCCGCTGTCAATGGCCATGTCGATCGGTGGGACTTATCGCTTCTCCGAGGTGGACCGAGTGGTGCTGACTGAGGGCGCCAGGGCGCTCGGGCTCCGAAGGGACTACCTCATCAGGCGCCTGGACTTTCTGCGGGAGCGCCTCCCCAAGGCCGCCGAGGAGGTCGCTGTGGGGCTCTTGGGGTGCGGACTCGACGAGTCTGTACTGGAGCGGCTGGTCCGCCTGGTGCAGGACCGGGCTGGTGAACTCGGCCGCTTCTGAGGGGGGTCAATTTTCGTGTCGCCTGACAGCAAAACTGCTATTTGCCACCGATTTTGGGGATTTCAGGGATAAGGCGGATGGGGCTGGTTCAAGCATGGGCTGTATCCAGGGGTGTCCCTGTCGCGCCCCCCAAGAGGCGCGGCAGGGGCGCCCCTGGATGACTTCCGGCGACGCCGGAAGCCGCCTACGGCGGGCCCATGCGGGGTGTGGCAACCCCCGGGAAATGGCTTAGAAGCTTGGCTTTTAACCAAGCAGTTGTTGATCTTGCTTTATCCTCGTGCATCCCCGTGCATCCCCGGCTAAGGTTTTTTCTTTTTGCTCTTCGAGGTAGGTTCAAATGGGGTATGCGGGAGGCTTTGGGATGTGGGTGGGGCGATGGCAGGTACTTGGGTCGGTGAAGGCCGCGCTTGCCTTGGTTGCCATCACTGGCTCACTCGCCGGCAACCTGGGTTGTTCGGTGCTAAACCCTGCTCTGAAGTACGAGGAGGCGGCGCGTCAGCTGCGTTTTTCGCTGGACCGGGTGGAACCTCGGCTGGAGCTGGCTTTCCCGCTCGAG
>CAIMFT010000072.1 GCA_903840385.1 uncultured Holophagaceae bacterium
AAGACCTGGAGGGCCGATGATACTGCTCTGTACAGGAGTGGAAAAGTAGGTCGCTGCGACGTTAATATCCCCTCCGGGCCATCACATTCGATGGCCCGGAGCTGTTTATTGCCGGATTCAATATCTGAAATTCGCTCATGCCCCCACCCAGTAAAGGTGGGGGCATTTTGCATTTCCTCTGGATACACTGAGACCACTGGACGTTCCTAATGGAGGCTCCGATGAGCAAGGGTGTGTACACCTTTGGTGGCAACCGCAACGAAGGCAACGCAACGATGCGTAACCTCCTAGGGGGCAAGGGCTGCAACCTTGCAGAGATGGCGGGCCTGGGCATACCAGTGCCTCCCGGCTTCACCCTCACCACCGAACAGTGCGGTGCCTACTACGTGAACGGTCGCACCCTCTCCGAGACCCTCCGTGGCGAGATTGTGGATGCCCTGCGCTGGCTCGAAGGCGAGCGGGGCTGCGGCTTCGGCGCTGAGGAGAATCCCCTCCTCCTATCTGTTCGCTCCGGCGCGCGGGTCTCCATGCCCGGCATGATGGACACCGTCCTCAACCTCGGCCTCAATGACATGACCGTGGCGGCCCTGGAGCGCGCCAGCGGCAACTCGCGCTTCGCCTGGGACTCCTACCGGCGCTTCATCACGATGTACAGCAACGTGGTCCTCGGCGTGGAGCACTCCCTCTTCGAAGCAGAGCTGGAGCGCGCCAAGGAGCGGCTCGGCGTGCACCTCGACACCGACCTGGCCGCTGCGGACTGGAAGATCCTGGTGGATGCCTTCAAGGAAGTCGTGCGCGAAGAGACCGGCTCACCGTTCCCCCAGGACCCCATGGAACAGCTGTGGGGCGCCATCCGCGCCGTCTTCGAGAGCTGGAACACCGGCCGCGCCATCACCTATCGCAAGCTCAACCGCATCCCCGATGAGTGGGGCACGGGCGTGAACGTGCAGAGCATGGTCTTCGGCAACATGGGCGACGACTGCGGTACCGGTGTTGCCTTCACCCGTGACCCCGCCACCGGGGAGCGCCTCTTCTATGGCGAGTACCTCATCAACGCCCAGGGCGAGGATGTGGTGGCTGGCATCCGCACACCCCAGCCCATCACCCAGAAGCAGGCCGAGGGCACGGGGCTACTGAGCCTCGAGCTTGCGATGCCCGCCTCCTTCACTGAGCTGGACGCCACCTGTCAGCGCCTGGAGCGCCACTTCAAGGACATGCAAGACATCGAGTTCACCATCGAGCGTGGCAAGCTCTACCTGCTCCAGACCCGGAACGGCAAGCGCACCGCCATGGCGGGCATCCGCATCGCCATCGACCTGGTGGATGAAGGTCTCATCGACAGCGCCACGGCCCTGCGGCGCATCGATGCCGACAGCCTCTCCCAGCTGCTGGCGCCGGTCTTCGACCCCCGCGAGAAGGACCGCCTCCGCAAGGAAGGCCGCATGCTCACCAAGGGCCTGAACGCCGGTCCCGGCGCGGCCACTGGGCGGATCGCCCTCACGGCCGACCAGGCCGAGAAGATGGCCGCGGATGGTCCCGTGGTGCTGGTGCGCGTCGAGACCAGCCCCGAAGACATCTCCGGCATGGTGGCTGCCCAGGGCATCCTCACCGCCCGCGGTGGCATGACCAGCCACGCGGCTGTGGTGGCCCGCGGCATGGGCAAGCCCTGCGTCTGCGGCGCCTCTGGTGTGCAGATCGACCAGGCCCGGGGTGTGGTGATGGTCGGCGACCTGGAGCTCAAGGCCGGTGTGGACTGGATCTCCATGGACGGCTCCACCGGCGAAGTGTTCTCGGGCCAGCTGAGTGCCCATCCCTCCGAGGTCAATCAGGTCCTGGTGGATGGCCGCATGCAGGCCAGCGAGAGCGAGCTCTATCAGCGCTTCGCCAAGATCATGAGCTGGAGCGTGGCGGCCAAGCGCCTCAAGGTGCGCACCAACGCTGACACCCCCCACGATGCTGCGGTGGCGCGGGCCTTCGGTGCCGAGGGCATCGGCCTCTGCCGCACGGAGCACATGTTCTTTGAGGGCGACCGCATCATCTCGGTGCGGGAGATGATCCTCGCCACCGACACGGAAGGCCGCAAGAAGGCCCTCACCAAGCTGCTCCCCATGCAGCGGGAGGACTTCGAGGGCATCTTCAAAGCGATGGACGGCCTGCCCGTCAACATCCGCCTCCTGGATCCCCCGCTTCACGAGTTCCTGCCCCAGGACAAGGCCGGGCAGGAGGAGATGGCCCAGGTGCTGGGTGTGAGCCTCGCCAGCGTCGAGCGCCGCGTGGCCCAGCTCCACGAGTTCAACCCCATGATGGGCCACCGCGGCTGTCGCCTGGGCATCACTTTCCCGGAGATCATCCGGATGCAGACGCGGGCCATCGCTGAGGCGGCCCTGGATGCCGCTGCCAAGGGCATCAAGGCCCTCCCCGAGATCATGGTTCCGCTCATCGGCTCTGTGCGGGAGCTGGCCTTCACCAAGGCCGAGATGCTCGACGAGATTGCCCAGGTCAACCGCGAGCGGGGGACCCAGTTCGCCTGCCCCATCGGCACCATGATCGAGATCCCCCGGGCGGCCATCACTGCCGACCGCATCGCGCAGGAAGCCGAGTACTTCAGCTTCGGCACCAACGACCTCACCCAGATGGGCTTCGGCTTCAGCCGGGACGACTCGGGCAGCTTCCTGCCGGAGTACGTCTCCAAGAAGATCCTGGAGGACGATCCCTTCCAGAGCCTGGACCAGGAGGGCATCGGAGAGCTGGTGCGCATCGCCTGCGAAAAGGGCCGCGCCACCCGCCCCGACATCCACCTGGGTGTCTGTGGTGAGCACGGCGGCGATCCCCGCAGCGTGGTCTTCTTCCACGGTGTGGGCCTCGACTACGTCAGCTGCAGCCCCTACCGCGTGCCCATCGCCACCCTGGCGGCGGCCCAGGCGGCCCTGCAGTAACAGACCGGTTCCGGTATCCTGGAAAGGCCGCGCCCCGCGCGGCCTTTTTGTCGGATGCCCCCATGGCCAAGACCCAGAGCGACCAGCCCGAGATCATCTACTCGATGATGCGGGTCTCCAAGATCTACAACAGCAAGCCGGTCATCAAGGACATCTCCCTCAGCTACTTCCTGGGGGCCAAGATCGGTGTGCTGGGGCTCAACGGCTCCGGCAAGAGCACCGTGCTGCGCATCATGGCCGGCGTGGACCACGACTACAACGGCGAGGCCGTGCTGAGCCGGGGCTACACCACGGGGATGCTGGAGCAGGAGCCCGCCCTGGACCCGGAGAAGACCGTCCGCGAGACCGTGGAGGAGGGCGCCGCCGAGCAGGTGGGCTGGATGAAGGCCTACAACGCCATCAGCGACCAGTTCGCCGATCCCGATGCGGACATGGATGCGCTGCTGGCCCGGCAGGGCGAGCTCCAGGAGAAGATCGACGCCCACGACTGCTGGGACCTGGACGCGCGTCTGGAGCAGGCCATGGATGCCCTCCGCTGCCCCGACCCCGACACCAAGGTGGGGGTGCTGTCCGGGGGTGAGCGCCGGCGCGTGGCCCTCTGCCGCCTGCTCTTGCAGAAGCCCGACATCCTGCTGCTGGATGAGCCCACCAACCACCTGGACGCCGAGACCGTGGCCTGGCTGGAGAAGCACCTACAGGACTACGCCGGCACCGTCATCGCCGTCACCCACGACCGCTACTTCCTGGACCACGTGGCGGGCTGGATCCTGGAGCTGGACCGCGGCGAGGGCATTCCGTGGAAGGGCAACTACTCCAGCTGGCTGGAGCAGAAGCAGGGCCGCATGGCCAAGGAGGAGAAGTCCGACCAGCGGCGCCAGAAGACCCTGGAGCGGGAGCTGGAGTGGATCCGCATGTCGCCCAAGGGGCAGCATGCGAAGAGCAAGGCCCGCATCGCCAACTACGAGAGCCTGGCTGGCGAAGAGGGTCGCCAGAAGGAGCAGGAGCTGGAGATCTACATCCCCAGCGGCCCGCGCCTGGGTGACCTGGTGGCCGAGGTGGAGGGCGTCTCCAAGGTCTACGGCGACCGGGTGCTGTTTGAGAACCTGACCTTCGCCATTCCCCGGGGCGGCATCCTGGGCGTCATCGGGCCCAACGGCGCCGGCAAGTCCACCCTGCTGCGCCTCATCACGGGCCAGGAGGCCCCGGACGCCGGGAGCATCCGCCTGGGCGACACGGTACGCATGGCCTACGTGGATCAGCTGCGCTCTGGGCTGAACCTCGAAAAGACTGTCTTTGAGGCCATCTCCGGTGGCTACGAGCAGATTGAGCTGGGGGGCAAGCTCATCAACGCCCGCGCCTGGCTCAGCCGCTTCGGCTTCTCCGGCGACTCCCAGCAGAAGAAGGTCGGCGAGCTGAGTGGTGGTCAGCAGAACCGCCTGAACCTGGCCCTCACCCTGAAGAGCGAAGCCAACCTGCTCTTCTTCGATGAGCCCACCAACGACCTGGACGTGAACACCATGCGGGCCCTGGAAGAGGCCATCGAGTCCTTCGCCGGCAGTGCCGTGCTGGTGAGCCACGACCGCTGGTTTCTGGATCGCCTGGCCACCCACATCCTGGCCTTCGAGGGCGACTCCCAGGTCCAGTTCTTTGATGGGAACTACAGCCAGTACGAGGCGTACCGCAAGGACGTGCTGGGCCTCAAGCCCTTCGATCCCCACCGCATCAAGTACCGCAAGCTGACCCGATGACGGCGGACCTCAGTCGGTCCCTCTGGCTCACGCGCCTCACTGTACTGGTCTGTCTGCACCTCGGGCCTGCTGCGCTGTGGCTGGGTTGGACCCAGGGTGCCATCGCCCTGGGTGGGTTTGGCGTGCTCTGTCTCCTGCAGGTTCCCCCGGCCCTCAGCCTGGGCTTCCGCCTCCGGGGTGGTCTGGGCAATGAGGGCCTCGAGCGGGATCGGCTGACCCTGCGCACCACGGCCCACCTGCTGCGCCTCCTGGCTCTGGGCCTGGCTGGCCTGGCTCTGCTGGCGCTGCAGGGTGGGTGGCTGCCCACCCCGAATCTCACCAGCTGGGGGCTGCCCCCGGTGGCGCTGCTCCTGATCGTCTGCCTCTGGGGTGCCAAGCGCAGGCTGGTGGGCCTGCACCCTGTGCTGGAGTTGGATGCGGCGCGATCCCAGGTCCTGCTTGAGCTGGCGATGTTGCTGGCGGTGGGCAGCCTGCTGGGCATCCGAATGCCTTGGGCTGATGCGGTGACGGCACTGGCCCTGGCCATCCGGATTTTCTTCGCCGGCCAGGGGCTGGCCAAGGCCACCGCCCTCGAGGCTGCCTGCGGAGGGTGTGGCAGCGGCTGCGGCTGCGGCTGATGCGCGTCCTGGAGCTCTTCTCGGGCCTGGGGGGCTGGCGCTACGCCCTCGGGGACCGGGGCGCGGTGGTGGCGGCTTACGATGTGAGCGAGGCCGCCAACGCCACCTATGCGCTGAACCACGGCGAGCAACCTCAGCCCAGGGAGCTGGCCGCTGTGTCGGTTGGGACGCTGGCCGCCCACAGGGCCGATACCTGGCTGCTGAGCCCCCCCTGCCAGCCTTTCTGCCGCATGGGCAACCGGGAAGGCCTGGGGGACCCCCGCTGCCGGGCCTTTCGTCACCTCATGGATGTCCTCCAGGAGGCTCCGCCGGAGCATCTCGTGCTGGAGAACGTCCTGGGTTTCCTGGGCTCAGACGCCCATCAGCTGCTCACTGAGCAGCTCCAGGCCCAGGGTCTGGCGTGGCTGGACCTGGAGGCCTGCCCCAGTGCCTTCGGACTGCCCAACCAGCGCCCTCGGGCCTATGTGGTGGCCTCCCGGCGGCCGCTGGTGTCACAGCCCATTCCTCAGCGGGAGTCGCAGCCCCTGGAGGCCTTCCTGGACGCTGGGGAGGATCCGTCCCTCTACCTCAGTCCCGAGGTGTTCGCCCGCCACCGCCATGGCCTGGATGTGGTGGCAGCGGGGGACCGCCGCAGCACCTGCTTCATCGGCGGCTACGGCCGGCGCTATGTGGGCAGTGGCTCGTTCCTCCGGACCCCACAGGGCGTGCGGCGCTTCTCTCCCTCGGAGGTGGCCCGGCTCCTGGGCCTCCCGGGGGACCTGCGCTTCCCCGAGGCTGTGTCCCTGGAGACCCGCTACCGCCTGCTGGGCAATGGCCTCTCCCAGCCGGTGGCCGCCTGGGCCCTGGCCCACCTCGCATAGGATTTACCCAGGGTGCATCCTGACGACGCGAGGTCATCGTCAGCGTCCCACGGTACAAACTTGCCTTGCGATATGCTTTACCCCACATGAAAGCCTTAAAGCAAGCGCCTGTCTGCCATGGCTGTAAAGCGGTTCTCTCTGGGCTGTACACCCAAGCCCTGGGGTTTGCTTGGCATGCAGCCTGCTGGAGCTGTGGGGGCTGCGGCAAGCACTTGGAGGGGCCCTTCGTGGAGCGCAGCGGGCTGGGCTATCACGCGGAATGCTATGACGCGAAGTTTGGACTCCGTTGCCGGGTATGCCAGGAAGTGATCCGGGGGGCCTACCATCTGCACGAAGGCCAGCCAATCTGCGAGCGAGACTACCAAACCAACTTTGTACCCCGGTGCTACTACTGCGATGAGCCGCTGATTGGAACCTTCAAGATCAACGCTCATGGCCAGAAGGCCTGCCGCCGCCACGAGCAGGGTGTCCGCTGTGCAAGCTGCGAGCGCTGGCTCGATCCCCAGGAATGGCGCCTGCCGGCACTGACAACCTATGGCACGGTCCTCTGCCGCCACTGCCAGCACGGGGCAGTCGGTGAACATGAGTTGCTGGCCTACGACAACACCTTCGGGGCGAGGGCCCTCCAGGAACTGGGGCTCGAGCTGGGTGCAGGCGCTCAGATTCCCATCCGACTGGATACCGCCGCCGCTGTCGAGGCGCTGGAAGGCCCACTCGATAAGGGTGTGCATGGGCTTACCCTGACGCATGTGACCAGCCTCCAGGGCGTGGAGACCGGCCGAACCATCCAGGGCATTGTGGTGGTAGGTGGGCTTGCTAGAGCCCACTTCGAGGCCATCCTTGCCCATGAGTTCGGTCACGTGTGGCTGTTCCGCAAACGCCTGGAGCAGCGCCCTCCGATTCTCGTGGAAGGGTTTTGCGAGCTGGTCCGGTACCGGTGGCTTGCCCGAGACGCTTCATCCCTGGCCCTGGGCCTGCAGAGCCGGATGATGGAAAATTCGACGCCCATCTATGGGGATGGGTTCCGCCAGATGAAAGCAATCTGGGATCAGACCGGGATTCGGGGTGTGCTGAACACCCTCGGCCTCTGATGGGAGTCCACCGAAGCCACCCGGTGGGACAGAACCAGCGGCGGTCCGAAGGGGAGAGAAGCCTGGTGCTGAATATCCCCAAAAACCGAAGCTGGGGCATGTCTGGAGGACCACTCCGAGAGATATTGCGCCGGTTTCTGATCCGCTGGAAAGGCGTGTCGGAGAAACCTGCTCCCACGGTTCGAATGAGGGTTCTTTCCGGCCCCCCCGCCTTTCCGGGTCCGGGGAACGATAGGATTTACCCATGCGCCTCCTGATCTCCGCCTTCCCCCCTGAGCTGGGCCCCCTGGCCGGGCAGGTGCCCGCCGGCTGGGAGACGGCCACGGTGGGCGTCGGAGCCGTGACCGCTGCCGCCGCCACGGCCCGCCTCCTGGCGGAGCGCCGTCCGGAGGCCGTGCTGTTCCTGGGGACCTGCGGCCGCTACGACACCCGCCTGGAACTCTTCGAGTGCCTCTGGGCCGGCGAGGCCATCGCCACGTCCGTGGAGGAGGTCCGGGGCGCCGCCTACCGCCCGGGGATCGAGCCCACCCGCTGGCCCGCCACGCTGGCGGGACCCTGGCCGGGCCTCGCTGTGGCCGTGCCGCCCGCCATCACCGCCACCGCCGCGGGGGCGGCCCTCCTGGCCACGGTGGCCCCAGCGGAGCACCTGGAGCTGACGGGCGTCTTCGCCGCCTGCCAGCAGGCTGGTGTGCCCTGCGGGGCGGCCCTGGTGGTGGTCAACGAGGTGGGGCCAGAGGCTGCGTCCCAGTGGCAGGCCAACCATGCGGAGGGGAGCCGTCGCCTGGTGGCGGCCCTGCTGGCGTCCGGATGGCTCCCAGGGGCGTGAAGCTCCCGGCACCGTCCCCCCTGTCGATGCGCCACCCCCCGGGAACCGCTGCGGCGCGCACCCCCAGGGTGGCGCCGGTGACCCAGAGGGGAACCCCGGCTTCCCGGAGTGCCTGCACTGTGCCTGGGTCCGGGTGGTCAAAGCGGTTCCTCCGACCCGCTGAGATCAGGGCCAGCTCTGGCTGCAGGGCGGCCAGCCACTCCGGCGAGGAGGTGTTGCGGCTGCCGTGGTGCCCGGCCTTGAGCAGGCGGTGGCGGGTAAGGGGACCCGGGTCACCCAGGTCCAGCAGGTCGGCCTCCTGAGGGGACAGAGCATCCGCCATGAGCCAGAGCTCCCGGTCCCGCCAGCCCACCCGCAGCACCACGGAGACCATGTTGGGATCGGGTAGCCAGAGCGGGGTGGGCGGCCAGCGCACGTCGTAGGTGGCCTCCCCCCGACGCCAGGTGTCGCCCCGCAGCAGGCCCTCCAGCTCCGGCGCAGCAAGGGGGCGGTAGGGCTCCCAGGGGTCCCCCTCGCCGGCGGTGACGGGCACGGTGGTGCTGGCCAGGGGCCAGATGCGGGAGAGCGTGGCCCAGCCGCCTGCATGGTCGCCGTGGGGGTGGGTCAGGATGAGGTGGAGGGGCTCCCGCACGCCCCGCCGGCTGAGCACCCGGGCCAGGCGGCGCCCGCTCCAGGGGGACGGTCCGGTATCCACAAGGGTGGCGGGACCGCCGGGCTGGCGCACCAGCAGGGCATCCCCCTGGCCGATGTCCACGGCCTCCAGCGAGAGGGTGTCCGGGGCCCGGCCCGTGCCCCTGGTGGCCAGCAAGCCCAGGGTCAGGGCCACCAGGCCCACGGCCAGGGCCCGGGTGCGGCGCAGGCGGCCCTGCAAGTGGGCCAGGGCGGGCCAGCCCAGGGCCAGGAGCAGCCAGGGCCAGAGCACCCCGGTGGCCAGGGGCGCAATGCCCGTGAGGGCGGGCACCAGGCGGTCGCCCATCCAGGTCAGGACGGCCCCGGCCCCCTCCGTGAGCCCCGGTAGCGGAAGGAGGATGAGAGCCAGACAGAGGGGCGTGAGGAAGGCCACCAGGGGTAGCACCAGCAGGTTGGCCACGATGCCCCACCAGGGGGCACCTCCGTGGAGCAGGGCCAAGAGGGGCAGGGTGGCCAGCCAGGGGGCGGCCAGCTGCCCCAGGGGGAGGGCCAGGCGCCCCAGCAGGGGGGCCACCAGGCCAGCGACCGGCTCCGCCCCCCAGAGGAGGCCCAGCAGGGCCCACCAGGCCAGCAGGAAGCCCGGTTCCACCCCAGCGGCGGGGTGGCCCAGCAGCCAGAGGGCCAGGGCCAGATGCAGGCCTGCGGCCGGGGGCAGCTTCCAGCCCGTGTGCCGTCCCAGGACCCAGGCCAGTCCCATGAACAGGCCCCGCCACACCGGAGCGCTGAAACCCACAAGGGCCGAGTAGAGCAGACCCCCCGCCATGGCCCCCACGGCGGTGCCCCGCAGGCGGAGGCGTCGCAGGAGGGCCTCCAGGGCCGCCATCACCAGGGTCACCTGCAGGCCCGAGACCACCAGGATGTGGATGGTGCCACTCTCGGCGAAGACGCTGAAGTGGGCCTCATCCACCGGGGGAATGCCCAGGGCCAGCGCCCCCCAGAGGTCCCGGGCCGTGGGTCCCAGAGGCAGAGCCTCAAAGCGCCGCCGGGCAAAGGTCTGGAGCCGGAGCAGAGGTCCTGGGGTGGGCGGTCCGGTGGCTTCCAGTTGCAGGGCCGAGGTCAGCTGGAGCCGGCGGGGGGCCTCATCACTCCGGGCCCGCCAGAGGGGGCGCTCTGCCAGGAACACCGGGGCCGGCTGGATGGGCCGGAGCTCGGCCCGCAGGCACACGGGGGTGCCGGGCTCCGGGGGGGCCTGCTCGCCGTCCGTCGGCACGGAGAGGGGCAGGGCAAGCCCGGCCAGGGCCTCGGGCTTCGTCACGGCGAGGCTGCTCCGAAGGCGCTCGCCCTGGCGGGTCCAGGGGGCGCCGATGTGGCCTTCCAGGGCCTGGAAGCCGCGGGGCAGGGCCTCCTCCCAGCGGGTCCGCCGGGCCAGCCCCAGGGCGGTGAGGCCCATGAGGCCCAGGGCCAGGGGGACCAGGAGCCAGCGCCGATAGCGCAGCAGAGCCAAGCTGGTCAGCCAGAGGAGGACCCCTGCCAGCAGGGAGCCCGGGGGGAGCTGCCCATTCCAGGTCTCCGGCAGCACCCAGGGGAGGGCGCAGGCCCCCACCATGGCCCAGGCCAGCGGCCAGGCCGAGGCCCCAGCCAGGCGTCCCCAGAGTGCTCCCCGCGACAGCATGGGACGAGTCTATCGGCGCTCTGACTTTGTCTAGACTGTCCAAACCTTGACAGGGAAGGTGAGGGGGAGCCACCCTGATTGCATGAACCCAGCCAGGGCCCTTCTGGTCGACGACGACCCTACCATCCTCGAGGTGGTGGGGGCCCTTCTGGCTCGCCATGGGCACGAAGTCGTGGGCACGGGCTCGGGGCTGAAAGGCGCACAGTTCCTACGCTCTGAGCACTTCGACCTGGCGGTGGTGGACCTCATGCTGCCGGACCTCAGCGGTCTGGAGCTGGCCCGCCAGGGGGTGGCAAAACCCGACACGGTGGTGGTCGTGCTATCTGGCTCCACCTCGGTCGAGACGGCCCTCCAGGCGGTGAAGATGGGCATTTACGACTATGTTCCAAAGCCCTTCCGGGCCGAGGAGCTGGAGCTCACCCTGCTGCGGGCCATCGAGAAGTCCCAGCTCAACCAGGAGAACAAGCGGCTCCGGGAGCAGATCCAGGGTCAGCGGCCGGGGCCGCACATGGTGGGCCGCTCGGATGTGTGGCAGAACCTGCAGACCCTGCTCCGGCGTGTGGCCCCATCCCCTTCCACGGTGCTCATCACAGGCCCCTCCGGCACCGGCAAGGAGTTGGCGGCGCGGACCATCCACCAGTGGAGCCTGCGGGCGGAGGGTCCTTTTGTGCCCATCCACTGCGGTGCCATCCCCGAGAACCTGCTGGAGGACGAGCTCTTCGGCCACGTGCGGGGGGCCTACACGGATGCCCGCACCGATCGGCCCGGGCGGTTCCAGCAGGCCGATGGCGGGACCCTGTTCCTGGATGAGATCGGCACCATGCCCATGAACCTCCAGGTGAAGCTGCTGCGGGTGATCCAGGAGCGGGAGTTCACGCCCCTCGGCTCGACCCGGACCCACAAGGCGGACTTCCGCCTCCTGGCTGCCACCAACGAAAACCTCGAGGACCTGGTGGAACAGAAGCGGTTCCGTGAGGACCTCTTCTACCGGCTGAACGTCATCCCGGTGCACCTGCAGCCCCTGCGGGAGCATCCCCAGGACATCCCGGTGCTGGTGGCCCACTTCCTCAAGAAGTTCGCCCGGGAGCTGGACCTGCCCCTCAAGCAGGTGGAGCCCGCCGCCCTGCAGGCCCTGGAGGCCTATGCCTGGCCCGGGAACGTGCGCGAGCTGGAGAACGCCGTGGAGCGGGCCATGGCCCTCGGCTCCGACCCCGAGCGCCTGCTCCTGCAGGATCTGCCGGCTTCGGTGGCGGGGGTGCTGCCCACCGTGACCTTTCCCAGGCTGGCTCAGAACCAGGACCTGGGGCGGTTCCTCGAAGACCTGGAGCGCCACCTCATCCTCGAGGCCCTCCAGGAGACCGGCTGGAACAAGAGTGAGACTGCCCGGCGCCTCGGCCTGCGACGCACGACCCTGCTCCATCGGCTGCGGGCCCTCGGCATTCCCCTGGATCCCATGGCAGAGGCCCGGGCCTCCTTGGCTGGGGGAGTGTCGTGAGGTTGTCGCTGCCGCCCCTGGCCCTGGTGGCCTGGCTGACCTGCGGGGCGCTCGCCGCCTGGTCACCCAGGGTCCACGAGGCCCAGACCGCCAAGGCCCTCCGCCTGATCCCCCGGAGCATGGCCGCCCTGCTCCGGGCCCATCCCCAGGCCCTCCTGGAGGGTGCCCGCGGGGTGGCCAACGACCAGCCGCCCACGGTGGAGCAGGTGGACGCTCAGTTCCGCACCATCCTGCGCCTCAGCGAAGAGCGGCGACGCCCAGAGGACATCGTCCGGGACCTGGGGGTCCTGGCCCACCAGGTGCAGCTGCTGGCGGACCCTTCCGCCATGACGGGCATCAGCCCCCTGCGGGAGGCCTTCGAGACCTATGCCGAGGAGTGCCTGTCCCACCTCCTGGTCACCCAGGAGCCCTACTGGGCCGTCACCGGGGGCCTGGACCCCACGCCCGCCCTGCGGCGGCTGCTGGTCCTCAAACAGACCCGCCACCAGCGCCTGCAGGAACACTTCGACGAGGGGACCGGCAAGCGCATCGGCCCCTGGGATGACCTCTCTCTGCCCTTTGCTCAGCTGCAGCTCTCCTTCTCCAGCGGGGTGCAGGCCACAGCGAACCTGTGGATCCTGGCTTGGCGCGCCGCCGGGGAGCGCTGGGACATCCCCACCGGCCCCTGACCCATCGACCCCGGACCCCAGGTGAGGTTCCGGGCCCACCCATCGTTCCCTCTGGAGACTGGACATGGCCGACTACACACGCATTGGGCCCTGCCTGCTGGTTGCCGAGCTGACCAGTGATCCCATGGGAACGCTGCACCGCGCGGTGGTCCACGATGGCCCTGCCTTCGGGCGCCATGTGCTCCTGCGCACCTTCTCCCCCGAGCTGGCGGCGGCGGGGCTGGGTGACCGCCTGACTCAAGCCAACCGGGTGGTCTCCATGCTGGGGCGGGCACGGGTCTTTGGGGCCGACTTCCGCTGCGAGGGGGGAGCGACCCCCCACGCCCTCTGGGCCCACCTGCCAGGCCGCACCTTGGCAGAGGTCCTGGCCAGGGCCCGCAGGGACAACCACGCCATCCGGCCCGAGCAGGCTCTGGCGGTGGTGCAGGGGCTGGCTCTGGGCCTCCTCCAGCTGCATGCCAAAGGTCTCGCACATGGCCTGCTGAGCCCCCACAGCCTCTGGGTCACCTACGAGGGAGCGGCACTGCTCCTGGACGCCCCCTTCGCGGCCCTGGTCGCCGGCCTGCTGCCCCGGGCCCCCGCCCTCCAGGAGGCCCTGGCCCCCTACCAGCGAGGGGCTGCCGCCAACCCCCTGCAGAAGGACCTCCAGGCCCTGGGGGCTGTGTTCTACGAGCTGCTCACGCTCCAGGCGCTGCCTCCGGCTTCTGACCTGGAGGCGGCCCTCGCAGAGGTCCGCCTCCAGGGGGAGCCTCTGCCCTTGGGGCTCCAGGGATTCCTGGGCCGCCTGCTGCTGGGGGAGGCTCCTTTCCTGTCCACCGAGGCCTTCCGGGCGGACCTGGAGCAGGTGCTCTATGCCGAGGGCCATGCCCCCTCCGCCTTCAGCTTGGCCCTGCTCCTGCAGAGCCTCTTCCGCGAGGAGCAGGACGAGGGGGCGGCCGCTGAGCGCGCCGAGCGCTCGGGGAACTACCTGATCTACACCCCGGAGGGGGAGAGCCTGCGCACCGGTCCCATCCGGGTGGAGCCCCCGGCTGCCCGGGCAGCAGCGCCGGCCGTGACCCCGGACCACTCGAACCGTCGGCCCCTGCTCCTGGTGGGGGGCGTGGTTGCAGCAGGCCTCCTGGGTCTCGCCTACCTCCTCATTGGGCGGGGCCGCAACGATGCGGCGCTGCAGCGGAACCTGGCGGAGATCCTGCTCCTGAAGGCACAGATCGAGCAGCAGAAGACCGACCTCGAGGCCAAGGACCGCGCGGAAGCGGACAAGACCGTTCAGCTCAGGAAACAGCTGACGGAGAGCCGCACGCCCGAGGACAAGCTCCGGATCCAGAAGCAGCTTGATGAGGCCGCGCAGCGCCGGGCCGAGGTGGAGCGGCAGCGAAAGCTGGTGGACGAGCGCCTGGAAGGTCAGCGAGTGGCCGAGCAGAAGCTGGCGGCGGAGGTGCGCCTCCCCCCAACGCCGGCCCCGGTCACGCCGGAACCCCCCAAGGCTGTCGTTGTTGCGGAGGCCCCGGCCCCAACCCCGCCGCCAGTAGAGGGACCAGCCCCCACCGCCCAGGCCACAGGGGCGTCGCTCGCTGAGCCGGCCACACTCCTGAAGCAGGTTGCGCCGCTGTTTCCCCCGCGGGCCCTGCAGCGGCGGCGGGAGGGCTCAGCGGATACCCTGGTTCGGCTGAAGGTGTTCGTCGGCGATCAGGGGCAACCCCTGAGGGTCACGGTGGTCGAGGGCGCACCCGGCGGGCTCGGGTTCGACGAGGCCGCCGTGGAGGCCGCCGGCAAGTCGACCTACACCCCGGCCTACCGGGATGGGAAAGCTGTCCGCGGGTGGACGTCGGAGATCACCTACCGCTTCCAGATGAAGCGCTAGGCCGGGTCCGGTCTGGGCAACCTGCGGACCTAGGAGGCGCCCAGGGTCTGGGCCGCCTCGTTGGCGAGGCGGTCCACCCGCTCGTTCTCAGCGTGGCCGGCATGCCCCTTCACCCAGCGGGCCTCCACCTGATGCCGCGCCAGCTCTACATCCAGGGCTTGCCACAGGTCGGCGTTCATCACAGGCTTGCCGTCCGCTTTCTTCCAGCCCCGGCGCTTCCAGTCCCGCAGCCAGGTCTGGATACCCTTCACCACATACTGGCTGTCACTTGAGAGAACCACCTGGCAGGGCTTCGTGAGGGCCTCGAGGCCGCGGATCGCCGCCATGAGCTCCATGCGGTTGTTGGTGGTGTCAGGGGCAGGGCCCGAGCCCTCCTTCTCCTGGACACCAGAGGCCAGGCGCACCCGCAAGAGGTAGCCCCAGCCGCCCGGCCCTGGGTTCCCCAGGCAGGCACCATCGCAGTAGAGTTCGACCTTCATCCCACCAGGGTAGGCGATGTGGCGGTCACCGTGGCCACGGCCTTGCGGAGCAGGTCCACGCCCAGGTCCAGGTCCTCGGTGCTGAGGTTCATGGCCGGGCGGAAGCGGAGGCCCGTGGCGCCCGTGGAGAGGACCATCATGCCCAGGTCGCGGGCCTTGGCCACCACGGCATTGCGCATCTCTGGGGTGGCCATGTCGAGGGCGCAGAAGAGGCCGCGGCCCCGGGGGTTGGCGGTGGCTTCCGGGAAGTCCCGCTGGATCTGCTGCAAGCCACTGAGCAGGCGCTCGCCCTGCCGCACGCCATGGTCCAGCAGGTCCTCCTCGCGGATGACCTCGATGATGCGCGTGCCGCGCACCATGTCCACCAGGTTGCCGCCCCAGGTGCTGTTGATGCGGCTGGGCACCTGGAAGACGCTCTCCACCTCATCCAGGCGTCGGCCCGCAGCAATGCCGCAGGTCTGGCTCTTCTTGCCAAAGGCGATGATGTCGGGCTGCACATCGAACCACTGGTGCGCCCACCACTTGCCCGTGGCCCCGAAGCCCGTTTGCACTTCGTCGAAGATCAGCAGGAACTCGTGACGGTCTGCCAGGGTGCGGAGCTTCTGCAGGAACTCGGCGCGGAAGTGGTTGTCGCCGCCCTCGCCCTGGATGGGTTCGACAATGAGGCAGGCGATGTCATCGGGGTTCTGCGCCACGGCGGCCTCGATGGCCGCGATGGAGGCCGCCTCAGCGACCTCGACCTGGGCGAGGTCCACGGGGAAGGTCAGCTTGGGGTTCGGCACGCGGGGCCAGGGGAACTTGGGGAAGTACTGGTGCTTGCGGGGATCCGCTGTGTTGGTGAGGCTCAGCGTGTAGCCGGAGCGGCCGTGGAAGGCCTCGCGGAAGTGGATCACCTGCGAGCCCTTCTCGCCCTTGCCTGCGGCCAGGTTCTTCCGCACCTTCCAGTCGAAGGCCGCCTTCAGGGCGTTCTCCACAGCCAGGGCGCCACCATCGATCCAGAACAGGTGGGGCAGGTAGGCGGGGGCCGCATGGGTGCCGAAGGCCTCCACCCACTCCGCATAGGCGGTGGTGTAGATGTCGGAGTTGGCGGGCTTGTGGACGGCAATCTCACCCAGGCGCTGGATGAAGGCCGCCTCCCGCAGGCGGGGGTGGTTGTGGCCCAGGGGCGCCGTGGCGAAGAAGGTGTAGAAGTCCAGGTACTTGCGGCCGTCCCGGGCGTCTACAATCCAGGACCCATGGGACTTGTCGAGGTCCATGACCAGATGGAACCCATCCATGAGCATGTGGCGGCCCAGGGACTCGAGGACGGCATCGGGAAGGACATGGGGACTGGACACGGAGCACTCCGAAAACGGTTCAGTGTATGGTTGGGGCTGAAGCGGAGACACGCATGATTCCCTGGATAGCCGTTCAGGAAGCGCCTCTGGACGCAATGGCTTTACGAAGTGTCATGGAGGATCCCCATGCCGGGGCCCTCGTCCTCTTTGAAGGCCGGGCCCGGGACCACCACGAAGGCCGCTCCGTGCTGGAGCTGGCCTACGAGGCCTATGTCCCCATGGCCGAGAAGGAGCTGGGCCTCCTGCGGGAGAAGGCCATCGAGCGCTACGGCCTCACCCGCTGTGCCATCCACCACCGCCTCGGTGTGGTGCCCCTCACCGAGGCGGCTGTCATCGTGGCCACCAGCAGCGCCCACCGCGCCGAGAGCTTTCAGGCCGCCGCC
>CAIMFT010000073.1 GCA_903840385.1 uncultured Holophagaceae bacterium
CCAGGCCCATGGACTGGAGGTAGGCGTACATGATGGTGGGCCCCACGAAGGTGAAGCCGCGCTGCTTCAGGTCCCGGCTCAGGGCCTCGGCCTCCGGGGACAGGGTGGGAAGGTCCGCCAGGGTCTGCGGGTGGTGGACCCTCGTCTGCCCGCCCACGAAGGCCCAGAGGTAGGCGTCGAAGCTGCCGAACTGGGCCTGGACCGCCCGAAAGGCCAGGGCATTCTTCCGGGCCCCGAAGACCTTGAGCCGGTTCCGCACGATGCCCGGGTCCAGGAGGATGGCCTCCAGCTCCGCGTCCGTGAGGGCGGCCACCCGCTGGACCTCGAACCCATGGAAGAGCCTCCGGTAGGCCTCCCGCTTCCGCAGGATGGTGATCCAGCTGAGCCCAGCCTGGGCGCCCTCCAGCACCAGCTTCTCGAAGAGCCGCCGGTCGTCATGGACCGGGACCCCCCACTCCTCATCGTGATAGGCCACGTAGGTCGGATCCGTCCCGCACCACCCACACCTTGAAAGCGTCATGCCCCCTCCCTCGCTTTACCTAACGCAGAATCGGGCGGCCAGGCCGCCCGATTCTGCGCTGGGGAAATGCCCGTTAGGCCTCGACGACCGTAGCCTTGAGGATCCGGTCGTTGCCGCGGATGGCCTTCACCACGGCGATGTCGGCCTCACCCACGCACTGGCCGAAGACCGTGTGGACCCCATCCAGGTGCTGGACATTGCGGCGGTCGCCGTTCACCACGAAGAACTGGCTGCCGCCGGTGTTCTTCCCGGCATGGGCCATGGAGAGAGCGCCCAGCTGGTGCTGGTGGGGGTTGCCCACGGTCTCGCAGGGGATCTTCCAGCCCGGGCCGCCGGTGCCGGGCATGCCGGAGGCGCCCTCGCGGCTGTTGGGGCAGCCGCCCTGGATCATGAAGCTCTCGATGACGCGGTGGAAGGCGAGGCCGTCGTAAAACCCGGCCTCGATGAGCTTCACGAAGTTGGCCACCGTCCCCGGGGCCTCCTTGGAGAACAGCTCGATGTTGATGTCGCCCTTGTCGGTCTGGAGCAGTGCGCGAGTCATGGGAGTCCTTTCTGGCTCAAACCACCAGGATAGGGTCTGCCTCTCGGGCCGTCAGCAGGAACTTCCACCGGGTCCCCCAGGCGTGGCCTGCGGAGACAAAATCGAAAATTGAATGGATGATGGTCTCCGTCATGAACGAAACGCTGCTTCCCCCCAGAACCCTTCCCGGCCAGCTCCGGGAGCTGCTCGACATGATCAAGTTCGAGCACACCGTGTTTGCCCTGCCCTTTGCCCTGCTGGGGGCCCTGGGCGCCGCCCAGGGCCTGCCGCCCCTGCGCACCGGTCTGTGGATCCTGGCCGCCATGGTGGGCGCCCGCACCTCGGCCATGACCTTCAACCGCCTGGTTGATGCGGAACTGGACGCGGAGAACCCGCGCACCGCCACCCGGGCCCTGCCGGCCGGCCGGGTCAGCCGCAGCGGCGCCGTTCTCCTGCTGGCTGCTGGCATCGTCCTCTTCGGCGTGGCCGCCGGGGCCCTGGGGCCACTCACCTGGGCCCTGTCCCCCTTGGCCCTGGTCATCATCCTGGGCTACTCCCTCTGCAAGCGCTTTACGTCCTGGGCCCACGTGGTGCTGGGCCTATCCCTGTCCGGAGCCCCCCTGGGGGCCTGGATGGCCGTGTCCGGCCGGATTGAGCCACCGGCCCTCTGGCTCTCGGCCGGCGTGCTGGCCTGGACGGCTGGCTTCGACATCCTCTACGCGCTCCAGGATCAGGACTTCGACCGGGCCACGGGCCTGCACTCCATCCCCTCGCGCCTGGGCACGCAGAAAGCCCTGTACCTCTCCCGCGCCCTGCACATGCTGGCCCTGCTCTGCTGGGGGGCCTTCAACTTCCAACTGGGTTCGCACCTGTGGCCCTGGGCCTCCTGGGCCGCTGTGGGCGCCATGCTGGCCCGGGAACAGTGGTTGGTACGGGATGGGGACCTGAGCCGCATCGACCACGCCTTCTTCACCCTGAACAGTCTGATAGGCCTTGTTTTCCTGGCCGGACATGCGCTGGAGTTCTGGCTCTCCCGGACCCTCCTGGCCCCCTACTGACGCCCCTGTCCAGAGATTCCGAGGAGGCAGCCCTAGGCTGCCCAGGTATGCTGGAAGGCCATGCCCGGACCCCAGCCCATACGCCGCCGCGCCCTGCGCTCCAGCCGCCCTGATTCTATGCGGTGGCTGACGGTCATGGTGGTCTTCAGCCATCGCACCTTCCGCTGGTCCCTCACGCGCAAGCGCATGCTCTGGGGATTGGGGGGAGCGGCCGCCTTCTGGGCCCTGGCCATGATCGGCTCGGGCTACGGTGTCTGGGCCTCCAAAAAGATCATGAGCTTCAGCCGACTGCAGAAGGAGACCCAGGAGCAGCAGGACCAGCTGCGGTCGTCCCTGGATCAGGCCCAGGCCCTGGACGCGGAAGTGGTGGCCCTGCGGAAACAGCTCACGGAGCTCCTCAAGCTCTTGGACCCCAAGGCCAATGCAAACCTGACCACCCCCGCCGGCCCATCCAGCACCGCCCCGGTCCCACCCGGCACCCAGGAGCGCCTGGCCCGCTTGCGCCAGGACCTGGACCGCACCTCCAAGCAGGCGGAGGCGGTGCGGGCCCGCATGGAACCCGTGGTCCGCGCCTGGAGCTTCACCCCCTCCATCCCACCCACCGCCGGCTACATGAGCTCCAGCTATGGGGTTCGCCTCAGCCCTTTCTCCCGGGCCAACGAGGCCGAGGACGGGATTCTCGGCTACCACAGCGGCATCGACATCAGCAACGCCCTGGACACGCCGGTGCAGGCCACCGCCAACGGGGAGGTCCTGGAGGCCGGCTGGATGGACCGCTATGGCTGGGGTGTCCGCATCAGCCACTCCCAGGACAAGGAGACCCTCTACGGGCACCTCAACCACCTGGAAGTCCACTCGGGGCAGCAGGTCACCCGGGGGCAGATCCTGGGGACCATGGGCCGCTCGGGTCACGCCACCGGCATCCACCTCCACTACGAGGTCCGCCTCAACGGGAAGCCCGTCGATCCCCAGCCTTACCTCCGGCTCCAGCGCCAGTGGCTGCGTGCCATCAGCCGGCAGTCCTGATCCGAGGAATCCAACATGTCCATGTTCCGCAACAAGCCGAAGCCTGAGCCCGCCCCCGCCATCCACTCCCTGCTCGGCAAGGAGGTGCTCTTCAAGGGTGAGATCCACACCGGGGCCCGGAGCTTCCGCATTGAGGGGACCGTCGAGGGCGTCATCCACTCTGCCGGGGAGGTCTCCATTGCCCCGGGGGGATTGGTCAAGGGGACCATCCTGGCCAAGCACCTCATCGTTACAGGCCGGGCGGAAGGTGTCTTCAAGATCAGCGACTGCCTGGAGATCCACGGCACCGGGTATGTGGAGGGGGATGTCGAGGTGGGCTCCCTCGTGGTGGACGAAGGCGGCACCCTGCAGGGCGTCTGCACCCGCCGGGATCGCTCCGGCCCCCCTACGCTCAGCGTGGGCAGGGGCGGCACCCTGGCCGACGCAGCACCCATGCTGGTTGAGCCCGAGGCCGGCGGCCCCCAGCGGTAGGACCCACCCCTCAGCGGAAGAGCGGCCCCGGATCCGGGTTCACGCCCAGGTAGGCGTAGGCTGCGTCCGTGGCCTTGCGACCCTGGGGCGTGCGGTCCAGAAAGCCCACCTGCATGAGGTAGGGCTCCACCAGGTCTTCGAGGGCGCCGTCGTCCTCACCCAGGGCCGCCGCCAGGGTGCGCAGGCCCACTGGGCCGCCCCGGTGCTTGTGGCAGAGGGTCCGCAGGTAGTCCCGATCCAGGCCGTCCAGGCCCAGGTCATCGACCTCGTGGAGCTGGAGGCAGGCCTCGGCGCTCTCGATGGTGATGGTCCCGTCCCCCTTGACCTCCGCATAGTCCCGGCAGCGGCGGAGGAGGCGGTTGCAGATGCGCGGGGTCCCGCGGCTGCGGCGGGCGATGGCCTCGGAGCCCTCGGGCGCCAGGGGAATCCCCATCAGGTGGGCGGAGCGGGCGGCGATCACCTGCAGCTCGGCCCGGGTGTAGAACTCCAGGCGGTGGACCATCCCGAAGCGGTCATGGAGGGGCTTGGAGATGAGGCCGGCCCGGGTGGTGGCCCCCACCAGCGTGAAGGGTCGCAGGTCCACCTTAAGGGTCTGGGCACTGGGCCCCTGGCCGATGAGGATGTCGAGCTTCCGGTCCTCCATGGCCGAGTAGAGCATCTCCTCGATGGGGGCCGACAGGCGGTGGATCTCGTCGAGGAAGAGGAACTCGCCCTCCTCGAGGTTCGTGAGGATGGCCGCCAGGTCGCCCTTCTTTTCCAGGGCCGGGGCCTGGATGACCTTGCAGCTGGCGCCCATCTCGTTGGCCAGCACGTGGGCCAGGGTGGTCTTGCCCAGGCCCGGTGGCCCGAACAGCAGGACGTGGTCCAGCACCTCCTTGCGGCGGGTGGCGGCCTGCAGGGCGATCTCCAGGCGGGCCTTCACCTTGACCTGGCCGATGTACTCATGGAGGCGCTGGGGCCGCAGGGAGTATTCGGCGGGATCCTCGGGAGCGCCGGTGGGATCGAGGTCGGGGTGTCGGTGCATGTCTTCCATTGCCGCACAGGACTTCCGCTTGTGTCCAGCCGATGGGTGGATAATCTTGGGGTCTCGTCCCTGTCTGTTCACCCCCCTGCCCGGGAGACGCTGTGGCCCAGCGCTTTCAGCTCCTCATCTGCGATCGCCACGGCTTTGAGCGCTCGGTGACGCTCACCCGGTCCATCACCCTGGGCCGGCAGAGCCTCTGCGACGTGGTCCTGCCGGACACGATGATCAGCCGGAACCACCTGCGCCTCGACCTCCAGGGGGATGCCTGGTACGCGGAGGACCTCCAGACCACCCATGGGAGCTTCTGCGGCGATCAGCCGCTGGGGCGGCGCCTCTGGACCCCTGGGGCCTCCATCCGCCTCGCCGATGGGGCCTACACCCTGACCCTGCTCCACTCGGACCAGAGCAGCTCCGAGCTGCACCTCCAGGCCATCCTGGAGACCGCCCAGCTGCTGGCGGAGGAAGTGGACCTGGAGGACCTCCTGGAGCAGTCCCTGGACAAGCTCCTGGCCATCTCCGGCACCGACCGTGGCTTCCTCATGCTCCTGGAGGATGGTGAGCTGGCCCCCCGGGTGCAGCGGAACCTGGGGCGCGAGCTGGAAGGCCACATCCACCTCTCCCTCTCCAGCGTCCAGAAGGTCTTCGAAACCGGCGAGCCGGTCTGGATCCTGAACGTGGCCGAGAGCGACCAGTTCCACAGCCAGCACTCCATCACGCGCCTGGAGCTGAAGACCATCCTCTGCCTGCCCCTGCTCCTGCAGGGTCGGCGCCTCGGGGTGGTCTACCTGGACAGCCGGCGGCCCATCGGCGAGCCCCCGGACCGGGAGACCTTCGAGGCCATCGTGGCCCTCTGCGCCATCGCCATCGAGCGCACCCGCCTCTCTGAGGAGAACCTCCGGACCCATGTGCTGGCCACAGTAGGCCAGGTGGCCAGCTCCATCGTCCACGACTTCAAGAACGGCCTCTTCGTCCTCCGAGGCCACGCCGACCTGCTGGGACTGGCCTCAGATGACCCCAAGATCCGGCACCACTGCCAGAAGATCCTCGACTCCGTGGACCGCCTCACCCTGCTGAGCCAGGATGTCCTCGACTTCGCCAAGGTCCGGGAGCCGGCCCGGGAGACCGTCGACCTCCGGGTCTTCATGGACACCATCATCGAGCCCATGGCCTCCCGCGCCGCCGAGCTGGGTGTCCACCTCCATGCGGAAGGTCCCTCCTGCCGCCTGAAGCTGGATCCGGGCCGCTTCGTCCGGGTCATGGAGAACCTCATCGCCAACGCCCTGGAGGCCACCGTGGACCTGAGCGGCGAGGTCCAGGTGAGCTGGACCCCGGTGGCCGGAGGCGTGCAGATCCGGGTCAGGGACCGGGGTCGAGGGATCCCCCGCAAGGTGCTCAAGCGGATCTTCGAGCCCTTCTTCAGCTACGGCAAGAAGAAGGGGACCGGCCTGGGCATGGCCACCGTCAAGAAGATCGTGGAGGAACACGCCGGAACGCTGGAGTTCCAGAGCGAGGAGGGGGAAGGGACGGAGGTCATCATCACCCTGCCTGAGTTCCCCATCTCCGGCACCTTCAAGAACCTGGAAGAGTCCACGGGGACGCACCGCACCCTCGAGGGGGACCGGGAATGAAGGCCCTCCGGGTCGGTCAGGGCTTTGATGTCCACCGCTTCGCCACCCCTGAAGACGGACGTCCCCTCCGCCTCATGGGCTGCACGGTACCCCACGACCGCGGCCTCCTGGGCCACAGCGATGCCGATGTCATGCTGCACGCCCTCATGGACGCCCTCCTCGGTGCCGCCGGCCTCGGTGACATCGGCCGCCACTTCCCGGACACCGACCCGGCCCTCCGGGATGTCGACTCCACCGTCCTGCTCCAGCGGGTCATGGCCGAGCTGCGCAGCCGGGGCTGGAGCGTGGTCAATGCCGACGTCTGCCTGCTGGGGGAGCGCCCCCGCATCGCCGCCTACAGCGAGGCCATGCGGGCCCGGGTGGCCCCCCTGCTGGGACTTTCTGCGGAAGGCCTCAACGTGAAGGCCACCACCACCGAGAAGCTGGGCTTCACCGGTCGGGGCGAAGGCCTCGCTGCCCAGGCTGTGGTGCTGCTCCAGCAGGACTGATGGCGGGGGACCTGAGGGGCCTTCATCGCATATCATGGAGGTTCCGGAGGCTTCATGAAGCTGTTCCCTGCCATTCCTGCGCTGGTGCTGCTGGGCGCTGCCCCATTCCTGGGCTGCAACAAGATTCCCCTCACACCCTCCAAGCCCATCCCCGCAGGGACCGTGGTCTTCCGGTTCACCCGCCTGGTGGTGGGCCCCGTCGAGTTCAGTGTCGATGGCGCCCGCATTCCCGTGCAGCAGCTCCCCAAGGGGTCCAACAGCCTGGAGGTCAGAGGGCTGAAGCCAGGCAAGCACCGCTTCCTGCTCACCAGCCAGCACGAGATCTTCAGCCCGGACTCCGGTGAGCTGGACCTGCCCGCAGACAAGGGCCTCTACGAGATCACCCTCACCCAGCAGCTGGACTCGGTGCTCTACGGCCAGCCAGATCCCCTGCCCGCCGCCGAAGGCCTGCCCGGCGTGACGGCCCAGCTGCACAAGTAGCGGCGGTGGCACTGGCTCGCACCCGGCGCGGAGACCGCCCCCTGCGAGGCCCTGGCACCCTGCTGGCGTGCTGTGAGGCGGCCTGCCTGCCGGTGGCCTCGGCGTGCAGTGGCCGGGGCGCCTGTGGCCGCTGCCTGGTCAGCATCCTGGAGGGTGCCCCGCTGCTGGCGACGGCCTCGGACACGGAGCGCACCCACCTGACTCACCTGCAGGCCGAGGCCCACCAGCGCCTGGCTTGCCAGACCACCCTACCCCAGGATGCCAGGGGCCTGGTGGTGACCACGGGCTACTGGTGAGGCGGGGCGCCTGGGTCGCCCTGGCCTTGACCCCACTCCTGGGGGTCCTGGGCTTTGGTGCCGCCAAGACCTGGGCCGTGGCCAAGGAGCTGGTGGATCCCCCCTTCTACCGGGCCCAGCCCCTGGTGCGGGTCGAGGGCACCTACCGGGACCTGGCGGCAGGCCAGGACGGCGACCCTGGCGGGACCTGGTCCAGTGAGGCCGCCGGGGACCTCCAGGTCTGGCGCTTCAAGCGCCCCCTGCCGACCCCCGGGGTGGTCCTGCTGCTCCACGGCTTCGGGGATGACCGCTGGGGCACCAGCCCGGCTCTGAAGTGGTTCCCGGGCCTGGATGCCACCATCTTCACCTACCGCCGGCGGGACGACGCCATGCGCGCCGGAGGCCCCGTGCCTCCGGTGACTTTTGGCGCGCTGGAGTCCCAGGAGGTGGTCCGCGTGGTCCACCATCTGGAAGCCATGGGCATCCCCCGCCAGCGGGTCCTCCTCCTGGGGCGCAGCCTTGGTGCCTCCGTGGGCCTGCTGGCCCTGGCGGACCTGGAGCGGGAGGAGCGCGGACCCCTGGCCGGCATCATCTGGGAAGGGGCTCCCGCCAGCTCCCGCAGCTTCGCCGAGCGCCTGGTGCGGGGCCCCAAAGACCGCCTCTGGCATGTGCTCGCACCCCCCATCGGGGCCGCGTCATCCGCTCTGGCCGGACGGCTGGGGAGCTATGACCCTGCCCGCACGGACCTGCTGAGCCGCACGGCTGGCCCCATCCTGGAGACCCCCAGCCTCTGCTTCGTGGCCACCCAGGACCGCCTGGCGCCCCCGGACATCCAGCGCTCACTGGCCGCCCGCTTCCGCAGCAGCCAGAAGATCGAGGTGGCCACCTGGCACCTGCACTGCGCCGAGGCCCTGGGCAGCGGCTACACGCAGGCCATCCAGGCCGCTGTGGACCGCTGGTTCCCCGCAGAAGCGGCGCCAAAATGATGAAGCCGGAGGCCTCGGGCCACCGGCTTCAGCACCGACCTCCGTCGACCTAGTCGTCGATGAGCTTGCTGCGGAGCTCCTTGCCCAGCTTGAAGTACACCACCCGCTTGGGGGGCACCTGGATGCTCACGCCGCTGCGGGGGTTGCGCCCCTGGCGGGCCCGGCGATCCCGGAGGCGGAAGCTGCCGAAGCCTCGCAGCTCGACGCCTTCACCGGTCCGCAGGGACTCGATGATGCTCTCGAGGAAGGTGTTCACCAGCAGGTCCGCATCTTTCTTCCCGAGCTCCAGCTGCTCCATCAAGTGACGGGACAGATCGGCCTTGGTGAGGGTCTCCATCGATTCCATGGGAACTCCATTGAGGGTTGGGGGCTTAGAGAGCTTGAGGGCAGTCCTCAATAAATCCGCATCTGAGGCTCCCGGTCAAGGGGGATATCTCCATCATTCCGAAAAAAAGGGGGTCAAGCCCCCTTTTTTTGCGAGGCCGGCCCCCAGGGGCTCAGTCCATGAGCCACTCGAGGAGGAAGCGGGGGCCTTCCCCACTGCCGCCATGGGTTCGGTAGTCCCGTTCCTTCCCGGACCAGGAACCGGACAAATCCACGTGCGCCCAGGAGCCCGCACCGGCGAACTCGCGCAGAAAGAGGCCCGCCGTGATGGTCCCGCCCCAGCGAATGCCGGTGATGTTCTTCAGGTCCGCCAGGGGGCTCTTGAGCTGCTCGGCGTACTCCTCCACCAGGGGCAGCTGCCAGAGGTACTCACCCACGGCGTTGCCTGAGTCCAGCAGGCGGTCCACCAGCTTCTGGTCGGTGCCCATGACGGCGGAGACCCCGTCGCCCATGGCAATGAGGGCGGCTCCCGTGAGGGTGGCCAGGTCCACCACGTGGTCAGCTCCCAGCTCGGCGGCGTAATCCAGCAGATCCGCCAGCACCAGGCGACCTTCCGCATCGGTGTTCAGGACCTCGACGGTCTTCCCACTCCGGGTACGCAGGACATCGCCAGGCTTGTAGCTGGAGCCCGAGGGCATGTTCTCCACCAGGCCCAGCAACCCCGTGACCTGAACGGGAAGCTCCAGGGCGGCACAGGCTGCCAACGTGGCCAGCACGATGGCGGCCCCGGTCATGTCGTCCTTCATGGTCTCCATGCCTGACGCATCCTTCAGCGAGAGGCCGCCACTGTCAAAGCAGACCCCCTTGCCCACCAGGACCACGTGCTTCCGGGGCTTCTCCTTGGGCTTGTAGTCCAGGCGCACCACCCGCGGTGGGCGGACGCTGCCCTGCCCCACCGCCAGCACGGCCCGGAAGCCGCCCTTCTCCAGGGCCGGAACATCCAGGACCTCGCAGTGGAGCTTGTGCTGCTTGGCCAGCTTCACGGCTGCATCAGCGAAGACCTCGGGATAGAGGTCCCCGGCGGGGGTGTTGGTGAGGTCGCGGACCCGGTGGCAGGCGGCGACGCCGGCTTCGACCACAGGCAGCTTGCGGCGGGCCTTCCGGGTGTCATCCCCATTGGTAAAGATCTCGATGGAGCTGAACTGGCGAGGCTCGGGCTTGCCGCCCTTGAAGGCCACGAGGTCGTAGTTCGCCAGCAGGACACCTTCAGCCACCGCCACCTGCACGGCGTCATGGTCGAGGGTCGAGGTGGAAGGCGAGAGCACACCGATCTTTTTCCACTTCTTCTTGAGGCAGAAGCGACCGGCAGTCCCGACCGCCTTGCGGATCTTGTTGAGGGTGACCTTCTCTTCGTCGCCCATTCCCACCAGAACCATCCAGCGGCTTTCCTTGACTCCATTGGGGTGATGCAGAGGTACAACTTCAAGATAGTCGGCCTTGAAGTCCTCCTCATCCATGACCTGACGGGCAACCTTGCTGATGGCGAGGGGCAACCGGTGGCGTTCACGGCCAGAGAATACGGGAACGATCAATGCGTCACCGGAAAAGTCTTTTCCTGTCTGGGAAGTGATATCCACTGTGGTCATGGGGCTTCCTCCTTATTAAAAAGCCTAGATTGGAGGCTGATAAAAGGAAAGGCTCTTTTTTGATCGTTAGCTATCGCAATACTTCAATTAGTTAGGGCTAAAAATTCCGCATTTAAGAGGCGAATCAGGACATTCAGTCATCTTTGCTTGTTGTTTACAACAAACAAAGCAATGGCCCGGCCCAGTGACCAGCAAGGCCCTCCCGATCAGGCGGCGCTGGCCCGGCGCAGCAGCTCCTCGAACCGCTCGAAGAGGTGGGCCCGGGGGCCCTTGGGCAGCGCCTTGAGGGTCATGCCGGCCTGCTCCGGCGTCCGGCCGCCCTTGGTCTGATTGCAGGGTAGGCAGCAGCCCACCAGGTTCTGCCAGGTGGTGCTGCCGCCCTGACAGAGGGGCACCACATGGTCCACCGTGGTCGCCTTCCGCCCGCAGCCTACGTACTGGCAGGTGTAGTGGTCCCGGCGCAGGACTCGGCGCTCCAGGCGCCCCAGGAGGAGCTTGCTGTCGCTGCAGGCCTGGGCCTGGGGAAAGATGATCAGCTCCAGTCCGGACTCGTAGTTGCGGTGGCGTTCGAAGGTGGCCGGGTTCAGCACGTGGGCGCGGCCCGACACCACGGCGCAGAGGGCACGGCGGCGGCTGACCTCCTGCATGGGGACATAGTTCCGGTCTACGGCGATCACATCGCCCAGTCCAGAACGATCTCTCCCCTTCAGCATGCGGCCCCCTGGGCTTGGCCGAATCCTAAAACATCGGGGCGAGAATGCCAGGAAATTATTCGCTTGGAGGCTCGTCCGTGGCGAGGGTCGGGAGGTCGTCGGGGGCCGGCAGGGCCTCCACATCCTTGAGCTTCCGGGCCAGGACATTGGTCCGGGTGGTGACGGCCCCGACCTTGTTGGCGGCCTCCTGGAGCTTCTTCTCCACGGCCTGCAGGCTCTCGGAGAACTTGCCGAACTCGGTCTTCACCTCGCCCAGCACCTTCCAGAAATCGGCACTCTGGCGGGTGATGGCCAGGGTCTTGAAGCCCACCTGGAGGGCATTGAGGAGGGCCGACAGGGTGGTGGGACCCACCACCGTGACCCGCAGGTCCCGCTGAAGGCGCTCGAACAGCCCCTTGCAGCGGAGCACCTCGGCGTAGAGGCCCTCGGAGGGGAGGAACAGCAGGGCGAAGTCCGTGGTCTCGGGGGGATTGATGTACTTCTCGCTGAGGGTCTTGGCCTCGGCGGCCACCCGCGTCTCCAGGGCCTTGGTCGCCGCCAGGACGCCCACCGGGTCGGCCTGGTCCATGGCCTCCATGAGCCGCTGGTAGTCCTCCAGAGGGAACTTGGCGTCGATGGGCAGCCAGACGGTCTGGCCCTCCACAGGCCCCGGCATGCGCACGGCGAAATCCACCGCCTCGCGGCTCCCGGGCTTCACGTGCACCTGGGCCTCGTACTGGCCGGGGGCCAGGAACTGGCTGAGCAGGCCGGACAGCTGCGCCTCCCCCAGCATGCCGAGGGTCTTGAAGTTGCCCATCACCTTCTTGAGTCCGCCCACGTCCTGGGCCAGGGTCTGCATCTCGCCGAGGCCCTTGTGGACGGCTTCCAGGCGGTCGCTCACCTGCTTGAAGCTCTCGCCCAGGCGCTTCTCCAGGGTGTCGTGGAGCTTCTCGTCCACGGTCTGGCGCATCTGTTCGAGCTTCTCGTCATTGCCCTTCTGGAGGGCCTCCAGCTGCTTGCGGACGGACTCCTGGACCTCGGTCAGGCTCTTGCGCTGCTCTTCCCGGCCCTGGGCGAGGCTCAGCTGCAGGTCCGCCGTAAGGCTCCGGAAGCCATCGGTCATGCCCACAGCCAGGCCCTTGAGCTGCTCGGCCTTGGCGGTGGCCACGGCCCGGTCCAGGTCACCCAGCTTGTCCCGCAGGGGGCCCAGCTGAACACTCAGGTCGGACTGGCCATCGCGACGGGCGCGGGCGACTTCCTCGGTGAGGGTGCGGGCGAGGTCGTCCACCCCTGCGTCCCGGCGGGGCCGGAGGGCGGCCCAGGCCGCCAGACCGGCGGCGAAGAGGGTGAGGAGGGTGAGGGCGAGGGGAAGGGTCATGCCTTCATCATGGGGCTTGGCCTTCGTCAGGCAATGTCCACTCTGCCTGGCGGCCATCGGCGCAGGGGGTCAGGGTGAGGCGGCCCACCCAGGGCGTGGGCCAGGGGCCCCGGTCGCCCGCCCACTCCACGACCAGGCGGTCCTGGGGGCCCAGGGACTCCTCCAGACCCAGGCTCCAGGCCCCCTCCGGTCCTGGCCGGAAGAGGTCCAGGTGGTAGAGGTGGCCCGCAGGGGTCTCGTAGCGGTGCAGCACCGCATAGGTCGGTGAGGCCACGGCCTCTGGGTCCCCGCCCAAGCCTCGGAGGAAGCCCCGGGTCCAGGTGGTCTTGCCGGCACCCAGCTCGCCCTGGAGCAGCCAAGTCCCCCCAGGGGGTGTCAGGCGGGCCAGGGCCTCGCCCAGGTCCTCCGTCGCGGCCTCGTCGGCCAGGAAGCGCTCAGCCACGCAGCAGTCCGGGCAGCACAGCAGCCAGATCCCTGGGCAGCAGACCCGGACCGGGGAGGGCGTCTGCAGCGGCCCCATGGAACCAGGCGGCGGCGGCCACGGCCTCGCGCATGGGCAGGCCCTGGGCGCGGAAGCCCGCCACCATGCCCGCCAGCAGGTCCCCGCTCCCCCCGGTGGCCAGGCCAGGGTGGCCGGTGGGATTCACCCAGAGGTCCTGGCGGTCGCCCCCACCGATGAGGCTCTGGGCTCCCTTCAGTAGCAGCACGCCAGGCTGGCCTGCCGCCACCTGCCGGGCCTGGGCCAGACGGTCATCCAGGAGCATGGGTCGGTCCAGGCCAAACAGCCGGGCGAACTCGCCTGGATGGGGGGTGATGGCCGTGTCGGGCCGTGCCATCCAGCCTGGGCCGGCCCCTTCCAGGAGGGCGGAAGCGTCCACCACCAGGGGACCCTCCCAGGCTGGCACGTCGGTGATGCCCCCTGGGCCGACCAGGAGCACGCTGGCCCCGGTCGGCAGGAGGCCCAGCCAGGGCTGCACCATGGCCTCGGGCACCTGGGCGGCGACCTCGGACCGCACCTCGGGGTCCGTCAGGACCGTCACCAGACCTGCACCCGAGCGGAGGGCGCCCAGGGCCGCCAGCACCGCCGCCCCGCTCATGCCCAGGCTGCCGGCCCGGATCACCACATGGCCGAAGGTCCCCTTGTGGGCATTCCAGGCGCGGGGTTCCAGGACAGGCCGCTGGAGCAGGGCCAGGCCCCCTTCCGGCGCCACATCCAGGGGGATGGGGACCACGGTGATAGCGCCGCAGTGGGCGCGGGCCGGGAGCAGACCGTGGCAGACCTTGAGGGCTCCGAAGCAGGCTGTCAGGGTGGCCTGCACGGCGGACCCTGGGACCTCCGCTGAGGATGGGTTGAGACCCGAGGGGAGGTCCAGGGCCAGCACCGGCAGGCCGCTGGCGTGGAGGGCCGCCACCCACTGGGCGGCGATGCCATCCAGGGGCCTCGCGGTGCCGAGGCCGAAGAGGCCATCGACCACCCACCCCCGCCACGCAGAGAGGGTCGGCCCCAGCTCCGCTGGGGTCTCCACGGTGCCACCCAGGCCTTTCCAGAGGTTGGCCTGCTGGGCGGCGTCCCCCCGCCAGGCGGGGGCACCGGGCAGGGCCAGGGCCGCTACCGTCCGGCCCTGAAGCCGAGCCAGACGGGCCAGGGCCAGGGCGTCGCCCCCATTGTTGCCGGGGCCAGCGAGCACCAACAGCGGCACCTCGGGAGGCAGCAGGGCCAAGGCCCCCAGGGCGGCGTGTTCCTGGAGCACCAGGGAGGCCATGCCCCAGGCCTCGATGGCCCGGTGTTCCGCGGCGCGCATCTCATCGGCGGTCAGCAGAGGGATCATGGCCACAGTCTAGTCCTGTTCCGCCAGGTAGGCAGCCAGGGCGCTGGGGTAGAGGGCCATCTCGGCGGCATAGACCCGCCGCTGGAGGTCCTCCGGGGTGTCACCGGGCAGCACGGGGACGCTCAGCTGCCCCAGCACCTGGCCGTGGTCGTACTCGCCGTCCACCAGGTGCACGGTGGCGCCGGACCAGGCTTCACCCGCCGCCAGCACCGCCCGGTGGACAAGCATTCCGTACATCCCTGGGCCGCCAAAGCGGGGCAGCAGGCCCGGGTGGATGTTGAGGATGCGCCCCGCCCAGCGGAGGGGCACCGCTAGCTTCTTCAGCCAGCCACAAAGGCAGATGCAGTCGGCGCCGGCCCGCTCCGCCGCCTGATAGCAGGCTTCGGAGAAGGCCTCGTCCGTGGGATGGTCCAGGCGGGACACCACCACCACCGGCAGCCCCTCCGTCTCCAGGCGGGCAATGCCGCCGGCCTTGGGGGTCGAGGCGATCCCCACCACGGGCACCCCGGGCACCTGCCCTTCCCGGCAAGCCCTGAGCAGGTTCAGGGCATTGCCGCCGGTGCCCGAGATGAAGAAGGCCAGTCGTTTCACTGCAGGGCCGTCATCACCGCCACATCGGCGATGTCCTGGGGGCTGCAGCCCCGGCTCAGGTCGTTGGCAGGCCGGGCCAGGCCCTGCAGGAAGGGCCCGATGGCAGCGGCACCGCCCATGCGCTCAGCGATCTTGTAGCTGATGTTGCCGGCGTCGAGGTCAGGGAAGACCAGCACATTGGCCCGGCCGGCCACGTCGCTGCCCGGCGCCTTGCGGCTGCCCACGGAGGCCAGGATGGCAGCGTCGGCCTGCAGCTCACCGTCCACCGCCAGCTCCGGGGCCTTGGCCTTGATGATGGCCAGGGCCGCGCGCACCTTGTCCACCCGGGCGTGCTCCGCAGACCCCCGCGTGGAGAAGCTGAGCAGGGCCACCCGGGGCTCCACGCCCATGATGCTGCGGGCGTTGCCAGCGGCAGCCAGGGCGATGTCCGCCAGCTGCTCAGGCGTGGGCTCTGGCACCACTGCGCAGTCGGCAAAGACCATGGCCCCCTGCTCCCCGAAGGCCGCATCCGGATGGATCATCAGGAAGAAGCTGGAGACGGTCTTGATGCCAGGGGCGGCGCCGATGGCCTGGAGGCAGGCGCGGACGGTCTCGGCGGTGGTGTTGAGGGCTCCGGCCACCATGCCGTCGCAGTGCCCGGACTGGACCTGCATGGCCCCGAACCAGAGGGGGTTGCCCACGGCTTCCAGGGCCTGGGCCTCGGTGATGCACTTGGCCTTCCGGCGCTCGAAGTAGGCGCCGGCCAGTTCCGGCAGCAGGGGGCTGGTGGCGGGATCCACCAGGTTGGCACCGGCCAGGGACAGGCCCAGGGCGGCGCCCCGGGCTGCCATGGTGGCGGGATCCCCCAGGATCGTCAGGCGACAGAGCCCCTGGTCCAACAGCATCTGGGCGGCCTGCAGGGTGCGGTCCTCCCGGCCTTCCGGCAGCACGATGTGCCGCTGCAGCGCCTTGGCGCGCACCCGAAAGCGCTCCATCCATAGGGTGTGGTTGGCGTGGGTCATGACTGCCTCCGGCTCTGGGCCCGGGATTTCACTGCGGGGGATCGGCCAGGAAGGCCGCGGCGTCCTGCCCTGTGCGGTCCCGGAAGGTGTCCGACAGGCTGGGGGCGCCCGAACTGGGCTCATCGAGGTACATGGCCTCGATGCGGTGCATGGGGAGGAAGCGGGTGCCCAGGGCCACCTGGTCGGCCTGGCCGGTGCGTACCAGCGAGAGGACCTCCTCCCAGGGGCTGAGGTCCACGCCGCGCAGGGCGATGCCGGCGGCATCGAGCCCGAGGAGGCGACCCCAGACCCGCTCCCGAGGAGCGTGGAGGACCACCACCACCAGATCGCCGGAGCGGAAGGGCATGGCGAGCGGCATGGCGGAGCTCCTTGGGGGGATCAGAGGGCGGGTCCTTCGACGATGAGGCGGCCCTCGGTGAACCCCTCCATGGCGTAGAGGGGTCCTTCGAAGCCGTTGCCGCTGGCGCGCACCCCGCCGAAGGGGGCCGCATCCAGGCGGAAGGTGGGCGGCAGGTTCAGCAGCACTCCCCCGGCTCGCAGCCGGGTCTCGGCCAGCCGGAGGTTCCGCTGGTCCCGGCTGTAGGCGCAGGCCCGCAGGCCGAAGCGGGTGGCGGCGGCCCGGTCCAGGCCCTCGGCGAAGGAAGCCACCCGGGTCAGGACGGTCACCGGTGAGAAGGCCTCCTCGCACTGGAAGGGGTCGTCCTCGGGCAGGCCTGTGAGGATGGCCGGGGGCAGCAGGGCTCCCTGGCGGACACCCCGCAGCAACACCTGGGCACCGGCGGCGATGGCCCGGTCCAGGCTGGCATCCACCCGGACGGCGGTGGCTTCATCGATGACCGGCCCCACCAGGGTGGCGGGGTCCAGGGGATCGCCCACAGGCATGGCCTGGATGGCCGCCACGAAGGCCGGGCAGAAGGCGTCCCAGAGGTCGGTGTGCACATAGATGCGCTGGGCCTTGGAGCAGCTCTGGCCCGCCCCGGCCACGGCCGAAGGGGCAATGCTCTTGGCTACGGCCATGGGATCGACGCCCGCATCCACCACCACAGCACCGTTGCCGCCCAGCTCCAGCAGGAGACGCTTGCCCGCCAGCACCTTCTCCAGGTGACGACCCACCCGCTCCGAGCCCGTGAAGCTGATGGCCGCGATGCGGGGGTCCAGTGCCAGGGCCTCGGCGGCGACAGGATCGGCGTCCGCCAGCTGCAGCAGACCGGCGGGCGCCTTCACCCGCACCCGAGCCGCTTCGAAGGTGTCCCAGAGCAACTGGGAGGTGTGGGGCGCCTGGGGGCAGGGCTTCCAGATGACGCTGCAGCCCGCAGCCAGGGCCGGGGCCAGCTTGTGGACCGCCAGGTTCACGGGGAAGTTGAAGGGCGTGATGGCCAGGGCCGGCCCCAGGGGGAAGCGGCGCAGGGTTGCCCGGCAGCCGTCGGCCCCAGCCATGAGGTCGTAGGGAATGGCCACTTCGCCAAACTGGGCAATGGCCTCGGCCGTCGCCCTCAGGGTGGCCTCGGCGCGGCCCACCTCGCCGCGGGCCAGGGTGATGGGCTTGCCAGTCTCCACGGCGATGCCCTGGGCCATGGCCTCCTTGGCGGCAGGGAGCTCTTCCAGCCAAGCCTCGATCAGGGTCCGGCGGGCCAGCCGCGAGGTCCCCTGCCAGGCTGCGAAGGCCGCTTCGGCCGCGCCCACCATGCCTTCGTGCACCTTCGTAGCCATGGCCACCATCCCCAAAATTTCGTGCGGATCCCGCCGGTTCCTCCCAGCTTAGCCGCATGGGCCAGATGCACCGATGAACCACGTCACATCGCGGAAGCCCCGGGCGAAGTGGCCCCGGTGGGTTAGACTGGACCTGGGAGTTCCCAATGACCAAGCCACTCGTACCCGCTGACTTCTTGAAGTCCCTGCAGTCCGTGGATAAGGCCGTCTCGTCTGCCACCACCGAGAAGCCCAAGGCCGGCCCCGGGCCCAAGCCCGTGGTGAAGGCCTCCACCAAGCCCCAGGGCAAGAGCGGCGTCACCCACACCCGCATGAGCAACCGCGGGAAGTAGCCGACCCTCAGATGATCGGTCGCCAGTCTGCCACCGGGCTGAGCCGCAGCAGCGTTGCCAGCACCAGCTCCGGGGCCGGGCTCCCGAGGGTGCGGACCGCCACGGCAGGGCCGCCTGGCACGTGCACCACGTGCACCGAAGTGCCGCCGGGGAAGTCCGGATGTCGGGCCAGGGGCCCGGCCAGGGCCTGCAGGTCCAGGTCCGCCAGCCAGCCGGAGGGCAGCGGTGCCATGCGGGCCCCCGGCACCAGCGCCCCCAGCTCCCGGGGCTGCAGAAGGATCAGATGCCAGGCGTCTCCCACCTGCCCCCGCCAGCACAGAAAGGGCGGCAGGTCGCCAAAGCCGAGGCCGCCCTTGCGGCGCTCGGGCCAGGCGCGGAGGCTCGCTGTGCCCGCCGCATCGGCGGCGGCCATGGCCAGGACGGCGAGGTCCGGTGCCTCTGGGGGGAGCCAGGGCTCGAGGGTCTCCATGCCGTCGAGGATCGCATATCGGGTAGGCTGAGCCCATGACCATGCCCCCGCAGGGGAAGCCCGTGATCGCCACCGGACAGCAGATCGGCGCCGGATGGAGTCCTGCGCTCTCTGTTGCGAAAGCCCTGGCGGCGCTGGCCGAGGCCCGGCGCACCGGCGCTGAGGCGGTCTACTGGCTGGCGGACGAAGACCACGACCGCACCGAGGTGGCCACCACCGTGGGGTGGCAGGAGAGCCGCCTGCTGCGCCACCGCTTTCGCTTCGAGGCCCGCCCAGGAACGGCCACCGGCTGGCTGCCCTGGACCGCCGGGCATCAGGCCGAAGCCACGGACCTCTGGGGGCCGCTGCCGGACCCTCTGGAGCCCACCCTCCGGGGTCATGCCCTGGCCCTGGGTGCCCCCCTCTGGGCCCGGGGCCTGCGCCCCTTCTCCCCCACGGACCCGGCCCTGCGAGCCCCCCTCCAGCCGGAACTGGAGCGCTGGCGAGCCCTCAACCTGGAAGCGGCCCTGGAGCGCCAGGCTGCGCACCTGGAAGCCGAGGGAGCGCCCCTGCCCCTCGACCCTCGCCGCCAGTCAGCCTGGTTCTCCCTCGACCCCCGCAGCGGCCGACGCCTCCGCCTGGCCCCCGGCGATCCCCTGCCCGGTGGCTGCTGGCTGAGCCCGGGTGCGGCCCTCCGGCCCCTGCTCCAGTCCCTCATGCTGCCCGTGTCCGCCGTAGTGCTGGGGCCTGCGGAGCGGGCCTACTGGCGCCTCTGTGAGCCCCTCTGGGAGCTGGTGGGCCTGAGCGCCCCTCGGATCATCTCCCGCCCCAGCGTTTTTGTGGTCCCCCCTGGCTTCCGGGTGGCACCGGCCCAGCTGGAGGCCCTGCGCACCGGGAGCTGGGGCGCGCTCCGGGCTTGGGAGGGGGTCCTCCCCTCGGCCCGGTTTATGGCGCCGGTGCCGGATCCCGCCTGGCCCCTCCCCCTTCAGGACCGCTTCACGCGGGAGCTGGCCCGCACCGCCAACCGCCTCGACAAGCTGGACCACCGCCTCCACCGGGAAGCCGCAGCGGAGCTGCTCGGCGGGGATCCAGAGCGGCTCCGCCAGGCTCTGTTTCCCCTGGGCCGAGCCCAGGAGCGCATCCTCCCCGGGGTACCCTGGCTGCGCAGCGAGGCCCTGCTCGATGCCATCCTGGTGGGCTTGGACGGCACCACGCCGCTGCTCGTGCTGGAGGAGAGATGACCTACGCCTTGGACATCCTGGCCCTGGGGGCCCACCCGGACGATGCCGAGGTCCATGTGGGTGGCCTCCTGGCCCTGGCCTCGGACCGGGGCCTGCAGGCGGGCATCCTCGACCTCACCGCCGGCGACCTGGGGACCCGCGGCACCGCCGAGACCCGGCGCGCCGAAGCCCAGACCTCGGCCCGCATCCTGGGCGTGACGCGCACCGTGCTGGAGTTCCCGGATGCCCTCTTCACCGAGGACGCCGCCTACCTCCAGCGGCTGATGGAGACCCTGCGCACCCTCCGCCCCCGGGTGCTCATCCTGCCTGCCCCCGATGACCGGCACCCTGACCACCGCCGGGCCCACCGCCTGGGCCAGGAGGCGGCCTACTACAGCGGCCTGCGCAACCACCCCTGCCCCGGCACCCCCTGGCGCCCCGAGGCCATCGCCTGGATGGGCGGCGAGAACCCGGGCCGACCCGACCTCCTGATGGATGTGAGTGCCGTGTGGGTGCGCCGCATGGCGGCCTTCGACGCCTTCGGCAGCCAGTTCGCCCAGGATGCCTCTCAGCCGGCCACCCGCATTGCCCACCCGGCCTTTCGTCGGGGGGTCGAGGGCCGGGCCATGCACTGGGGCTCTCTCCGCCTGTGTGCCTGGGCCGAGGCCCTCTGGTGCGACAAGCCTGTGCCCCAGGCCCTGGTGGACCTCCTGGCGAAGCTGGAGCCCCGCCCTCACCCCTGAGGCAAGGTCAAGGCTTCCGTGCTGCGGCGGGGGACCGGGCTTGGCGCCAGCGCTGCTCCGCCTCGGCGGCTTCGAGGGTCAGCTTGAGGGCCTTGAGCGCCTCCAGGTAGCCTTCGTGGATGGCCGTCTCGCCTGCCGAGGCGGAGGGCAGCTCGGACGGCCTCTCCCGCAGGGGCGCCACCAGGGCCCGCCAGGGCTCGCGGAACCAGTCCGCCATCAGCTCGAAGCGCCGGGTCTTCCGGAACTCGGCGGCGACGGCCCGATGCACCTCGCCGGGCAGGAGGAGCTTCCAGTCGGCCCGGGGGCCAAAGATCGGCAGACCTTCCGCGAAGGCCACCACGGAAGGCGGTAACGGGACAAAAGCCGACCAGGCGAGCCAGGCCTGCCAGAGGCTCCGGTTCGCGGGCCAGCGCTGGAGGCTGGCTGCCAGCTCCGGCAGCACCCGGCGGGTCTGGGCCCGCCACGCTTCTGGGTTTGAGAGCCAGGGCGCGTCGGGACCAAAATCCAGGGGAATGCTGGCCGCCACCGCATCCTCCAGGAGCCGCGCCTCCAGGGCTGGCAGCGGCATCCGCGCCCGGGTCAGGTTGTAGCGATCCCACCGGGCGTCCAGCTGGCCTGGGTGCTTATTCAGAAAGGCATCCAGCTGCTGGATCCGGGCTGGGGCCACGGCGCGCAGCTGCAGGGCGAGATGGGTCGGGTCCGGAGCGTCCAGCCCTGTGACCACGATGTCGGTCTCACCCCGGAAGACGGCCCACCCCTGCACCGGCAGCTGCACCTTCTGGAGGCGCCGCGCATCGCCTTCGGTGGGGGCATCCAGGCGCAGCTCCTCGGGTCCCCAGGGGGCCAGGTCGGGGCCACTGCGCAGGGTGGCCCAGCCCTCGGCCCAGCTGGGCTTGCCCCAGACCACGAGCCGCAGGGCCCTGGGAGCTGGGGGAGGCGCCAGTGCCTCCAGCGGGGCCAGGTCCAGCACCTCCAGGAACTCGGCAGGTACAGGAAGCGGAGTCAGGGACGGCGGCTTGGTGCCCGCCGGAGACGGCTCCGGCGGTTCGAAGAGGGGCCTCAGGGAAGCAGTCGTGTCCCGCCACTCGGGCCCGGCCAGACGCCGGACCTCCTGCAGAGCCGCCAGGGCCTCGGGCCAACGATTCAGCTCCGTCAGGGCGGCCATGCGCCAGAAGGCCTTGGAGCCTCGGAGGGTCAACCCGTCAGGCGGGGCCCCCTCTGCGGGGGACGACTCTGGCAGCTGATCCAGGAAGGCCAGAAGCTCTCGGGGCTGCTGCAGCTCCATGGCCTTGGCGGCGATGTCCTGGAGCAGCGTAAAAGGCGGCCAGAGGCGCCCAGGGCTGGGCTGCATGCGAGCCAGGTCGCCCAGCTCGGGCAGGGTATGGGTCCCTGATTGGCAGACCAGCCACAGCCGGGACAGCCCCTCCAGCCCGGGACCGTGCGCCTCAGGCACCAGGGCGGCCCCTGCATGAGGGTGGGCCTGCCAGACCTTGAGCACGGACTCCCGCAGCACGGCGACTTCGGGCTGGAGCGCGGGAGCATCCAGCGACCCCAGCATGGTCAGCCAGAAGGTGAGCTGGTCCCGATCCGTCCGCCAGGCATCGGGCAGCTGATTCAGCCGGTGCAGGGTCTCCACCAGCTCCTGCAGAATGCCCACAGCCGCTTCGGGCTTGGCCAGGCGGGCGGGCCGGAGGGCAGGCCACCGGTTGCCCGGGGCCGCCGTCAAGCCGTCGGCTTGGCCTTGGCTCCGGAGCAGCCGGAAGCGGGCGGTGCCCATGCGCATGGCGATCAGCGCACGGCGCTCGAGGGCCATGCCACTGTCCGGATGGAGCACCAGGAAGCGCTCCAGGGCTTCCCAGGTGGGCTGCAGGCCCAGGCCGAGCAGGTGGTCCCGCAGAGTCGCGCCCGCAGGCAGGCTCACCCCCTCGGCCACGGCCCGGCCCTCCCGGTCCAGCAGGACCCAGCGTGGGCCGGCGGGCCAGCCTCGGGCCTGGCGCAGCTTGGCGAAGTCCGGCGGGGTCAGGGCGTCCACGCCAACATCCCAGCCCCGGGTCAGCATCAGAAACTGGTCATCAGCCACCTGATGGGCGGCGATGGGCAGGGTGTCCGGAACGAGGAGGGTCAGAGGCGCATGGGACGCCTGCCGCCAGGTGTCCGCATAGGTCTGCCAGGCCTCGCCCTGGGCCGAGAGCACAGAGCTCAGGGCCAGCGCCGCCAGCCCTGCAGAGCCCCTCAAGACCAGCTGTCTCCGTGCCACACCCACCCCGTCCTCACTCCAGCCTGGGAACCACCCAAAGTGCTCGTCAAGCCTTTCCAGTGGGTTCGAACCGTATTCATCGTCAAGACTCTGCATTAGCCTGAGGGGATGAATCGGTTTGAAGCGGATGTGCTGGCTCAGATCAAGGCGCGAGGGGATGCGGTAAGCGGCCGGGTGCTGGTGGCCTGTTCGGGCGGTGGGGACTCAGTGGCCCTGCTGGTGCTGCTCTGGGCCCTGCGCCGGAGCCTGGGGCTGGACCTGGCGGTGCTCCACGCCGACCACGGCCTGCGCCCGGAGGCCCCGGAGGACGCCGACTTCGTCCGGCAGTTGTGTCGGTCCCTGGACCTGGACTTGGCCGAAGCCAGTTTGGGGGTCCAAGCCCACGCTGCTACCCAGGGCCTGGGCCTGGAGATGGCCGCCCGGGAGCTGCGCTGGGACTGGTTCCGCCAGGAAGCCACCCATGCGGAGGCTGCGGCTGTCGCCACGGGCCACACCCTGGATGACCACACGGAGACGGTGCTGCTGCGCCTGGCCCGAGGCGGTGGCCTGGGCTCGCTCCAGCCCCTGGCCCCCCGCCAGGGCCTGCGCTGGTCCCCCCTGGCGGAAGTCCGCCGGGCAGACCTCCGGGGCTATCTCACCGCCCGGGGTCTGCCCTGGCGCGAGGATGCCACCAACCTGGAGCCCTTCACCGCCCGCAACCGCTGGCGGCCCCTCCTCGCTGCGGTGCGCACCGAGGCCCCGGAGCTGGACCGGAACCTCTTCGAGACCCACCTGCAGGCGGAGGAGGCCGACGCCCTGGCCCGGCGCCTGATCCTGTCCTGGGAGGGCTCCCGCTGGTCCCTGACCAAGGACGGGGTAGCCCTGCAGCGGGGGCTCTGGACCGAACCCGAGCTGCGCTGGACCCTGGCAACCGCCTTCCAGCGCTTGGACTGGCCGCGAGAGGCAGGCCTCCTGCGGGGGCTGGCACCCTGGGTAGTCAAACGCCTGGCCCGGGGCCGAAAACCGGCCTCCTGGGGGAATTTCTGTCTAAACCCCCAACCTGGTGGAGGGTATCTGCATCTAAGAGGTGGTACGCCACCTTCCCGGGCCTAGTAGACTGGAAGGCCACCCGGGCCCAAGGCCCCAAGGAGTCACCCTTTGAATTCCATGATGAAAAGCGTTCTGGTCTGGCTGGGCATCGTCGCCCTCCTGGTGCTGGCCTTCCGCCAGATCCCCCAGAACAGCCGCCAGGTCGAAATCGCCTTCTCCACCTTCTACACCGAAGGTGTCGGAGGAAAATACAAGTCCGTGACGCTGTCTGGCTTTGACGTCGAGGGCACCTACAAGCAGCCTGAGAAGAATGCCAAGACCGGCGAGGCCATCGAGCGCTTCCGCACCGTGGCGCCGCCCATGCAGGACCTCGGCAAGGTCATCCTCAGCTGGAAGACCGAAGGCCAGATCGAGGAGTTCCGGGCCACCAAGCCCAGCGAGAACAACTTCGCCTACGTCCTGATGTTCTGGGCCCCCTTGCTGGTCTTCGTGGTGCTCTGGTTCGTCTTCATGCGCCAGGCCCAGATGGGCGGCAACAAGGCCCTCAGCTTCGGCAAGGCCCGGGCCAAGGGCCTCTCCGCCAGCACCAAGCGCGTCACCTTCGCCGATGTGGCGGGCTGCGACGAGGCCAAGGATGAGCTCAAGGAGATCGTCGAGTTCCTGAAGGACCCCGCCAAGTTCGTGAAGCTGGGCGGCAAGATCCCCAAGGGCGTCCTGCTCATGGGCCCTCCGGGGACCGGCAAGACCCTCCTGGCCCGCGCCATTGCTGGCGAGGCCAAGGTGCAGTTCTTCTCCATCTCGGGCTCGGACTTCGTGGAGATGTTCGTGGGCGTCGGCGCGAGCCGTGTGCGCGACCTCTTCGAGCAGGCCAAGAAGAGCGCCCCCTGCATCGTGTTCATCGATGAGATCGACGCTGTCGGTCGCCATCGCGGGGCCGGCCTGGGCGGCGGCCATGACGAGCGTGAGCAGACCCTGAATCAGCTGCTGGTGGAGATGGACGGCTTCGAAGGCAACGAAGGGGTCATCCTCATCGCCGCCACCAACCGCCCTGACGTGCTGGACCCCGCCCTGCTCCGCCCCGGCCGCTTCGACCGCCGCGTGGTGGTGGACCGCCCGGACGTCAAGGGCCGCCACGAGATCCTCAAGGTCCACACCACGGACAAGATCCCCCTCAGCCCCGACGTGGAGCTGGAAGTCATCGCCCGCGGCACCCCCGGCTTTGCCGGTGCGGACCTGGCCAACCTCTGCAACGAGGCCGCCCTCACCGCCGCCCGCGGCAATAAGAAGTGGGTCGAGATGGCCGACTTCGAGAATGCCAAGGACAAGGTCTACATGGGCAGCGAGCGCCGCAGCATGGTCATGACCGAAGAGGACAAGCGCATCACCGCCTACCACGAGGCCGGCCACACCGTGGTCGCCGCCGTGGTACCGGACAGCGATCCCCTGCACAAGGTCACCATCATCCCCCGCGGCCGGGCCCTGG
>CAIMFT010000074.1 GCA_903840385.1 uncultured Holophagaceae bacterium
CGGGGCGCCGCTGCCGCGCCTCTTGGGGGGCGCGGCCGTGGCACCCCGGGCTGACTTCCGGCTCTGCCGGAAGCCGCCTGCGGCGGGCCCATGCGGGGGGTGGGTCGGCGGCCAGCAGCGTGATCTTGCGGTTCGCTTTAGCCTCTCAATCCCCTAATCGGTGGCGAAGTTTTCCCTGCAACCACACGCCCACCTCCGCTCCTCGGCCTTCCTCTGCGTTCCTGTTTGCCTGTGCAGTTATCCCCGCCATCCCCGTCATCCCCGGCTAAAGGCCTTTTATCATTGCCTTTTATTGAGTCCATCTGCGCCATCTGCGGTTCCGCCTTAGCTGTTGAGTGGCTGGGGCTGACTGAAGACCTGCGGAGCGTCTGAGTTGGCGTTTCGGGCCAAGTCCCGGAAGAATGGGGGCTACGAGGAACGCCATGGACCTGACCGACTACCTGCACGCCGAATGGAGGCCGGCCCTGGGCTGCACTGAGCCTGCGGCGGTGGCCCATGCGGCCTGCCTGGCGGCCCAGCAGGCGGGGGGCGGGGTGCAGCGGCTGCGCCTGGTGTTGGACGCCCGCACCTACAAGAACTGCCACGCCGTGGGCATCCCCAACAGCGGCCACCGCACGGGTGTGCTGTGGGCCGTGGCCCTGGGGGCGATGCTGCCGGACCCCTCGGCGGGCCTGGAGATCTTCGGGACCATCACCCCAGACGCCCTGGCAGCCGCGGGGCGTCTGGTGGCCGCCGGGGTCCTGCAGGTGGAGGTGGATGCCAGTCTCACGGAGCTCTGCATTGACTGCACCGTCACCGGCGCGCGGGGCACCGGCCGGGCCGTGCTGGCTCGGGAGCACACCCGCCTGGTGCGCCTGGAGGCCAACGGCGTGGCTCAAGCCCCGGGGGGCGGGCCAGCCCAGGAGGATGCGGACGACCCCATTCGAGCTCAGGTGGGGGCCATGGCCCTGGCCGATCTTCTGGCTCTGGCGGACACCCTCACCGAGGCCGACCGGGCCCGCCTGCGGGAGGGCCTGGCCCTCAATCTGGCCATGGCCGAGCACAGTGTCCCCCTGCTGCCAGCCGGCTTCGTACCCCCCGCCGGGGCCGAGCCCTGCCTGCGGGTCCCCCGGCTGGTGAGTGCGGGTGTGCTGGGCCGGATGTCTGGCGAGCCCCTCACGGTCATGTCCCTGGCCGGATCGGGCAACAAGGGGATCACCGTCTCCGTGGCGCTGGGTCTGTGGGGGCGCCACCGGGGTCACTCCGAGGCTCGCATCGAAGAGGCCCTGGCCCTGGCCTGCCTCCTCACCACCGCTACCACCCAGCGCCTGGGCACCCTCTCGGCCATCTGTGGGGCTGCGAACGCCGCCGGCATTGGCATCGCCGCAGGGCTGGTGCGCCTGGGAGGCGGGGGCCTCGCCGAGGTGGACCTGGCCCTGCAGAACATGGTGGGCACCCTGGCGGGCCTCATCTGCGACGGTGCCAAGGTGGGCTGCGCCATGAAGGCCATGACCGGCGTGGAGGTGGCCTTCCGGTCGGCGGAGCTGGCGCTGGCGGGCTTCGGCATCCCGGCCACGGATGGCATCGTGGGCGCCGATGGGAACGAGTCCCTGGACAACCTGGGCCGCCTCGCCCAAAAAGGCATGGTCAGCGCCGACCCCGAGATCCTCGACATCATGCAGGCCAAGCTGGGTCGGGGTTGAGGGGTTCCTGGAAAGAAAGGCAACTGATCCAACGCTAAGACGCGAAGACGCGAAGAAAAGCTTGAAGACTGATGGGCTGGGGTTTGGGCTGGCATATGGACCCCGGACCACCCGCTGCTTGAACGAAGCCGCTTCGCGGCAGGGTGACGGACGTCTGTCCAGCCCGATCGCCCGTTAGGGCTTGCGGAAGCAACGGTTTGCAGTCTCCTTGGTTGTGGCGGTGTTAGAGCACC
>CAIMFT010000075.1 GCA_903840385.1 uncultured Holophagaceae bacterium
AAGAAAAAAACAAAAGAGAATTTGTAGTTCTTGGCTTCTTGGCGTCTTGGCGGTGAATCCCTTTTTCGAGACCCCCATGCGCATCCATGTCGACAAGCTCGCTTCGGTCACCCGCAACCTGCGGCTGGGGCGGACGCTGACCCTGGCGCCGGAGCTTCTGGTGGAGGAGGGGTCCGTCATCGCCTGCCGAGTGCGGGGCGAGAAGACCACCTACAACCAGCTGGAGGACCCCCATGGGCGCATGAGCACCCTCCACGATGGGGACATCCTGGTGGGGGCCCTGGGCCACCGCAACGCGCTCCAGGGCTACGAGGGCGTCATGCCCACGGCCCTCCAGGTGGGCGATACCATCAACCTGCTGAACATGGGCGGGGTCATTGGCACCTGCGTCTCCTACAACCGGGACCTGGGCAAGCCCTTCGAGATGGAGGTGCTGGGCCAGGTGCAGGTCTTCCCCGAGTTCCAGTCCCGGGCGGGCCAGGCGGCGCACATCCGCATGGGGGCCCTCCGCGGCACCAGCCTCTCGCCCCACTGTCCCGTGGTCTACGTGGCGGGCACCTGCATGAACGCCGGCAAGACCGCCGCCGCCTGCGCCGCCATCCGGCAGCTCAGCCGGGCCGGCTACCGGGTGGGCGCCTGCAAGCTCACGGGCGTCTCCCTCATGCGGGATGCCTTGGCCATGCGCGACTACGGCGCCGAGGTGGCCCTGGACTTCACGGATGCCGGCTGCGTGTGCACCGATGCTGGCAACGCAGCTGATGTGTCCCGCATCATCTTCTCGGAGCTGGCCTCCCATGGCGTGGATGTCATCGTGGCCGAGACCGGCGACGGCATCATGGGCGAGTACGGTGTCCAGGCGATCCTGGGCGATCCGGCCCTGCGGGCCCTGGGGGGAGCCTTCGTCCTCTGTGCCAACGATCCCGTGGGCGTCGCCGGTGGCGTGCACCAGCTGAAGACCGCCTTCGGCATCCAAGCCGACCTGATCGCCGGCCCCGCCACAGACAACCGGGTGGGCGAGCGGTTCGTGGCCACCCTAGGCCTCCCCGCCCGCAACGCCCGCGCCGACGCCGACGCCCTCGGCAACTTCGTCCTCGGCCTCGTCGAAGCCAAGCTGGCAGCAAGGTCCTGAGGCTTCTCAAATGCAACCGCAGATGACGCAGATTTCGCAGATGGCGCACCGGATCGTCCGTTGCGGAAGGCCCTCCTTATCTGCGTCATCTGCGCCATCTGCGGTTGCTCCTTTGTTGTATTCCCTGGGGTGCTCATGTCCTCTGTAGACGTATTGATCCTCGGTGCTTCGGGCTACGGCGGGGGGGAGCTGCTGCGCTGGCTCTCCAACCACCCGGCGGTGGCCTCTCTGCGGGGCACGGCACGCAGCCATGCGGGCAAGCCTTTCCATGCCCAGCACCCCAACCTGCAGGGCTTGGTGGAGGGCGTCTTCGAGGCCACGCCGGACTGGGAGGCCATGGCCACCAGCCCTGCCCCGGTGATCTTCTCGGCCCTGCCGCATGGCGAGCTGGGCAAGCTCTGGCCCGAGCTGGAAGCGGCCGCCCAGACCCATCCGGGCCTGCTGGAGCGGCTCATCGTCATCGACCTCTCGGCGGACTTCCGCCTGGATCCCACCTGGGTCTATGGCCTGGTGGACTGGCAGCCCGAGCGCATGGCCGGTGCCAAGCGCATCGCCAACCCGGGCTGTTTCGCCACGGCCCTGCAACTGGCCCTGCTGCCCCTGGCCCCGTGGCAGCCTGCCTTCGTGGCGGTCACCGCCGCGACCGGCTCCTCTGGCTCCGGCGCCGCGCCCTCGGACACCACCCACCACCCCACCCGCGCCAATGACTTCCGGGCCTACAAGGTCCTGGGTCACCAGCACGAGGTCGAAGTGCTCCGCACCCTGGCAACGGCCGGCTGGCAGGCACCCTTGAGCTTCGTGCCGCAGAGTGCGCCGATGGTGCGGGGGATCTTCGCTGTAGCGCAATTCCCGCTTCCTGCGGGAATTGCGCTAGAGGCCCTGCGGGCCCACTTCCAGGACTTCTATCGGGACCGGTTCTTTGTGCGCGTCGTCGATGGGACGCCCCGGGTGGCGGCCACGGTGGGGGGTGCCTTCGCGGACCTCTCGGTGGCGGCCAAGGGCAGCCACGGGGTGGTGCTGGTGGCTCTGGACAACCTGGGCAAGGGCATGGCCACCCAGGCCGTGCAGAACCTGAACCTCGCCCTGGGCCTGCCCGAGTGGACGGGCCTGCGCGCCGCCGGGGGCTGGCCCGCCTGAGTCCATCTTTTACCCATAGGTCCTTTTATAGACAACAGTTCCGGTTGTGCCATCATGGGGTCCCTTTGCCGGAGACCTCATGGATGCCGCTCGTCTGACCCGCGCCGCCCTCGCCCAGTTCGCCGAGGCCAACCGCACCGCCTTCGAGGCTGAGCTGCGAACCCTGGTGGAGATCCCCTCCGTCAGCGCTGATCCCGCCCACCAGCCCGATGTGCGCCGCGTGGCTGAGGCCGCCCGCACCCTCTTCGAGTCCCATGGGGGCAAGGCCGAGGTCCTCGAGACCAACGGCAACCCCCTGGTGCACGGCTGGTTCGGGGATGACCCCAGCCACCCCACCATCACCGTCTACAACCACATGGACGTGCAGCCCGCCAACGAGCCCGAGTGGACGGCGGAGCCCTTCACCTTCGTGGTGGATGGCGACACCTACCGGGGCCGGGGCAGCACGGACGACAAGGGCCCGGCCGTCACGGCCTTCTTTGGTGCCTTGGCCGCCCGCGCCGCCGGCGTGCCTCTGAACATCCACTTCCTTTGGGAGACCGAGGAGGAGATCGGCTCCCCCAGCTTCGCCGGGGGCCTGGAGCGCCACGCCGATCGCCTGAAGACCGACGCCATCGTGGTCAGCGACACGGTGTGGATCACCCGGGGCAAGCCCAGCACCCCCGCGGGTCTGCGGGGCCTCAAGGGCTTCCGCCTCACCCTGGAGACCGCCGACCATGACCTGCACAGCGGCGTGGTGGGTGGTGCGGCCCGCAACCCCTTGGCCGAGCTCATCAAGGTGGTAGCCGCCATGATGGACGGCGAGACCGGCAAGGTGAAGATTCCCGGGTTCTACGACGAGGTGGTCAAGCCCAGCAAGAAGGAACTCAAGGAGTGGGTCAACGCGGGCTTCAGCGTCGAGACCTTCAAGCAGGACCACATGATCAGCGGCATGCGCACCGAGGATCCCCTGAAGGTCATGAAGCGCATCTGGGGCCGACCCACCATGGAAGTCCACGGCGTCGTGGGGGGCTACACGGGCCCCGGCATCAAGAGCGCCGTGCCGCCCCGGGCCGAGGTGAAGCTCACCTGCCGCCTGGTGCCGGACATGGATGAGGCCACCACCGTGGCGCGCATCCGGGCCTTCGTGGCCAAGCACTTCCCTGATGTCCAGTTCCACGAGGAGCACGGCCTGGCGCCCTTCAAGGGCCATGTGACCGGCCCCTACGCCGAGGCCATCAAGGACGCCTACCGCTTTGGCTTCGATGCCCCCTGCTCCTTCACCCGCGAGGGCGGCAGCATCGGCGCCGTGAAGACCATGGAGGACCTCCTGGGCTGCCAGGTCTTCTTCCTGGGCCTCAGCCTGCCCAGCCACGGCTACCACGCCCCCAACGAGAACTACGACTGGGAGCAGGCCTCCGGAGGCATCGCCGCCTTCGCCCACTACTTCGAGACGGTCAGTTCCATCAAGAACTAGAGCCTGTTGCACGCGAAAATCGTCGGCCTCTGGCCGGCGATTTTCGTTTAGAACGTGCCTTGGACCAGGCCCCCATCCACCAGCAGGCTCTGACCGGTGAGATACGACGCGGGTTGGCTGCAGAGGAAGGCGATGACGGCGCCAACTTCTTCGGGCCGGCCGATGCGGCCGGCGGGAATGGCCGCCGCCTGCTGTTCGAAGTGCGCCTCGATGGTGATGCCGGCGGCTGCGGCCTTCACCTCCGCCAGGTGCAGCTGCCGGTCGGTCATGACATGACCGGGCAGGAGCGCATTCACGGTGATGCCAGCCCGGGCGGTCTCCAGGGCCAGGGTGCGGGTCAGCGCCGAGAGGCCCGCCCGCAGGGTGGAGCTGATGGTGAGGAGCGGATAGGGCTGCTTGGCGACGAGGCTGGTGATGTGGACGATGCGCCCCCACTGGCGGGCCCGCATGCCCGGCAGCACCAGGCGGGACATCCGCACCACGTTCATGAGGGTGGACTCCACGCCAGCGGCCCAGTCGGCGTCGGACAGGTTGGCGAACTCGGCCGCCTTGGGCCCGCCGGTGTTGGTGACGAGAATGTCCACGGGCCCCAGGGTCCCTTCCGTGTCCCGCTGCCAGCGCGCCAGGTCCTCCGCCGACGACACGTCCACGGACTCGGCCAGGACCCGCACACCCAGCGCTTCCAGCTCCGCCTTGGTGCTGGCCAGTGCGTCCAGGCCCCGGGCACCGATGGAGACCGCACAGCCCTCCGCCGCCAGCGCCAGGGCCGTGGCCCGACCCAGGCCCTTGCTGCCCGCCGCCACCATGGCCACCTTGCCTCGGATGCCCAGCTCCATGACGCCCTCCAGGCTTTCAGCATAGGCCGGAGAGACCCCTTCCCGGTGGCCGCCCGAAGCGGGGATACTCCAGGAGAGAGGATTCCCCCATGGACTTTTCCATCTCGCTGCCGGACTGGGCCGTGGCAGAGAATCAGCACCTGCCCGAGTTCATTCCCTCACTGGAAGACCGCATGCGGGAGGTCATCCGTTTTTCGCGGCTGAACTTCGAGCGGGGCACCGGCGGTCCCTTTGCGGCGGGCGTGTTCGAGCGGGACTCGGGCCGACGCATCGTCCTCGGCGTGAACCGGGTGGTGCCCTCCCACTGCTCCTCGGCCCATGCGGAGGTCACGACCCTCTCCCTGGCCCAGCGCCTGCTGGGTACCTTTGACCTCGGCGATCCCCGGGGTCCGGCCTATCAGCTGGTGGTGAACTGGCGCCCCTGTGTCATGTGCTACGGCGCCACCATCTGGTCCGGTGTGAAGTCCCTGGTGATCGCCGGCAGTGGGCCCGAACTGGAGGCCATCACGGGCTTCGATGAAGGCCCCATCCACCCCCGGTGGGATGACGAACTGAAGCAGCGCGGCATTGCGGTGGTGGATGGCGTGCTGACAGCGGAGGCCCTGGCGGTCTTTCGGGACTTCGCTGCCAGCGGAGCCCTGGTCTACAACGCCGGCGGCGGGGGTCGGAGCCCTCGGGCGGGGGCGGCGGATTAAGGCTCATCCTGGAATCCAGGGAAGAACTACCGCCTACCGCAGAGAGCACAAAGGCGCACTGCGCCATCTGTGGTTTCATTCTCTGCCCGAGACCCCCTTTTTTCGGTGACAACCAGCCCATGCATATGGACCATGGGCTGCATGCGTGACACCGATCGTCTTCCTCTGTTGTTCCTGGCCGCCGTGACGGTGGCCTTTGCAGCCCTGGGCTGGGCACCCCGGGCGGATCGGTTCACCTGGTTCATGGAAAACTTCCCGGTGATCCTCGGCATCCCGGCGCTGCTGGCCACCTATCGCCGGTTCCCCCTGACCAACCTGCTCTACGGCCTGCTGGCCCTCCATGCCCTGGTCCTCATGGTGGGCGGCCACTGGACCTACGCCGAGGTCCCGGCGGGCCACTGGGTGAAGGCCTGGCTGCACCTGGCCCGCAACCCCTACGACCGCCTGGGACACCTCTTCCAGGGCTTCGTGCCCGTGCTCCTGTTCCGGGAGGTGCTGTTCCGCAAGGGCGTGCTGAAGCCCGGGGCCTGGTCGGTCTTTGTACTAATTCTTATGGTTTTAGGCCTTAGCGCTGCCTATGAGCTCCTGGAGTGGCAGACGGCGGTCTGGACCGGCAGCTCGGCGGATGCCTTCCTGGGTTCGCAGGGGGATCCCTGGGACACCCAGTGGGACATGGCCTGTGCCCTGATCGGATCCAGCCTGGCCCTGGGGGTTCTCGCCCGCCACCACGACCGCCTCCTGACCAAAACCAGCCGGGGGTAATCCTCAAGCCACAAAAGACCGATAGGGCCTCTGAGCATTTTGCTGACAGGGGGTCACCATGGCCTTCCATGAAGGGGTAGGCACCCCGGGCACGACCCACTTCGCTTCTGCCAAGCGCACCCCCCACGAGGAGCTGGTCCGGGAGGCCGAGGCCTGCCTCGGGCATCCCGTGGCCCGCTTCCTCATGCAGGCCCTGGACGGCCTGGTGCTGATCCTGGACGCCAACCGCCAGATCATCGCCACCAATGACCGGGCCATCCAGGTGTCGGCCATCGGCGAGAGCGCCCCTCTGGGGCATCGCCCCGGGGAGTTCTTTGGGTGCATGCATGTGCCGAATGCCCCCAGTGGCTGCGGCACCAACGAGGCCTGCACCCACTGCGGAGCGGTGCTGGCGGTGCTGGAGGCCCAGCGCACCGACCGGATCGTGCACAGCGAGTGCCTCCTCACCCTGCTGCAGGGTGAGCACACCGCCAGCGGCGAGTTCGAGATTGTGGCCAGTCCCCTCCAGGTGGGGGAGCATCGCTTCATCGCCGTGGTTCTGCACGATCTCAGTGCTGTGAAGCGGCGGGACGCCCTGGAGCGCCTCTTCTACCACGACATCGCCAACCTCATGCAGGGCATCCGGGGCTGGGCCGAGCTGCTGGCAGCAGGCACAGGCTCCAAAGAGAAGGCCGCCCTCAAGCTCGTCAAGCTCACGGACCTGCTGGACCGGGAGCTCAAGGGTCACCGGGCCATGGCCCAGGCCGAGAACGGCTTGCTGGAGCCCCGGCTCTGCGACGTCCCGCCCCGGATGATCCTGGAGGATGTGGAAGACCTGCTGGGTCGCCACAGCCTGGCCCGCCAGCGCAAGGTGGACATCCTGCGGTCCATGGAGGGGCCCTTCCGCACGGACCCGGAGCTCCTGTCCCGAGTGGTCCTGAACATGGCCGTGAACGCCATGGAGGCCACCTCCGAGGGGGACACCATCACCCTCTGGAGTTCCCGCGAAGGCGACGAGATCTGCTTCCGGGTCCACAACCCAGGGGAGATCCCCGAGACCCTCCGCAGCCGCATCTTCCAGCGCTCCTTCACCACCAAGGGCGCCACCGGGCGGGGTTTGGGCACCTATGCCATGAAGCTCTTCGGAGAGAAGGTCCTGGGGGGCAAGGTGGGCTTCGACACGGACGCTGCTGGCACCACGTTCTGGGTCCGCCTGCCCCTGGGCCACTGATACCATCCAGGCATGCCCCACGCACCATCGCTCCGCCCAGGCTCATGAATCCCGCTGCCCTGCGCCTGGCGGCGGAGCTGGATGCCAGCCTGCTCTCCACCGGGGGCGGGGGCCTGTTGCTGCTGGAGCGGATCTCCACCCATGGCCTACCCCAGGTGGCCGTGCTGGGGCGCTCTCCCGAGGACCTGCGAGCTCCCCTTGAGGCGGCCGCCCAGGTCCAGGCTGGCGGCCTCGCCCTGAACGTCGTGGGCCTGCTGGCGGTGGACTGCGACCTGACGGCCGCCCTGGACTTCCACTGCCGGCGCATCGGGGCCCTGGTGGCGGCCCTGGATGCGGGTCTGCCATGGCTCGGCGACCGCCCCATGCTGGCCCGGCGCCTGCCGGGGCGCATCTTCAGTCCGACCCCCGTGAACCTGCCACCGGTGGCCATGGGCCCCCTGGAGCGGAACGCCCTGGCGACGCACCTGCCGGACTGGTCTGAGGCAGAGCAGGAGGCCACCTTCCGCCGACCCCTCTGGCAGCCCTGCCCCGGTGGCGGCTTCGAAGCAGACCTCTGGACGGGCGTGGCCCTTCCGGCGGGCGCCGTGGTCCGGGTGGCCCCCCTCGACCTGCCCACGGCCGCTCCCCTGTCGGACCTCCTGCGCCAAGCCCTCCGCACAGCCACTGGCGGACCGGTGCCCCTCCTGCCCCTGCCGGCAGATCCCACCCCCCTCCATGCCCTGCGCAGGATCACGCCGGACATCGCTGCCTTCCGGGGTCCGGTGGCGGCCTGGGAAGCGGCCCTCCGGGGCATGGCGGCCCTGCCGGCGCCGCCGCATTTCTGCGCGCGGTGCTAGGAACGCTTATTTCGTTCCAGCACCTACGACCTCTGAGAAGATGAACCCGGAGGCCTGATGGATTTCCAGCACGACGCCCGGACGGTACTCACCCTCGATGCGGGCGGGACCACCTTCACCTTCGGCGCCCTGCGAGGCGGCCAGCCCCTGGTGGCACCCCGCACCCATCCCTCCCGGGCGGATAACCTGGCGGCCTGCCTGGCGGGCATCGAGGCGGGCTTCCGTGAGGTGTGGCTGGAGTGCGGCGGCGCGGCCGCCATCAGCTTCGCCTTCCCCGGGCCCTCGGACTACCCCAATGGCGTCATCGGGGATCTGGGCAACCTGCCAGCCTTCCGGGGCGGCGTGCCCCTGGGACCCCTCCTCGAGGACCGCTTCGGCGTGCCTGTCTTCATCAACAACGACGGCGACCTCTTCACCTATGGCGAGGCCATCGGCGGCCTGCTGCCTGAGGTGAATGCGGCCCTGGTCGCCGCCGGCAGTCCCAAGCGCTTCCGCAACCTCTTCGGCATCACCCTGGGCACGGGCTTCGGCGCTGGCCTGGTGGTGGATGGCAAGCTCTTCCTGGGGGACAACGCGGCGGGGACAGAGATCTTTGCCGTGCGCCACCGGCGCCACCGGGAGTCCTTTGCCGAGGAGGGCGTGGCCATCCGCGCGGTGCGGCGCGTCTATGCCGAGGCAGCGGGACTCTCGCCTGAGGCAGCCCCCGAGCCCAGGGCCATCTTCGCCATCGCCATGGGGCAGCAGCCTGGCGATGCCAGGGCGGCTCGGGAAGCCTTCCATCAGCTGGGCGAGGCGGCCGGGGATGCCCTGGCCAACGCCCTGACCCTGGTGGATGCGCTGGTGGTGGTGGGTGGCGGCCTCAGTGGCGCCGCGCCGCTCATCCTGCCCAGCCTGGTGACGGAACTGAATGCGCCGCTGACGGCACTGGATGGCCGCTCGGTCATGCGCACGGCGCTGCAGGCCTTCAACCTGGAGGACCCCAACCAGCGGACCGCCTTCCTGCAGGGAGACGTCCATCAGCTGCCGGTGCCAGGCACGGACCGCACCGTGCCCTACGACGCCCTCAAGCGCACAGGGGTGGGCCTCAGCCGCCTGGGCACCAGCGAGGCCACGGCCCTGGGGGCCTACGCCTTTGCCCTGGCCCGCCTGGACGCCTGAGTCCTTCGCTCCAGGTCTCCCTACATGTTCAGCGCGCGGCCGTAGACGGCGCGGGCCGCCTCGGGGAACACCTCGTTCAGGGTGGGGTGCGGGTACATGGTGTTGATCAGCTCCTCCACGGTGTACTCCCCGCCCATGAGGGCCACGCTGGAGGCCACCAGCTCCGTGGCCTTGGGGCCCAGGATGTGGATGCCGAGGATCTCGCCGTACTGCTTGTCCGCGACGATCTTGATGAAGCCGTGGGGCTCGCCAATGATGTTGGCCTTGGCCATGGGAGAGAAGGGGAAGGTGCCCACCTGCACCTCGTGGCCCTTGGCCCGGGCGTTCTTCTCACTGAGCCCTACGGTACCCACCTCGGGGTCGCAGTAGGTGCAAGCCGGGAAGCGGTCGTAGCGCACGGGGTGGGGGTGCACATCCACGCCCAAGCTCTGGGCGGCGTGCTCAGCGGCCACGATGCCCTCGTCGCTGGCCACGTGGGCCAGCCAGGGGGTGCGGACGATGTCACCAATGGCGTAGAGGCCGGGCTCACCGGTCTGCATGAAGCGATCAATCACCACGCAGCCGCGGTCCACCTGCGCCTTGGTGGCCTCGAGGCCGACGCCCTCCAGGCGCGGGGCCCGGCCCACGGCCATCAGCAGGTGGCTGCCCAGGACCTCGCCGGCAGCCTCGCCCTCCAGGTGGCAGAGGACACCGTCCTCCCGCCGCTCGATGGAGGTGATCTTGGTCTTGGTGCGCACGTCGATCTTGTAGCTCTTACGCAGGATCTTGGCCAGCTCAAGGCCGATGTCCTCGTCTTCCAGGGGCAGGATGGTGTCCATGAACTCCACCAGGGTCACCTTGGAGCCCAGGCGGCTGAACACGGAGGCGAACTCCACACCGATGGCCCCGGCCCCCAGGATCACCAGGTGGCTGGGCAGGGTCTTCAGGTCCAGGATGTGGTCGCTGTTGAGCACCGTGACGCCATCGGTTTCCAGGCCGGGGATGTCCTTGGGGCCCGAGCCCGTGGCCAGGATGATGCGCTTGGCCTCGTGGACCTCGCCCTCCACCGCCACCCGGCCGCTGCCCTGGAGGCGGCCGAAGCCCTTCAGGACCGTCACCTTGTTCTTCTTCATGAGGAACTCGATGCCCTTGGCGTTCTTAAAGACGATGCGGCCCTTGCGCTTGACGATGGTCTCCAGGTTGGGAACCAAGGCTTTGGGGTCCGACCCGTCGATGCCGTAGTCACTGGCCTCCTGCATCTGCTCCAGGCGGTGGGCGCTCTCCAGCCAGGTCTTGGCCGGGATGCAGCCCCGGTGGAGGCAGGTGCCCCCCAGGAGGGGGTCCTTCTCCACGAGGGCCGTGCTCAGGCCCAGCTGGGCCCCCCGGATGGCGGCGATGTAGCCGCCGGGGCCGGAACCGATGACGATGAGATCGAAGGAAGCCATGGAACGCTCCAAAGAACAGGGCTTTCATGATCCCACAGCACCGGCTCGGGGAGGACCAGAGAGCCTTCCCGTGCCAAACTGCCTGATCCTTCGCGAGGCTTCCGTGACCGTCAAGCGATCCTGGTACCGCTCCAGCACCTTCTGGATTTTCGTGGGCCTGCTCATGGGCGTGGCCCTCGGCGGCTTCCTGCCGCAGGACCAGTACCCCGGCGCCTACAACCTGTTCCGCTTCCTCTCCAAGGCCTTCATCAGCCTGATCAAGGGCCTCATCGTCCCCCTCCTGCTGTCGACGATCATCGTGGGCATCGCCCAGACCGGGGACATCAAAGCCGTGGGGCGCATGGGCGGCAAGGCGTTGCTCTACTTCGAGGTGGTGACCACCCTGGCGCTGTTCATCGGCCTGGGGGTCGCCAACTGGCTGCAGCCCGGTGCCCACCTGCCCATGGACATGACCGCCCACTCAGCGGTGGTGGCGGCCAAGGCGAAGACGGGCTGGGAGATCGCCCTCCACCTGTTCCCGTCCAACCTGATCCAGCACGCCGCCGAGGGCGACATCCTCCCTGTGGTCATCTTCGCCACGCTCTTCGGCATCGCTCTGACCAAGGTGGGCGAGCGGGGCAAGCCCGTCCTGGCCTTCTTTGATGGCGTGGCTCAGACCATGTTCAAGTACACGGACTTCGTCATGCTGCTCACGCCCCTGGGCGTGTTCGGCGCCATGGCCTACAACGTGAGCCACATGGCCGCCGGCCACAGCATCAACGGCACGGTCATCAAGGGCTGGCCGGCAGTGTTCCACCTGCTCAAGCAGTACAGCCTGCTGGTGGGGAGCCTCTACCTGGCCCTGTCGCTGCTGTTCGTCCTGGTCTTTGTGCCCGTCGCCTGGCTGGCGGGCATCCGGATCCTGGGGTTCATCAAGGCCATCAAGGACCCGGCCCTGACCGCCTTCAGCACCGCCAGCAGCGAGGCCGCCCTGCCCAAGCTGCTGGAAGAAGTGGTCCGCTTTGGGGTGCCCCGCCGGGTGGCCAGCTTCGTCATTCCCACGGGCTACAGCTTCAACCTGGACGGCTCCACCCTCTACCTGGTGCTGGCCAGCCTCACCATTGCGCAGGCGGCGGGCATCCACATGAGCCTGGGCCAGCAGCTGCTCATGGTCTTCACCTTCATGCTCACGAGCAAGGGCGTGGCCGGAGTCCCCCGCGCCACCCTGGTGATCATCGCCGGCACCTGCGGCAGCTTCGGCCTGCCCGGTGAGGCTGGTATCGCCATGCTGCTGGCGGTGGACGAGATCATGGACATGGCCCGCACCACCGTGAACGTCATCGGCAATGGCCTGGCCAGTGTGGTCATCGCCAAGTGGGAAGGTGTGTTCGGGACCGATCCGGAGCCCCTGCCCGATCAAGAGACCTGAGGGGCGCCGAAAATCAATTCAACGGGGGTTACGTCCGAAACGGAGGGGGTCTCTTCAAAGGAGTGCCCATGCGCCGCTTCCAGGCTGCCCTGATCCTGCCAGCCCTCTGCCTTTCACTGTCCGCCCAGGTCATCACGCCTGCGGAGACCACGGCCCTCGTGAAGGAGGCCATCGCCTTCGCCAAAACCAGCGGCAAGGATGCTGCCTTCAAAGAGATCACCAAGGTCGGCGGCCGCTTCCATAAGCACGGCGGAGAGCTCTACGTGTTTGTCTATGACATGGACGGCAAGGTACTGGCCCACGGCCAGGGCGCCTCCAAGGTGGGGGTCAACCAGGCCAACGCCAAGGACCCCGAGGGCAGGGAGTACATCAAGGAGCGCCTCGCCCTGGCCAAGTCCAAGGGCAAGGGGTGGCACGACTACATCTACCAGAACCCCGTCACCCAGAAGCGGGAGCCCAAGACCAGCTACATCGAGGTCTGGGAGAACCTGATCTTCGGGGCTGGCATCTACAAGTAGTAGGCCTCGGACCCTGCTCTCCGCCTTGTCCTGCAAGGCTTTCGCCGCTATGGTTGGAGATTCCCTTCCCGTGCCGCAGATCCTGCAGCCGACCGCGGAGTCCCCCCATGAAGATCATCGTGACCGACGAGGTGACCGACGAGGGTCTAGCCCTCCTTCAGGCTGACCCCCGGATCAGCCTGGACGTCCGCCTTGGCCTGTCCCGGGAAGAGCTTCATGCCTGTGTGGGCGCCTACGATGCCATCATCACCCGCAGCGGCACCACCGTGGACAAGGCCCTGCTGGACGCTGCCACCAACCTGAAGATCGTGGCCCGGGCCGGGGTGGGCATCGACAACGTGGACGTGGACTACGCCAGTTCCAAGGGCGTGATCGTCGTGAACGCCCCCTTCGGCAACACCAACAGCGCCGCGGAACACACCCTGGCCCTGCTGCTCTCCGCCTGCCGCCACATCCCGGACGCGAACGCCAGCCTCAAGTCCGGTGACTGGAAGCGGGCGAAGTTCACGGGTGTTGAGCTGAAGAGCAAGACGGCCGGCGTCATCGGCTTGGGCAAGGTGGGCGGCCGGGTAGCCACCCGCCTCAAGGCCTTCGAGTGCGAGGTGCTGGGCTGCGACCCCTACATCAGCGCCAAGCGGGGTCAGGACCTGGGCGTCCGCCTGACGGACCTGGGCGAGCTCTGCCGGACCTGTGACATCCTGACGGTCCACACCCCCCTCAACGAGGAGACCCGGGGCCTGCTGGGACCCGCCCAGTTCGCCCTCATGAAGCCCGGGGTCATCCTGCTCAACGTGGCCCGGGGCGGCATCCTGGACGAGGCCGCCCTGCTGGCGGGCCTCGCCTCCGGCCAAGTGGCCCTGGCCGCGGTGGATGTCTGGTCCGAGGAACCCCCCAGCTCCAACGTGCTGCGGGAGCTCATCGCCCAGCAGCGCCTGGTGGTGACGCCCCATCTGGGCGCCAACACCCAGGAGGCCCAGGTGAATGTGGCCGTGGACGTGTCCCGTGAGATCCTGAACTACCTGAACCGTGCCCCTCTGGAGAACGCCGTGAACCTGCCGCGCTTCGATCCGGCCGTCATGGACCAGATGCGCCCCTACTTCAAGCTCATGGCCGTCCTCGCCGAGTTCGGCCTCCAGCTCCTGAAGGGCAACCTGGACCGAGTCATCTTCGGCTTCAGCGGCGCCATCGCCCACCACGACTGCTCGCCCCTGACGGTGAGCGGCCTGGCGGCCCTCCTGGACCGGGCCACGGACCAGCCCGTGAACATGGTCAACGCGAATCTGGTGGCCGAGCGCATGGGCCTGGTGGTGGAGGAGCACAAGTCCAGCCAGGGTGGCGCTTTCTCCAACCTGGTGACCCTCACGCTGGAAGGCGCGGGCGGATCCCGGGTCATCTCCGGCACCCTCTTCGAAGGTACGCCCCGCATCGTCCGGCTCCGGGACTTCGCCATGGACTTCCTGCCGGAGCCCCACATGCTGCT
>CAIMFT010000076.1 GCA_903840385.1 uncultured Holophagaceae bacterium
CAGGGTGCCCTTGCCCGCCTCGCTGTGCAGCTCGAAGTGGCCCCGGTGGGACTTGGCTGTGCCATAGACGATGGCCAGGCCCAGGCCGGTGCCCTTCCCCTGGGGCTTGGTGGTGAAGAAGGGGTCCGTGGCCTTGGCCAGCACCTCCGGAGGCATGCCCATGCCGGTGTCCTGGACCTCCAGAATCACACTTCCGGGGGCCCTGTTCCGGGTGCGGAGGCTCAGGGTTCCGCCGCCTGGCATGGCCTCCACCGCGTTGACGCACAGGTTCATGAGGGCATGGCTGAGGGCGGTGGCGTCCCCCTTCACCAGACTCAGGTCGGCGGCCAGGTCCAGGTCCAGGGTCACCCGGTGGAAGGTGCTGTGCTCCAGCAGGTCCTTCTGCTCCCGGATCAAGTCGTTGAGGTTGAGCGTCTTCTCTTCGGCCAGGCCCTGGCGAGCGAAGCCCAGGAGCCCCTGCACCAGGCTGCGGCCCCGCTGGCAGGCCTTGGAGACGGTCTCCATGCTGCGGCGCAGGGGCGATCCGGGCGGGGCTTGGTTCTCGTGGATCGAAGACAGGGCCATGATGGCCGCCAGGACGTTGTTCATGTCGTGGGCCACGCCACCGGCGAGGCTGCCCAGGCTGTCCATCTTCTGAGCCCGCTGGAACTGGGTTTCCAGGTCCCGCCGCTCGGCCTCCAGGCGCTTCCGCTCCGAGATGTCCCGGGCAATAACAAAGGCGTAGGGCGCCCCCTGGAGGGTGATGCTCGAGAGGCGGATCTCCACAGGGAAGATGGACCCATCCTTGCGCTGGTGCTGGCTTTCCAGGGTGAGGGGTCCCTCCGGCAGCAGCCGGAAGGCGTCCCCAAAGGCCTCGGGCGAGACCTGGGGGTCGATGCCCCAGAGGTCCATCGCCAGGAGCTCCTCCCGGGTGAAGCCCAGCGCCTGGCAGGTGGCCTGGTTCACATCCACCAGCCGGCCCTGGGCATCCACCAGCTCGAACCCATCCCCGGCCTGCTCCACCAGGGCCCGGAAGCGGCTCTCGCTCTCCCGGAGGGCGGCCTCGGCAGCGACCCGACCGGTGATGTCGCGCACATAGGCCACCAGCTGCCCCGTGTCCCGCAGGAAGGTGGTGGAGACCTCCACCGGGAAGGTGCTGCCGTCCTTGCGGCGGTGGGTGGACTGGAAGACATCGAAGCCCAGCTCGATCACCCTCCGGATGCGCTTGGCGGTGTCCTCCGGCCGCTCCTCCGCCTCCACCTCCGGAACAGACTTGCCGATCAGCTCCTCTCGGGAGTGACCCAACATCTGGCAGGCGGCCTCGTTTACTTCCAGAATGCTGCCATCGGTCCCCACGAGCCAGACGGCGTCCATGGCGGTCCGGAGCATGCTCCGGAGACGGGCCTCGCTCAGGGCCAGCGACAGCTCCGCCGACTTGCGCTGGGTGATGTTTTCGTGGGCGACGACAATCCCGCCGGACGCACCGGACAGCGGCACCGCCGTCATGTGGAACCAGCGCTCCCCCGCTGGCCCGTGGCAGGGATACTCCGCCTCGTAAGCCCGGGACCGTCCCTCCAGAACCGCCAGCAGCCCCTGCCGGATGGCCGTGACCCCGGCGTCGCCGGCGGCCTCTGCCGGCGCCAGCTTCTCCAGGTAGTTCACGCCCACCACGCTGCCCTGCGGCTCCCGGATGCCGTTCTCCCGGGCAAAGCGGAGCCAGGGTTCGTTGACGGCGATGATCTCCCCCTTGGCATCCAGCACCGCGACGTGGGCCTGGAGGGAGTCCAGCACGGAACCCAGCAACGCCCGGCTCGCCCGCAGGGCCTCCTCGGTGCGCTTCTTCTCGGCCACTTCCCAGGCCAGATCCGCCAGCCCCTGGACGGTCTCCACATCCTTGGGGCCATAGGGGAAGGCCTTGTTGCCCACCCCCAGGAGGGCCACGATCTTCCCTCCGCGCAGCACAGGTACCACGAGCTCCCGCAGCACCACCGCATGCCCCTCGGGCAGGCCCTTGCGGTGAGGCAGGCTCGGGTAGTCGTTGTGCACAGATGGCTGCCCATCCCGGAGGGCATCCGCCCAGACGCCGGCCTGGTGCACGGGGTAGTGCAGACCATGGCCCTCGGCGCGGCAGAACTCCTTGGCCGTGCGGGTGCTCCAGGCCTGCAGTGTCAGCATCTGCTGGTCCGCAGCCACAAAGTGATAGAACCCGATGCAGCTGCCCGTCAGCTGCTCGGCCTCGTCCAGGGTGCCCCGCAGGACCTGCTCCAGGGTGGCCCCTTCGGCCAGCTCTCCGATCCGGGCCCGGGCGGCCAGGATGGTGCGGGCCAGGTGGGTGGTCGTGCGGTCCTCCAGGTTGATGAGGACCCCACCGCCGTCCACAGGCGTGGCCGACACGGACACCCAGACCACCCTGCCATCCTCCCAGCCCAGCCCGATGCGCTCGGGGGGTACCGCCACCTGGTCCCGGAAGGCCCTCAAGCCCGCGAAGGACTCCGGCGGCAACAGGGACCGGTCCTCGGCCAGGAGGTGGCAGCAGTGCCCATGCAGGTCCAGGGTCCGAAGGGTGGGGAGGTCCAGCCCCAGCAGCTCCAGGGCAGCGGTGTTCCCCATGACAAAGCGCCCCTGCCCATCAGTGAGGAGGACGCCCTGGGGAAGGGCCTCCAGCACGGGATGCCATCCCTGGGGGTCGGCATCACGGAATGGCTCAATGCGCTCTGACATGGTGCCCCGGTTGAACTGGCCTGACCCCTTTCCATCGGCACAAGGGACCTCTGGATGAACTTTTAGTCAACAGAGCCTCAGGCCCCCCGCACCAGCTCCCGCTCCAGGCTCTGGAGCCGCTTGAGGCGCGCATACAGACCGGGCTCGGCCCCCAGCTCGCCAGGAGTGCCCAGCTGCACGGCCCGGCCCTCTTCCAGGACCAGCACCCGGGCGCAGGTCTCGGCCACAAAGACCCGGTGGGTGGCCACCACCAGGGTGGACTTGCCCAGGAAGGCCCGCAGGTTCTCCAGGATCTGGCTCTCGGTTTCGGCGTCCACCGCCGAGAGGGCATCGTCCAGCAGCAGCAGCCGGGGCCGCCGCAGCAGGGCCCGGGCCAGGGCCGTCCGCTGCCGCTCACCGCCGCTCAGGATCACGCCGCGCTCGCCCACCACCGTGTCCAGGCCCCCTGGCAGCCGCCGGACCAGACCGTCCATGGCCACCACCCGGGCGATCTCCCAGATCTCGTCCTCCGTGGCCTCCGGGCAGCCCATGGTGAGGTTCGCCCGCAGGGTGTCAGAAAACAGGAAGGCATCCTGGGGCACCCACCCCAGCCCCGCCCAGTGCCGACGCAGCTGAGGCTCCCCGAGGGGCTCCCCATCCACCAGGAGGCGCCCGGCCTGGGGCTCCCGTAGCCCCGCCAAGGCCTGGAGCAGCAGGGTCTTGCCGGAGCCGATGCCCCCCACCACCGCCAGACTGTCGCCCGGGGCCAAAGTCAGGTCCAGAGGCCCCAGGCCCCGGCCGGTCTCGAAGCGGAAAGCCAGACCTTCCATGCAGAGGGCCGTGGGCGCCCCCGGCAGCTCGATGGCCTGGGCCGGTGGCAGGGGGGCCTCGGGGCTCCGCAGCAGCTGCTCCAGGCGATCCTGCCCGGCCCGGGCCCGCTGAAAGAGGTTGGCCGACCAGCCCAGGCTCATGATGGGCCAGGCCAGGGCCACCAGGAATCCGGTGAAAGCCGTCAGGTCGCCCAGGGTGAGGTCCCCCCGCACCACCAGGCTGCCACCGTAGGCCACCAGGACCAGGGCGGCCAGACCACTGATAAGCGCCGCCAGCGGGGCATAGGCACTGAAGATCACCGACTGCTTCATGCTCAGGGAGGCATGGCGGCGGCTGAGGGCGCCGAACTGGGCCACCCGGGCCTCCTCCAGACCGAAGGCCTGCACCACCCGCTCACCGCTGATGGTCTCGTGGCTGAACGTCGACAGGGCCGAGAAGGCCAGCTGCAGCTTCTGCTGCACCGCATGGCTCCACTTCCCGATGATGTAGAAGCCCATGGCCAGGGCGGAGAAGGGCAGCATCACCCCCAGGGTGAGCCGCCAGCTGGTGTGGAACATCAGGCCCAGCGTGAGGGGCAGGATGGAGATCACCTGCAGGAAGCTCATGAGCCCAGGCCCGGTGGCCATGCGCACCGTGCCCACATCGTCGCCCAGCCGGCTCATGAGGTCGCCCACCCGCTGGCGCTCGTAGAAGGCGAAGGGCCGGGCCAGCAGGAAGTCGTAGAGGGACTCCCGCTGCTCCCGCTCCACCTCGCGGCTGAGACCGATCAGGGTGTTGCGCATGAGGTAGCGGCCGATGCCGGCGATCACCGTGAAGGCCAGCATCCAGGCCAGGTAGACCCGGGACCCGTGCCAGTCCTGGCGCTCCAGGGCATTCACCGCCCGGCCGGACCAGTAGGGGACCATCGACGCCGCCAGACTGCACCACACCGTGGCCGCCAAGCCCCAGTGGAGGGTGCGCCGATGGCGGGCCATCAGGGGCCACCACCACCAAAGCTTGGAGCCCGATAGGTCCGCCAAAATGATTCCTCCGCCAATCAGAGTACCAACACCCATCTGGCCCGGGCCCTCCGATCTGGACAAAGCAGTCTGGGCCTTTCGCAGGGAGGCGGCCTGCCCCATCTTCTGCCACACCCCAGGACCCCTCTTGCGCCGCTACCTGCTGGCCCTCTGCCTGATCCTCGCCCCCTGCGCCTCCGCCCAGATGGTGGAGGAGTCCCTGGCCGCCAACCCGGGCCCCCTGGACTTCATCCGGGGCGAGGGCTACGAGCAGTGGCTCCTCCAGTCCCTGGCGGGGGATGCCCTGGTGGGCATCAGCCCCACAGGGCTTCTGGTCCCTCGTCTGGCCCAGGCCTGGTCCAGCGGACCGGATGGCACCCTGCGCTTCCGCCTTAGGGCTGACGCCCGCTTCACCGATGGTCAGCCCGTCGCCGCCGAAGATGTGGTCTGGACCTTCCGGGAGCTCCAGCGAAACCCCGCTGCCAGCCCCACCAAGCGGGCGGTCCTCGAAGGGGCAGAGGTGGGCGCTGCGGGGGGCCAGCCCTGGCTCCGCTCGCCCAAGCCACCGGGGCGCCTCCTGCTGGAGCTGGCTCGCCTGCCCATCGCCCGGGCCGGGCAGCCCCAGGTCGGGTCCGGCCCCTTTGCGCTGCATCCGGAGCCCGGCGCCTGGGTGTTCCGGCGGCGGGACCACTTCCTGCAGCCGCAGGTGGACGGCGTCCGCTTCCGCCTGCTGGCCGATGCTGGGGCCGTGACCACCGCCCTCCGCAAGGGCTGGCTGTCCATCGGTGCGCCCCCGCCCGGTCGGCCTCAGGAGCCGCCCCCCACCCACCGCGTCGTGCATCAGGCCATGCACGCCCAGTTCGTGGTGTGGAGCCGCTCCGGCGACGGCCCCCTGCGCCTGCTGGAGGTCTGGCGGCGGGAGGCCTTCCCCCCTGGTCTGCTGGACGCCAACGCCCGGCCCAGCCGAGGCCTATGGCCCGAGACCCTCGGCTTCCAGGTCCAGGCGATCCCACCTCAGGTGCCCCCGCCGACCGTGCCCCGGGTGCTGCACCTGGCCTTCACCGCCGGTGAGCCCCTCCTGGAAAAGCTGCTGCTGGCCCTGCGGGAGCGGGCCCGCCGGGACGGCTACGACCTGCGCCTGACCCCTCAGGAGCAGGGCCTGCTGGTGGCCCGCCTCAGCAAAGGCGACTTTGACCTGGCGGGCTCCATGGTGGTGTACGAGCCCCATCCCTGGGCCGTCCTCGAGTACATGGAGCCCGGCGGCCCCATGAACTTCACCCGCTGGATCCACCCCGCCCTGGTCACGTTGGTACCCCGCCTCCGCCAGCCGGAGGACCCGGCCTGGCGGGACCTGCAGGACCTCTGGGCCCAGCACCCCGGGGCCCTGCCCCTCCTGGACTTCCAGAGCGTCCTCTGGGTGGACCGCCGCCTGGAGGTGACGCCAAGTCCCCTGGGCCTCTACCTGGCCACCCCGGGGGCGGCGGGCTGGCGGTGGCACTGAGGGACCGCCTGCCCGGCCTGCTGGTGTGGGCCGCCGGGCTGGGGCTGGCCCTGACCCTGCCGGGCTCGGTGTGGAAGGCCGGGCCGGCGCCAGCGTTCCCCGGGGCCGCGCTCCTACCAGCAGGTCTGGCCGTGACCGCCCTGGCCCTGGGGGCACCCGCCCTGGCCTGGGCCGGGGGACCGGGATGGGCCCAGCGCCGCTCCCTGGCCCTGCTGGAGGCCCCGCCGGACCTGGTGTGGGCGGCCCTGACCCTGGCCCTCTGGCCCGCGGCCTGGGGCCCCCCGGGTCTGGCTGGGTGGCTGGTGGCCCTGCTGGCGGCGGCCCTCCCCGGCGAGGTGCGCTGGCTGGCCCAGGCCCTGCCAGGAGAGCGCCCCTTCCCCCAGGCCTGGGGCCGGCGGGCCGTCCTGCGGGCCCGGCGCCTGGTGCTGGTGCGCCTGTGGGGCCGCTGGCTGGCGGCCCGCCTGCCGGTCTGGCTTACGGCCACCCTCGTCCTGGAGCGGGTGCTGGGGGTCCCGGGGCTGGGCCTGGACTGGCTGGCCCGGGTGGCGGGGCGGGACCGGCGGGGCCTCGCCCTCTGGATCGGGGTGCTGGCCCTGCTGTGGCTGCTGGCCCCATCCAACGAGGAGGCCTGAGTGGGCTGGCGACTGGCTTTCCTCCTGGCCCTGCTCCTGCCAGACCTGCCCCTGGCGCCCTTCCAGGGAGGCCTCGGGGCCTCCTGGGGACACCCCCTCGGCACCGACGACCTGGGCCGGGATGCCCTCCTGCGCCTGGCGCTGGCCGCCGCCCGCAGCCTGGGCTTTGCCAGCGCCTGCGCCCTGCTGGCCCTGGGGCTCGGGCTCCTCCTGGCCTGGCCCGGGCGGGCCCTGGCGGGGGCCTGGTCCGCCCTGCGCGGCCTGCCGCCCCTGCTGTTTCTGCTCCCCCTGGCTGCGGTGGCGGGGGGTCTGGCGCCCCTGCCCCTGGGCCTGCTGCTGGGCACCCTGCTGGCCCCCCACCTGGAGCCGGCCCTGCGCACTCGGTTGGACGGCTTCCGCCACTCCCCGGCCTGGGCCGCCGAGCGCCTGCTGGGGGCATCACGGACTTCCACCCTGCGGCGCTGGACGCCCTGGGGCTGGGCTCAGGCCGCCGGGCTGTTTCCCGGCGCCTGGCTGGCGGCCCTCAGCGGCGAAGCCACCCTCAGCGCCCTGGGCCTGGGACCGGGGCCCGGCCACGACACCCTGGGCCGCCTGCTCGCCGAAGAGCTCCCCACCCTGGGAGGCTCCCCATCCCCCCTCGCCTACGCCGCCCTGACCACCGTCCTGCTCCTCGCCGCAGTCAGTGCACCTGGGAAAGGTCAGTGATTAACAGATCCAACGCGAAGACGCGAAGAAAGGAAGAAGAAAAAGGGGGAAGAAAAGCAGCGGGTGGTCCGGGGTCCATATGCCAGCCCAAACCCCAGCCCATCAGTCTTCAAGCTTTTCTTCGCGTCTTCGCGTCTTAGCGTTGGATCAGTTGCCTTTCTTTCCAGGAACCCCTCAACCCC
>CAIMFT010000077.1 GCA_903840385.1 uncultured Holophagaceae bacterium
CATCCGCAGCAACCTCTCCGTGGGCATGCCCCTGGATCTGGCGGTCATCGAGAAGAACGCCCTCACCTTCCGCGTCCAGCGGCGCATCGAGCGCACGGATCCGCACTTCTCTGCCATCTCCGACAGCTGGGCCAAGGCCCTCAGCCATGGCTTCGAGGCCCTGCCCAACCTGCTGGATCCCCCGCAGGCTTGAGCGCGCTCAGCGCTCGGCCTGGATCTCCGCCACGAGGTCCAGGGGGAAGCGCCGACCGGCCAGGGCATCGTCCAGACAGGTGAGCACCAGGCTGGAGCGCAGCGGCCCCTTGGCCAACTCGGCGCGGGTGCGCCAGTGGCAGGCCAGGATGTCCGGATCCTCCGGCACGGCCTCGGCGCCCGCCGGCACGGTGCCCGTGAAGCAGATGCGGAAGTAGTCCCGCCCGTTGGCGGCCCGCAGGGGGTAGATTCCCACCAGGGCCTCCGGCGTGAAGTCCAGGCCGGTCTCCTCGCGGGTCTCGCGCACCACCGCAGCCAGGACGGACTCACCCGGATCCACATGGCCCGCCGGCTGGTTCAGCACCCGCTCGGGCGACACGCCGTCGGTCTCTTCCACCACCAGGAAGCGGCCCTCCCGCTCGATGATGGCGGCGACCGTGAGGGCCCAGCCGCTAGAAGAGGAGGAAGAAGCCATTGGCGAAGTAGACCAGCCCCACCACACCCACCGCAAGGCCCGCGAAGTAGATGGGCTTCTTCTTGAGCAGGGCGGCGATGGAGGAGAGCAGGATGCCGATCTGCAGGAAGATGACCGCCAGGCCGAAGGGGGCCCCGTGCCGCAGGGCATCATCCCGCTCCTGCTCGAGGGACCTGGCCTTGGCCATGATCTCGGCCTTCTCCCCGTCGTACTTGGTGACCTTCTTTTCCGCATCGACCAGAGCCTTCTCGAGGATAGCCGTGCTGGCTCGGGGTGCCAGCTCGAGGTCCCGCTTCAGGCGCAGGGCCTCCACCTCGTAGAGGTTGCCCTTGATGCCCTTGGCCTGGTAGTGCGCCCACTGGTCTGAGGCCTGGTTCTGGCGCAGCACCGTGCGGGTGGAATAGCCGCCACCCTTGAAGGTTGCCAGAGTGGCGCAGACCGCCAGGATCACCGTCGTCAGGGCCAGCAGGTTCAGCCAGCCTTCCTTCTTTTCTTCGGCCATGGGAAGGTTCACTCCTGGCCCTTAATTTACCATGCTCGGACCTGCTCGTGCTTGCCCCCAATCCCCATCGGCCTATGTTGGGGCATGGAGACCACCGGGAGGTGCGCCGTGTGCCGCAGTCCTCCTCCGCAGGGCCAGAATTCCTGTCGCTCCTGACGGGCAGCCAAGGCCCGTTCCCCTGCCACCCCGCGAAATGGCTCCGCCGAATGTCCCTGCGATCCGGCGGCGCCCAGGGAGGATTTCCATGCTCCAACGCAAAGCGCTTTGCGTCGGGATCAACCAGTACCAGTTCTTCCCGTCAGCGGGTCTCCACGGCTGTGTGAATGATGCCCTGGAGATGGCGGCGCTGCTGAAGGACCTGCTGGGCTTCGAGGATTCCGACATCACCCTGCTCACGGACCAGGCCGCCACCAAGGCCAACATCATGCGGGAACTCAAGCGCATGGTGGAGGGCGCCGTGGCGGGCCGAACCAACCACCTGGTCTTCACCTTCGCCGGCCACGGCACCCTGGTCCCGGACCTCAGTCCGGATGAGTTTGACCGCGCCGATGAGGCCTACTGCCCCTATGACCTGCTTGCCCTGGGCAGCCACTGGGACCGAGACCGCCTCCTGGTCGACGATGACCTGCACGACCTGCTGGTAAAGCTCCCCTCCAGCGTGCTGCTTGAGATCTTCCTGGATACCTGCCACAGCGGCAACGGCATCGAGGCTGCGGACCTGCTCATGGACCGAAAGCCCCGGTACCTGCCACCGCCGTCCATCCAGGCCTTCCGCGAGCTGGAGCTCCGCCGGGCCCGGCCGGCCCACCAAAAGCTGCTGGAAAAGGGCCTCTCCCACCACATCCTGTGGACCTCCTGCAAGGAAAGCCAGACCGCTGCGGACGCCTTCATCCACGGCGACTGGCACGGTGCCTTCACCTGGCACTTCTGCCGAGAAGCCCGGGCCAGCGGCAACCACCTGTCCCGCTCGAAGGTGCTGGCCAAGGTGCGCATGGACCTACAGGACGGCTGCTTCACCCAGACACCCCAACTGGACTGCGAGGCCTTCACCCGCCACGAAACTCTGAAGGCCCTGCGGCTGCCGCCGGAGGTGGTTCCCTTGCTGGTCGAGATGCCCACCTGATGACGGCATCAATTGCCAGCAAACAAGCACGGCGCCTCGCGGCGCCGTGCTATCTGAACTGCGATGCGTTTCAGCAGAAGATGGGGATGCCTAGTAGCGGTACTGGTCGGTCTTGTAGGGGCCTTCCATGGGCACGCCGATGTATTCAGCCTGCTCGGGGCGGAGGGCTGTGAGGCGGGCGTTGAGGGTCTGCAACTGCAGGCGCGCCACCTGCTCGTCCAAGTGCTTGGGCAGGGTGTAGACGCCGATGGGGTACTGGCCCCGCTTGGTCCACAGCTCGATCTGCGCCAGGGTCTGGTTGGCGAAGGAGGACGACATCACATAGCTGGGGTGGCCCGTGCCGCAGCCGAGATTCACCAGGCGACCCTTGGCCAGCAGGATGATGCGGTGGCCGTCCGGGAAGATGACATGGTCCACCTGGGGCTTAATCTCGTCCCACGGGTACTGCTCCAAGCTAGCGACATCGATCTCGCTATCGAAGTGGCCGATGTTGCACACGATGGCGTTGTGCTTCATGGCGGCCATGTGGTCGTGGGTGATGACCCGCAGGTTGCCGGTGCAGGTCACGAAGATGTCAGCCTGGCTGGCGGCCTCGTCCATGGTGACCACGCGGTAGCCCTCCATGGCCGCTTGCAGGGCGCAGATGGGATCGATCTCGGTGACCCAGACCTGGGCGCTGAGGGCGCGCAGGGCTTGGGCGCTGCCCTTGCCCACATCGCCGTAGCCGCAGACCACGGCGATCTTGCCAGCGACCATCACGTCGGTCGCCCGCTTGATGGCGTCCACCAGGGACTCCCGGCAGCCGTAGAGGTTGTCGAACTTGCTCTTGGTGACGCTGTCATTGACATTGATGGCCGGGATCTTGAGGTCGCCCCGCTTGGCCATCTCGTAGAGCCGATGCACGCCGGTGGTGGTTTCCTCGGTCACTCCCTCGATCTTGGCCAGCTGAGTGGCGTACCAGCCCGGATCCTGGGCCAGGCGGCTGCGGATGGAGGCAAAGAGCACCCGCGCCTCTTCGCTGTCTGGGTGGTCAAGCACGCTGGCATCCTTTTCGGCCCGGGCGCCCAGGTGCAGGAGCAGGGTCGCATCGCCGCCATCGTCGAGGATCATATTGGCGCCACCCTCGAAGTCGAAGATGCGGTGGGTGTAGTCCCAGTACTGCTCCAGGGTCTCGCCCTTGATGGCGAAGACTGGGGTGCCACCGGCGGCGATGGCGGCCGCGGCGTGGTCCTGGGTGCTGTAGATGTTGCAGCTGGCCCAGCGCACCTGGGCGCCTAGGGCGGCGAGGGTCTCAATAAGCACCGCCGTCTGGATGGTCATGTGCAGGGACCCGGCAATCCGGGCGCCCTGGAGGGGCTGGCGATCCGCGTACTCCTTGCGGATGGCCATGAGAGCGGGCATCTCGCCCTCGGCGATGGCCATCTCCTTGCGGCCCCAAGGGGCCAGGGACAGGTCAGCAACGGTGAAATCGGTGGCAGCGGTGGTCAAAGGACCTCCTCGAGGGGCCGGGACGGCGAGGCGAACCCACCTCTTCGACCCGATTCAGGGTTGAGGTGAGCGCCGTTCCTGGAGGAATGTGTCCGAGCCTCGGATCCCGCACAGCCGATCTGCCGGGTCCTGCAGCGCTCCTCGAACCCCTTCAGAATAATCGCTTCCTGCGGGGATTGAGCAGGAATTTTCAGTGGGCCCAAAGGTGTCATCTCCCGACCCGGGCCGCCGAGGGCTGGGACCGGGTGGCCTAGCTCCGCGCCTGGAGCAGGGGCCGGAGGGCCGCCTGGGCATCCCGCAGGGCGCGCTCCGTGGTGGACCAGTCGATGCACGCATCCGTCACGGAGCAGCCGTACTTCAGCTGCGTAAGGTCGGCGGGGATGGACTGGTTGCCAGCCTCCAGGAAACTCTCGAGCATGAGGCCCACGATGGAGCGGTTGCCGCAGGCAATCTGGTTCAGGCAGTCCCGCAGGACCAGCGGCTGTAGCTCCGGCTTCTTGCCGCTGTTGGCGTGGGAACAGTCCACCACGATGTTGCGGGCCAGCTTGGCCTTGGCCAAGGCCTGCTCGGCCATGGCGATGCTCACGGTGTCGTAGTTGGGCCGATCGCCGCCGCCCCGCAGCACCAGGTGGCCGTAGCCATTGCCCCGGGTGCGGACCACGGAAGAGCGGCCCTGGTTGCTCAGTCCCAGGAAACTGTGGGGGCTGGCGGCGGACAAGATGGCGTTGATGGCCGTGTCTACCGAGCCGTCCGTGCCGTTCTTGAAGCCCACGGGGGTGGACAGGCCGGAGGACATCTCCCGGTGGGTCTGGGACTCCGAGGTGCGGGCCCCGATGGCCGTCCAGGCGATGAGGTCGCCCAGGTACTGGGGAGCGATGGGGTCCAGAGCCTCCGTGCCCGCCGGCAGGCCTAGGCCGTTGACCTCCAGCAGGAATGCCCGCGCCTTCTGGAGCCCCTCCTCGATGTGGAAGGTGTCGTCCATGCGGGGGTCGTTGATGTAGCCCTTCCAGCCCGTGGAGGTGCGCGGCTTCTCGAAGTAGACCCGCATCACCAGCACCATCGTGTCCGCCACCTCATCAGCTAGGGCCTTCAGGCGTCGGGCATAGTCGGCGCCGGCCACCGGGTCGTGGATCGAGCAGGGCCCCACCACCACGAAGAGGCGGGGGTCCTTGCGGTCCAGGATCCGCTCCAGGGTGCGCCGGCCTTCCACCACCGTGCGGGCGGCCGCCTCCGTCAGGGGCAGGCGAGCATGGACCTCCTCCGGCGTCGGCAGGGTCTCAAAGGCTTCAATGTTGAGGTTCTCAGTGGGCTGCATGGGGCACCTGGGTTCGGATCGGGAAGAGGAGGCTCCGGGGAGGGAGTCGGCGACCGGCAGGGGGGGCCGGTTGGCGGAGGGAGCGAGATTCGAACTCGCGGTGAGCTCACGCCCACGTCGGTTTTCAAGACCGGTGCCTTAAACCGCTCGGCCATCCCTCCGTGCCTCCATCTTGAAGGC
>CAIMFT010000078.1 GCA_903840385.1 uncultured Holophagaceae bacterium
CGAAGCGATTCGGGACCGGTCTGCGGAGCTGGCCCGCTCTGGGCAGCTGCTGCTGGTCACGACCGCCGGCTGGAACGAGGCCAAGGCCCAATTGCAGCGCTTCGAGCGCAGGGGCGGCGCCTTCGTGGCCGTGGGGGCTCCCCAGTCCGTCTGGGTGGGCAAGTCCGGATTGGCCTGGCGCACCGTCGAGGGCGCACCGCCTCCGCCGGTGGCCGGTCCCCTCAAGCGCGAGGGGGATGGCCGCGCCCCCGCCGGCATCCTCAACTTCGGCAACATGTGGGGCTATGCACCCAGTGCGCCCGCCGGAGTCCGCTTCCCGTACCGCATGGCCACAGACTGCGATCGCTGCGTGGATGACCCGGACCACGCGGACTACAACAAGATCCTCACCCTCCCCACGGCCAAGGCCCCGGTGACCTGGCGCTCTGGCGAGTACCTGCGCATGGAGACGGAGCACTACCGCTACCTGGTGGTGATCCACTACAACGACCTGCGCCCCGTGAAGGGGGCCGGCAGCTGCATCTTCCTGCACGTGGCGCCCCCGCCCGGCGGCGGCACGGCTGGCTGCACGGCCCTCCCCGCCGAGGACCTGCTGGAGCTGCTGCGCTGGCTGGATCCGGCCCAGAACCCCCTGCTGATCCAGCTCCCCGAGTCGGCCCTGGAAGCCGCCCGAGCGGCCTGGAACCTGCCCAGCAGCCTGCTCCCAGCCGCTCGCTGAGCCTGCCTCTGGCCGCTGGTCGTGCCATCCTGTCACCGTTGCATCCCCCTTTTCGTCAGGAGCCCTCCGTGTCCCTCCGCCGCCTCAGCCTCGCCCTGCTTCTCCTCGCCCCGGGCCTCCTGGCCCAGACCCCCAAGCAGCCCACCCTCCAGGAGGCCCTGCTGGCCGCCCGGGCGGACCGGGTAGGAACCCCCGGCGCCGAGGCCGCCTTTCGGCGCCTCGCCGATGCCCACGGCACGCCGCTCTACATCTACGACCAGGCCCACATCCAGGGCCAGGCTGCAGCCCTGAAGGCCGCCTTCGGGCCACGCTTCCCCAAGCTGCGGATCCTGTACGCCCTCAAGGCCAACACCAACCCGGCCGTCATCGGCTTGCTGCGGGCCGAGGGTCTGGGTGCCGAGGTGGTGTCCGTCGGGGAGATCGAGACGGCCCTCCAGGTGGGCTACAAGGGCCCTGAGATCATGTTTACCTCGTCCTCCAAGGGGCCGGCGGAGCTACGCCGGGCCATCGCCCTGGGCACCGTCCTCAACGTGGACTCCATGGATGAGCTGAGCCAGATCCAGGTCGAGGCCCGGCGCCAGAAGAAGCAGGCCCGCATCAGCTTCCGCATCAACCCCGGCGTAGACCCCCACACCATCCACCAGATCAACACCGGCATTGCCGAGTCCAAGTTTGGCCTGCACCTCCAGGGCGGCCTCGCCTTCAAGGCCTACGAGACCGCCAAGGGCATGCCGGAAGTCCTCATCGAGGGGGCGCACTGCCACATCGGCTCCCAGATCACGGAGACCGAAGGCTACCTGCTCACGGCCCGCAAGATGCTGGCCTTCGTCAAGGAGCTGAAGGACAAGCTCGACATCCGCCTGGGCTTCCTGGATCTGGGCGGCGGACTGGGGATCCCCTACCGGGACGGCCAGGTGGTCATGACCCCCGAGGAGCTCGCCCAGGCCCTGGCGCCTGTGTGGAAGGAGGGCGTCGCCGCTGCCGGCTACGAGCCCACCCTCTGGCTGGAGCCCGGGCGCTTCTTCGTCGGCGGGGCTGGGTATCTGCTGGTCCGCGTGAACACCGTGAAGACCACCCCCCTGAAGACCTTCGTCAATGTGGACGCGGGCTTCAACACCCTCATGCGCCCCGCCATGTACCAGGCCTACCACCGGGTGCGCCTCATCGGGCGCACCGCCGATCCCCTCACGGTAGACATCGCCGGGGACGTCTGCGAAACCGGGGACATCCTGGCGGAAGGCCGTCTGCTGCCCAAGGCCAAGGCGGGCGATCTGGTGGTGATCCTGGATGCGGGTGCCTACGGGTTCTCCATGTCCAGCGAGTACAACGCCCGACCCCTGGCGGCCGAGGTGCTGGTGAGTGGCAACACCGCCAAGGTCGTCCGCCGTCGGGGCCAGTTCAAGGACCTGTTCCGCAGCGCCGCCACCGCTCCCAAGTAGCCATGGCTCAGCTTTCCAGCCTGCCCCCGCGCCGCCTCTGGGCTGCGGCCTTGGTCCTGCTGTTGGCCTCGGCCTGCCAAGCTCCGCGCAATGCCCTGGCGGCCTGGGAGCCCTCGCCCAACTTCAATGCCCGGCGTCCCCAGATGGTGGTCATCCACCACACTGCGGAAACCACCTTCGAAGGGGCCCTGCGCATTCTGCAGACCCAGAACAGCGGCGGGCCCGTCAGCTCCCACTACCTCATCGGGCGGGATGGCCGCTTGGCCCAGCTGGTCTCGGATGACCATCGGGCCTACCATGCCGGGGGCGGCACCTGGGGACCCTTCCGGGACCTCAACTCCATCTCCATCGGCATCGAGCTGGACAACAATGGCTATGAGCCCTTTGCCCAGCCCCAGATCGACGCCCTGCTGATCGTGCTGGAGGACCTCACCCGCCGCTTCAGCATCCCTCGCACCAATGTGACGGGCCATGCGGATGTGGACCCGGTGCGCAAGCAGGATCCCAACGGTGCCTTCCCCTGGAAGCTCCTGGCGGAGCGGGGCTATGGACTGTGGCCCGACGCGGTGCTGGTGGACCCTCCCGCCGGCTTCGATCCCTGGCTGGCATTGAAGGTGATCGGGTACTCGCTCAAGGACCCTGCCGCCACGGTGCGGGCCTTCCACCTGCACTAC
>CAIMFT010000079.1 GCA_903840385.1 uncultured Holophagaceae bacterium
CGGGAGGCCCAGAATCAGGCCAAGCTGGTGCACCCCTGCATCTGTCAGATCTACGATGTGGGCCAGGCCGGCGACCGCCCCTACATCGCCATGCAGCTGGTGCATGGGCAGTCCCTTGCTGAGCTGCGGCCGCACCTGTCCCGGACCGACCTGGTCAGGATCATGGCCGACGTCGCCTCGGCCTTGCATGAGGCTCATCAGGCCGGCCTCATCCACCGGGACCTGAAGCCGATGAACATCCTCGTGGAAGGCCAGTCCGGCGAGCTCATGAAGCCCTTCGTGGTGGATTTTGGCTTGGCCAGAGACCTGCGGGCGCCGGACCTCACCCTCTCCTGGGCCGTCATGGGAACCCCCGCCTTCATGAGCCCCGAACAGGCCCGGGGAGAACCCATGGGCCCCACCTCCGACATCTACAGCCTGGGGGCCACCCTCTACAGCCTGCTGAGCGGGGCGCCGCCCTATGAGGGGTCCACCCTGGGCGGCATCATCAGCCAGCAGGAGCACACCACGGTGTCCCCCTTGCGCCGCCTCAACTGGAGCATCCCCAAGGACCTGGAGACCATCACCCTGAAGTGCCTGGAGCGCGATCCGGGCCGACGCTATCCCACCGCCTTCGCTCTGGAGGAAGACCTGCGCCGCTGGCTGGCGGGAGAACCCATCCAGGCTCAGCCCATCAGCCTGCTTGGCCAGCTCCAGCGGTGGGCGAAGCGCAAGCCGGCCCTGGCCAGAACCACTGCCGCTGGCCTGTTGGCAACGGTTGGGCTGCTGGTCTGGAACTACAACATCCGCACCGCCGCCACAGTCCGGGAGCAGGCTGCCCAGCGCTTCGGGATGGAGATCCGCGATGCCGAGCATCTCCTGCGCATCGAGCGCATGATGCCCAGCCACGACATCCGGCCCGCAGAAGCGAGGCTGCTCGCGCGGATGGAGGCCATCCGTAAGAACATGGCCCAGCTGGGCCGACCCGCTGATGGGCCCGGCCACTACGCCCTGGGGCGAGGCTTCCTCGCTCTGCGGAAGTACCCCGAAGCCAGCCGGGAGCTGGAGGCCGCTTGGCAGGCCGGGTTCCAGGCCTCCGAAGTGGCCTATGGGCTCGGGCTGGCCCTGCTGAAGCAGTACGAGGAGGCGAACCTCCTGGCCGGCGCTCAGCACACCCCCATGGAAGCGCGCCAGAAGCAGAGGTCGGCCTTGGTGCCCCCGGCCCTGCAGTGGCTGACCAGGGCCGGTGGTGCCACAGTCGATCATCCTGAGTACGGCGCCGGCCTGGTCGCCCATGCGGAAGGACGCTTCAGCGAGGCGGACCAGCACTACGCCAAGGCCCTCGAGGAGGCCCCCTGGCTCTATGAAGCCTGGATCGCCCGCTCCACCAACGTCTATGGCAACACCTTCACCGATCTCTCCACGAGCACCAGCGAACAGGCTCACGCCCTCGTCCTGCGCAGTGAAGCCATGCTCCAGCGCGCGGAACAGCTGGCCCCGAGTGACGACGCCGTCCTGTTCCTCCGCGCCAACCTGCTCACCTCGGAAGCCATCCTCAGGTCGGCGCGCAACGATCGCAGGCGCCAGCCTTACCTGGACGCCCATCGACTCCTTGAGCGGGCCCTGGAGATTCGCCCCGACTCCGAGCAGATCAGGGCATTCCTGCCCAACACCTCCATGCAGCTGGGTTTCCTCATGCTCTCCACCGGGGAGGACCCCGCGCAGATGGTGCGGCGGACCGCCCTGCGCCTGGAGGCGTTTTCCAGCCGCGAGGCCTGGTCGCGCGAGCAGGACTGGATTGTTGCCAAAAACACCCTCCACAACCTCTGGTGGGTGGTGGCGGATGCTGACCAGCGATTCGGTCGAAGTCCTGATGAGGCCCTCGACCATGCGCGGCGGTGGCGGGAGCAGGTCGCTCCTGACCCCCACCACATCTTTACCCGCCTGCTCGAGGCCAAGGTCATGGCCGATCGAGGCCAGTACCCAGGGCATGCCTACAGCGAAATCCAAGCCGCTCTCGCAGGGCTTGGAACCGCACCGGAGCTCCGGGACAGCAGCTTCTACCTCACCATCTGCGGCCAGGCTCTCCTTGAGCAGGCGGAGTGGGAGTGGACCCACCGTCGGCAAGGCGCGGCCACGGTGGCCAAGGCCATTGCCCGCCTGGAGGCCTGTCGGACCCGGGAGCCGCACTTCGCCTACGCCTACTACCACCTGCCCCGAGCCCACGCCCTGGCGGCCCGCATGGCCCTTGCTGCCGGCCAGGATCCCTGGCCCCAGGTGCAAGCCGCAGTCGCCACCGCCCGACAGGGCCAGGCCATCAACCCAGGCAATGCCCAGCTGCAACTCGCCGCAGCGGATGCCCAGCTGGCCGAAGGTCAGGCCAGGGCTGCGGCGGGGCAGGACCCCACACCGACCTGGGCAGCCTGCCGGGCAGCCCTCGCGGCGGGTGAACGCGCCAACCCCAGAGACTATCGCCTGGCGCTGCTCAGGGCCGTTCTGGAGCTTGCTGCGGCGGAGAAGTCGGTAGACCCCGCGGCCCATCTCCGCGTTGTCGAAGCGGCCTGCCGTGCCGGGCTTGTCATCAAGCGGGATGAGCCTCGCTTCCAACAGCTCCTGGCCCAAATGGCCACGCCTAAGACCGGACAGCCCTGATTTCTGGTGCCCTTCTGCTGACCATCCCCTTCGCTCGGCGCGCTGGGCACTTCTTCCTGGAAGCCTGGATCGGCGACCTCGGTGGTCGAGAAATGCGGGAAAAGCCCTCAGGCCTTCCCCCCCCGGGATGGACTGAGCACCGCTAAGCCCCCAGAGCATCGGCAAGGGTTGCTCTGTAATGATTGCCACGAAACGGACTTCACCACCCCACGCGGGCGATTGCGCCGAGTCCTGGTGGGGGACGGAGCGGCTCCGAAGGACGAGGCAAAGGGTCCCAGGGCCCAGCGAGGATGCGGGGGGCCCAGAGCCGACCCGGAGGCGCATCCATAGGATTCGAAATGAGGATCTTAGCCGTTTTTTACCTATTTATCTCTTTTGCGTCAAGAATGGTAACGAGGTTTTTTGTTTATTTTTTCCTACCATTGCTTTTATTTTTAGCGGGTGGTATCACCCTCCTTGTCAATCCATAACCAGGAGGAAGAGTTGGCATCCCACCGAGCCATCATGGGGGTGTTATTGGCACTCAAGGAGCGCCTCTCCCAGCGCCTGGCGGTCTCCCTGGGTGGGAATCCGAAGGTCGTCATCCTCGGCTCCAAGGACCTGATGTCACCCCCCTCGACGGAGACCCTGGGCATCTACCTGCATCGCCTGGCCGTGGACCCCTTCGGCCGCAACCGCTACCTGCCTGTCCCCGAAGGGCGCCATTTGCCCAGCCCGGAGCTCCCCCTCAACCTGCACATCCTGCTCGTGGGTTGGAGCACATCGTCGGAAGCCGAGATCACCTACCTGTCGGCGGCCATGCAGATCCTCGGCGGCGCGCTCGTGCTGGATGCATCGCATCTGAGCTTATCGGACCCCACCTGGGGGGATTCGGATTCGGTGCAGGTCATCCCGGACGACATGAGCACCGAAGATCTGATGCGCCTGTGGGACAGCATGCCCGGCGACTACTACCTCTCCAGCCCTTACATCATCAAGACCGTGCGCCTCTCGCCTGATCAGGAGCCTCCGGAAGGCCCCCTGGTGAAGACCCAGGTCTTCAAGCTGGATGGAGGTCCGTCGTGAGTGCCGAAGCCACCTACCGTCACGGCAGTGACTGGATCGAGTGGACAGAGGCCACGGGGCGGGACGGGGCACGGCGACGACCCGTGGCACCGGAGACCCTCTCCATCGCGCTCTCCAAGGCTCCCGCCGATCTCCGCCTGATCCACGGCAGCTCGAACACCAAGCTGTGGCGGGAACGGGTGGCCGGGAGCACCGGTCTCCAGGCCACCTCGCTGGACACCAGCCTGATTCCTCCTGCTCCCACGACGCTCTACGAGATGGCTGGCGTCCTGAGTGATCCGGCGGGGATCTTCCTGCCGCGTCGCTTCTCCTTCCTGGCAGGGGGTGGCAATGGCCACGCGGTGGCCCTCTACCGCTCACCCACGGGCACCCAGGGGGTCTCGAAATGCGGCCTCCGAGGCAGCCTTGCCTGGGCCGACGGCACACCAGCAGCCTGGGCGCTGGTGCGGGTCCAGGTCACGCCATCAGTGGGTCCGCCGCTGGATTTCAGCGCGCAGGCCGATGCCTTCGGCGACTTTCTGCTGCCCCTGGACCGGGTACCGGCCCTCACCAAGGACGCGCCCGCCGCCACCTACACCACCCGCCTCCGGGTCTTCGCCCTCCCGCACACCGGCAGGGACTCGCCCGTGGATCCGGACGTCCTGCCCTCGGTGAAGGTGGCGACGGGCGTGAATGCCTCCGGCAAGCCCGTCTTCGCTCCAAAGCTCACCTTCCAGCTCACCCCCGGAGTCCTTACCCCCGTGCAAAGCCCTGGATTAGGGCGTCTCGCCGTTCAGGCAGGCTGACCCCGCCAGTTATCCTAAAAGGAGAAGCAGACATGCCCGAGTATCTCGCTCCAGGCGTCTTCATCGAGGAGACCAGCTTCCGCAGCAAATCCATCGAAGGGGTGGGCACCAGTGTCGCCTCCCTGGTGGGGCCAACCCGCACCGGCCCCCTGAGTGGGGTGCCCGAGGCCCTCACCAGCTTCGCCGACTTCGAGCGCACCTTTGGAGACGCTGCGGACCTGACCTTCAAGGTGGACGACACGACCACCACCACGGTGCCCAACTACACCTCCCACGCCGCTCGCGCCTTCTTTGACAACGGCGGCAAGCAGCTCTTCGTGGCCCGCGTCAGCCGGGCCGCCGACGATGGCAGCGGCCCCACCGCACTGACCGCGGCCAAGGCGGATGACCTGACGGATGTCACCTTCACCAGTCGCTTCCCTGGCGCAGTGGCCAACTACGCCCTGGAGCTGCACTGGAAGTCCACGGAGCACCTGCTGGTGGAGACGGTGCTGAACACCGTGAGCGAGGGGGAGGTGGTGTTCCTGGTTGCCAACGGCGTGCCGGTGGCCGCCAAGAGTGGCGCCAAGCCAACGGCGGACAAGTTCCCCATGGATGTGAAGGCCATCGTGAAGCGAACCGGCGCGGACTTTGTGGTGCAGAACACTGCCGTCGCCTTGAAGCCCGGCACCACCGATCCCATCGGCGGCGCCGATCCACTCACTGCCCTCAAGATCGCCGGTCTGCCGACGGATGCGAAGGTCTACCGCGTGAGTGCCCGCCGGCCCCAGCAGAGTGCGCTGGCGGACGGAACCCTGGCGGTGCTGAAGCTGAAGAAGTCCGGCGGGGTGGGGCTGAACCTCAGCGCCTACGATGCCAGCTTCAACTTCAGCACCTTCTCCAACCTGGTTGGCTTCCTGGACGCCAACGGTTCCACCCTGACCCTGCCCGCCGCACGGAATGCTGGGCTGGCCGCAGACGTGAGCCTGCCCCTGGCGGTGCTCCAGGGACAGTCGGCCTTTATCGAGAGCCTCTCGGTCCGGCTGTTTGACCTCGATGTCCACCGCACCGGCAAGGACGGCGAGATCATCTGGCGCACCGGCAACCTCACCGTTGCACCAGGCCTCGGCAACAGCCTGGACGCCCTCCTGCCCGCGGCCCCTGCCCGCAAGATGGATGAGCTGACCCAACCCGTCGCCTGTGCCCTGGGGACGAGTCCCAGTGGCACCAAGGTTCTGGCTGCCCTGGAAAAGCTGTATGATCCGACGGACCTGGCGCCGCCGGCGGGATCCCTGGACGGCCCGCGCTGCATCATCAAGCTCACGGGCGGAACCGATGGCAGCGTTCCCGCCGCCGTGGATTACGCAGGTACGGAAGACCTCATCAACGGCAGCACCGGGCTCGCCGCCCTCGAGAGCGTGGAGGACATCTCCATCGTCATGGTGCCCGCCGCCGCCGCCCATATGGCCACCCACAAAGCCGTGCTCATGGAGATGCAGAAGCACTGCCGCAAGATGCGCTACCGCGTGGGCATCGTGGATCCCCGGGAGGGCATGTCCCTGGGCGAGGTCCGGGAATTCCGCAACGACTTCGACGACACCCGCCTGGCCCTCTACTACCCCTGGGTTGTGATCAGTGATCCCACGGGCGCGCGCCTGGAAATAAATGTGCCCCCCTCGGGCTTCATGGCGGGCATCTTCGCCCGCACCGATGTGGACCGCGGCGTACACAAGGCTCCGGCCAATGAGGTCGTCCTTGGCGCCCTCAAGTTTGAGCAGGACCTCAACAAGTTCCAGCAGGAGCTGCTGAATCCCAATGGCATCAACTGCCTGCGCTCCTTCCCCGACCGGGGACACCGGGTCTGGGGGGGCCGCACGCTCTCCAGCGATCCCGAATGGAAATATGTCAATGTGCGCCGCTACTTCCACTTCCTGGAGCGGTCCATCGAGAAGTCCACCCAGTGGGCCGTGTTCGAACCCAACGGGGAAGGCCTGTGGGCCAACATCCGCAGCTCCGTGGAGGACTTCCTCTACAACGAGTGGAAGTCCGGCCGCCTGCTGGGAGGCACCGCCAAGGACGCCTACTTCGTCCGCTGCGACCGCTCCACCATGACCCAGAACGACATCGACAACGGCCGCATGGTCTGCGTCGTGGGTGTCGCTGCCCTGAAACCCGCGGAGTTCGTCATATTCCGCATTGGCCAGAAAACGGCTGAAGCCTGAGACCGGGAGAACTGAGCAATGGCTACTTTCCGTGAGACCCCCTACGCCGCCTTCAACTATCTGGTCGAGCTCGAACCTGGACAGGGCACCGAGGTTCAGGCCGGCTTTTCCGAGGTATCAGGCCTCAACACCGAGGTCACCGTCGCCGAATACCGGGCTGGCAACAGCGTGGTGAACCATGTGCGCAAGGTGCCGGGCATCCACAAGTCCGGGGATGTCACCCTCAAGCGCGGTGTCATCGGCGCCAACAACATCTACGAGTGGATCGAGAAGTGCCGCGACGGCAAGCTCTCCGAAGCCAAGCGCACCATCACCATCAAGCTCCTGAGTGAGGACCGGAGCAAGACTTCCGTGACCTGGAAACTGATCAACTGCATGCCGATCAAGTGGACGGGCCCCACCCTGGCAGCCAAGGGCGGGGGCGATGTCGCCATGGAAGAGCTGGTCCTTTCGGTGGAACACATTACCCAGGAGTAGTCCGGTGCTCCTCGCCGACAACCGCGTCGAACTGGACGCCCGCCCCGCGCTGATCAAGCCCCCCCTGCTGGAGGTGGCTCTGATCGGCCACTGTCCATCCCGGGACGGGGCGGCGCGGTGGCGGCGTCTCGCGGGCGATGCACCGCTGCTGGCGGAGGTCGCCGCACTGGGGTTCGGCCCCAGCGCAGCCTTCCTGAGGGCCATGGACCGGGATCCAGGGCTGGTCTCGGCCCTGGGCGCTCACCCCAGGCTCCGCAGCCTCCTGCAACAGGCCGATCCAGACAACGCCGCCATCACCACGATTCTGCAGGACCTGGGACTGACCGAGCGACTGCTCCGGCTCTACCTGCCCGAGGGCATGGGCAACCCCGCGGACCAGGACCGCTTCCTCGCGGCCCTGCTGGCTGAGCCCGTGCCCCTGGCCGCAAGGCTGCACTTCCTCCTGGACCACCGGGCCCTCTACAACCTGCCCATCCCGCTCTTCAGCTTTGGGCAGTTTCAGGCCCTGTTCCCTGATGCCTTCGATGAGCCCTGTGCCTACCGGAGCACCCTCGCGGGTGGCTTGGCCTGGCTGCCGGCCGCAGTGCAGGATTTCTTCGCTGGCGACGCCACCACCCAGGGCGCCAAGAAGCTCTGGATCCTGCGCGTACCCGAAGCAAGCGGCCAGGCGGCCTTCCTGCCCCGGCCAGGAGCGGATCCGGTGCATGTGGAAACCCTGGGCGCCTTTGATCGCGCCCTGTTGATTCCACGGATCGGGGTGCTGGCCCTGCCGGACCTGGAGCGCCTCCAGGTGCCGGCCGACCTGCCGGACATCCCCCGGCTGCGCCTGGACAATCCTCCCCCCAGCTTCCGTCCCGACTGTGAAGTGCCGGACGATACCCACCGGGAACGGCGCTACTCCAGCGAGCTTCCAGCCTCGTCGGCGCTGCTGGCCCCCGAGGCGATCGTCCTCCCCATCATTCGGGCCCTGGCGCAGCACCGCCCCGACCTGATCTGTCTCTTGAGCCTGCCCCTGGACCCCCTGCTGCAGGGCGAGCACCTCACCCCAGCCCCCGCGTTCCTGCAGCTGCTGGGAAGGATCTCAGGCCAGAGCGGTGCCGGCGTCCATGGCGAGCTGGGCGAGAAGCTCCGGCACCTCCAGCTGCTCTATCCCTACCTCCGCGGACCGGGACGGCCCCTCTGCTCCGCCAGCGGACTGATTGCCGGGATGCAGGCCGCCGTAAGCCACCAGCAGGGCCCCTGGCACTCCATGGCCGGTCGCCCCATGCCTGGCCTGCGACTGCCCTATCCGGCCATCAGCCAACAGCAGGCCACGACCCTGCGGCAGTCCCCCGGTATCAGCGTGCTGATCAGTCACGGGAGCGGTCCCCAGCTGGATGACGAGCGGCTCTGCGTGCCCTGCCTGCCCAGCCTTGCCCTCCAGCAGCTGAGCCCCCTCGGACGCGGCCTTGAACACTGGCGTTCGGCGGAGGTGATGCGCTTCATGGGCTGGATCCGGCGGGAGCTGCAGCGGCTCGGCGAGCGGGTGGTCTTTGACCTCGACCCCCGGGATCCGCGGCTCGACATGGCCCTGCGGAGCTTCTTCACCCGCCTGCATGCCAACGGCGCCCTGCGCGGCGCGCGACCGGAGGAGGCCTTCCGTCTCACCTCCCGGCAGGAGGGGGAGTCCACCATCATCTTCGACATCGAGCTGGCTCCGGCCTATCCCCTGGACCTGATCCGCATCACCTTTGCCCACGACCGGCATGCGGGCGGCGTCGAGACGGCCATCGAGGCGAGCCATGGCTGAGGGCACCTTCGCTGGGGAGTTCATCCCCTTTCGCTTCCGGGTGACGCTCTCCGATGACGGCGGCGCTCTCCTCTGCCAGGGGGCCTTCAGTGAAGTGACCGGTCTCGAGGCCACCATGACCCCCAAGGCCATCAAGGTGGGTGGCAACAACTGGGGCGAATTGCAGCTCTCGGGCCCCACCTCCTTCCCACCCATCATCCTGAAGCGGGGCATCACCCAGGTCGCGGATCTGTGGACCTGGTTTGATCTCACCACCCGCCAGGCGAACTACGCCCTCCGCTATGAGGGCGTGATTGAGGTTCTCAAGCCCGGCGAGAACAGCCCCCTGCTCCGCTGGCGCATCCACCGCGCCCTGCCCACCAAGTTCAAGGGCTCCGACTTGTCGGCCACCGCCAATCAGGTGGCTCTGGAAGAGCTCCACCTGGTGCACGAAGGTCTGGAACTCGAACGCAACCCCTGAGGCTGGCTCCCATGGCACAACTTCAATTCGCTCGCGCCAAGCTGATTCCCATGAACGGGGATCAGCTGGAAACAGATGTCGCCAAGCACATCCAGGTCCAGTTCAACCCTGCGACCCTCCGCGTCACCCTGGCCAACACCATGCGGGCCGAGAACCGCTCTGGCTCTGGCGGGCCCAGTGGTGCTGCAGCGCAGTTCGTGGAGAAGAGTGAGTCCACCCTGGCGGTGGAGCTGGTCTTCGACACCACAGCACCGACCCAGGACATCCAGGCCAACTCGGATGTCCGCAAGCTGACGCAGAAGATCGCAGAGACCTTCATGAAGCCGCAAGAGGGCAGACCCAATCAGCCGCTGGCACCGAAGAAGTGCCGCTTTCAGTGGGGCGCCTTCAAGTTCACCGGCATGCTGTCGGCCTACAACGAGACTCTGGATTTCTTCGCCCCCGAAGGGATTCCTCTCCGCGCCACGCTCTCTCTCACCTTCAAGGAGGACCGCTACCAGTTTGAGATGGACGCTGCCGTCACGGCCGCCCAGCGCGAGGTGCCCCGGTTCGTGCCCACCGCCGCGTCCACCAGCGTGGACCGGGCCGCCCAGGTTGCCGGTGTGGATCCGAAGCAGTGGCGCCTCCTCGCCAGCTACAACGGCCTGGAGAACCCCCGCTTTACGGTGGACGGTGGCCTCCAGCTGCCCTCCCTGGGAGGCCTCTGATGGCCGTTGTCATTAACGAACTCACCATGACGACCGTGCCGGATGCCACGAGCCACGGACCCGAGGCCACCGTCCAACCCACGGGCGGAGTTTCCGTCGAGACCCTCTTCGAGCGCCTGGCCTTAAGCCGGGAAAGGGAGGCCCGTCTTGCCGTCGACTAGCAGCGCCGCCTTCGTCAGCGCCCGGCCCCGGTTCCAAGTGGACGGGCAGGACCAGCCCAACCTCAACGAGGCCGCGCTTGCGGTGAAGGTGAGGCAACCCCTGACGGGAATGGCCAGCGCCGAGGTGCTGCTGCTGAACTGGGGCAACACCGGTGGCCCTGATCCGGGCTTCCTTTTCCAGGACCTGCGCCTGGGCAGCAAACTGGACATCACCCTTGGGGGAAGCGACGCGCCGCCTTGCTTTACGGGCGAGATCACAGCCCTGGAGGAGCGCTTCGGGGAGGGTGCGCCCCAGCTGACCATCCTGGCCGAGGACAAGCTTCATCGCCTGGCAAGGGGGCGCGCCAGCCAGGCCTTCGCAGACATGAGCCTGGATGATGTGGTCCAGCAGCTGGCCAGCCAGGCTGGTCTTTCGGCCGATGTCTCGGTGTCCTCTGCTACGGGCACCTGGCTACAGGTGAACGAGAGTCCGCTGGCTTTCCTGCTGCGGGAGCTGGCCCCCTACGACGTGAGCCTCCGCATGGTGGACGGCTCCCTCCGGGTCAGGGACGAGGAACCGGATCCGGAGCCATTCCCGCTGACGCCGGAGCGGGCCCGGCTCATTGCCGACCTGAACCACCAGCCCACCGCGCTGACGGTCAAGGGCTACAACCTCAAGGAGGACGCCACCGCCGATGGCACCAAGTCCAGCCTGAGTTTTGCCCCAGCTGGCCAGACCGCCTATCAGGAGCTCCAGAGACTGAGCTGGGCCAGTCCTTCCTTTCCGCCGCATCCCTTTGCCCGCAGCCAGAGTGAGGCCGAGGCCCTCGCCGAGAAGCAGTTCCGCCAGAAGGCCTCCCGCTTCGTCCACGGCGATCTCTCCTGCAGGGGCGACGGCTCCCTCCGCAGTGGCCGCGAGGTCGAGGTGACAGGGCTCTCCTCCCGCTTCAATGGCAAGTACCGGGTCGTCAGCTGCGAGCACAGCTTCGACAGCACCCAGGGCTTCTGCAGCCACCTCCAGGTCCAGCGCCCGGACTGGACCATTTAGCCATGAGCGGCCACTCGCTGGGCTCCCTCCGTGATCTCCACCTGGGTCAGGTGCTGGACAACGCGGACCCCGAGGCCCGGGGCCGCATCCAGGTCCGCCTCCATGCCACGGGCCTGGAGGTCTGGGCCTCGGTGCTGGTCCCGAGCGCCGGCAGTGGCTACGGCATCTCCTGGCTGCCTCGGCAGGATGAGCAGGTCGTGCTGGCCTTCATCAGTCCCGATCTGCCCATGGTGCTGGGGGCCGTATGGAGTGGCTCGAGCAGCATCCCATACGGTGCGGACAGGGTGGAGCAGCGCTACTTCCTGCAGACACCGAAGGGCATCAAGCTGCTGCTGGATGACGAAGCCCCGAAGGTAAAAATCGAGACCCCTAATGGGTACCACATCACCCTGGATGACTCCGGTCAGTCCGTGAAGATCGAGCGGGACTCCGAGAAGATCGAGATGACCCCTTCAGGCATCACCATCTCTTCGGCTGCCAATGTGAAAGTACAGGCCTCCCAGGTGGAGGTCACCGCGAGCATGGTGCAGGTCAACGCAGGCATGAGCCGGTTCTCCGGCGTGGTCCAGTGCGACACCCTCATCACCAACAGCGTGGTAGCGGCTTCCTACACTCCCGGTGCGGGGAACATATGGTGAGGACCGCCGTGCGGACCCCCGGGGGCGCAGTGCGCCACGCCCCCCGCCTCCACCAGGGCTACTATGCCCGGAGCCTGGAGACCTCCCTGCACCGCTACCTGGACGATCAGTTCGTCCCGCGGTTCCTGCACGATGCCCAGCAGGGGAGGCTGACGGGGACACCAGACCAGCCGTGGTTCACCCAGGATCGCTTTGGCCGGTTTCAAGACCACCCGGCGCTGCGCCTGCCCATGCATCGCGCCTTCTACCTGGCCTGCTGCGAAGTAAGCTGCCTGCGCTTCCGCCAGCCCGCCTTTGATCCCCAGCGGATCACCTCTGCCGGTCTGGTGGTCCGCCGAGTGCTGCGCGATGGCACCATCCAGCGCTGGATGCTGCAGGACGGCCAGGCCCTGGGCTGGTCCGCCGGGCCGATCCCCACCTACGAGCCCTCGGATTACCGCCGGATGCTCAACCACCGACTGGTGCAGCAGCGCTTCCCCGAGCCGTCCTACAGCGGCGAGGAGACCTACCCCATGCACCCCCTCCCGGTCCAGCGTCCGGGCGTCGGAGGCAAGCTGCGGCGCCATACCCTGCTCTGGGGCTACCTCCCCCTGGGGGGCAGCTACCGGGAGCAGCAGCAGCCCGTGATCCCCACTCCCGGTGCCGGGGCACCCACCCTGGCCATGGAACATGCCTGGCCCTTCGGCCTCCAGCAGGCGCATCCCTGGCGCATCACCGATGGGCTCCAGGCCGATCATGGCCTGGCAACAGAAGGCCTGCAGCAGCTCCTGGCAACCCTGCTGTTCCGCTACCGCATCACCGAGGTTGCCAACCCGGACAATGGGCCGCTCCGGACGCTCCTCGGGCGGATCCACTTCTTCGCGCAGGGCACTAGCATTGGCCCATCTGGCCCCGTCACCCAGCTCCTGGTTCCCACCCAGCGGAAGGAGTCCCTGCTCGAGTACCTGACCACGAGCGGTGACGCAGTGGGCCTCTGGCTCACCCAGCTGGCCCGCGGGGAGACCAGCCTTGCCAGTGCGCCGCTCCCCCTGCAGACGGGCAAGAGCCCAGCTGGCGAGCTCCAATCCACGCCGCGCCAGGACACGCTCTGGTGCACCCAGGCCGATGCCCGGGATCTCCGGGACCTGCTGGTGCAGCGGACCAAGCGGGCCATGACCGTGCTCGAGGAAGGCCTGGCCCTGCCTCGCTTCGGCCAGGGCCAGGAGGACACCTTCATCGTGGTCCCCTTCGTGCGCTGGATCGATGTGTGCGGCTGTGAGCGGATCAGCTGGGGGCCTGCCTCCCCCCGCTTCAGGGTCGCGTCGCCCCTGGATCCGGATGCCCAGCGGCCCACCGCCATCCAGCTGCCGGGACTGGACGATCTGCGCCGGGGTTCGGCCAAGGGACTGGCCATGCTTGCGCCCAAGTCCCTGGCGGACATCCTCACCAAGATCAAGCCGGACCTGGGTCTGAAGGCCGGCGGAGGGGGCAACAAGGCGGGCATCTGCATGAGCTTCAGCTTCAGCCTGCCCGCCATCACGCTGTGCGCCATGGTCCTGCTGATGGTCATCCTGAACCTGCTGAACCTCTTCTTCTGGTGGCTGCCCTGGGCCTTCCTCGCCCTGCCCCGCCTCTGCCTGAAGTCCGAACAGGGAGCCTGAATCCATGAGCCCAGCCATTGTTCCCATGTTGAGTTTTCCGCTGCTGGACGGCATCGGCGAGAACGGCCGGATGCCCTGGCAGGCCGGGAACAAGAGCGTGCGCGAGGTGATGGTCAACATCCTCCTCACGCGTCCGGGTGAGCGGCTGATGCGACCGGAGTTCGGAGCGGGCATTCGCAACTTCATCCACCAGCCCAACAACGAGACCACCCGTGCCCTGCTGGCGGATGCCGCCCAGCAGGCCCTCAACCGCTGGGAGCCGCGGGTGACCGTGGACGATGTGCGCGTCCTGCCGGATCCCCAGCGCCTCTCCCACGTGGACCTCTCCATCCACTACCGCCTGAAACAGGACGGCACAGCAGGAACCCTGGACCTCGCCCTGGAACTCGGACCACCCACCCGCTAGCCCCCGAGGGAAACCATGCCATTCCCCATCCCCAACCTGGACGACCGCCGGTTCGATGACCTGGTGGCGGAGCTGCGCGGACGCCTCTCCCGCCAGCTTCCGGAACTCACCGTGGTCGCCCCCGGCGATCCCGTGAATGCCCTGGTGGACCTGTTCGCCTGGCTCATCGAGACCGTGCTCTACCGCGCCAACCAGATCCCTGAGCGCCAGCGCCTGGCCTTTCTCAACCTCCTGCAGCTCCCCCTGCGCTCAGCCAAGCCCGCGCGGGGGATCGTCGCCATCGATGCCCTCGGTCTGGACGGCCAGGGCGCCCTGCCGCCCCTCCTGGCCAAGGAATCCCTGCTGAAGGCGGGGCAGGTGAACTTCACCACCCAGGGAGAGCTCAAGCCCACCCCGCTGGAGCTGCGGGTGCTCATCAAGAAAACGCTGGATCCCGTGACCCTCACCGCCGAGGGGATCAGTCTCAGCCAGCTGCGGGAGCAGTACGGCGTGGAACCCGCCGCCTTCCGGCCAACCAGCCTGGTGCCGGGCAAGGATCCCCTTGATCTGGCGCCAGCCTTTGATAAGGCCTTCCATCTGGCGGTCTGTCTGCCGGAAAAATCGGTGAAGAGCGCCGCCCGGATCCGGAAGCAGCTCGCCGGGATCATCCTGAACCTCGGACTGGCACCGGAGACCGAGCTGGATGGGGAGCTGGCGGCGGAGCTTCAGCCCCGCCAGCTGCACTGGGATCTGGCCTGGTGGCCCGACAAGGAGAGGCCCCTGGATGTTGAATACCTGCCGCTGGAGCAGGTGGAGGACAGCTCCAAGGGGGGCCGTCAGGTGGGCGTGGCCCGCCTCCGCCTGCCCCGGGAGGCAGACTTCCTCAGCGTCCTGGACGGCATCGACCCGCAGTATGCCGGCTACGGCGACACCCCCCCGGAAGCCCCGGCAGACCTGAAGCCCGGTCAGCTGCTCTTCTGGCTCCGCCTGCGCTGCCCAAGCGAGACCCTCAGCCTGGGCTACCTCGCCGTGAACGCCGTGGAAGTCCTGGGGCAGGGCGTGGCTCGGGATGTGATGCTGGCCCTGGGTACCGGGCGCCCGGATCAGGTCGTGAAGCTGCCGGATGGCGACATCGATCCCAACGCCATCGCCATTGAAGTCTCCGAGCGCAGCCAGTTCGAGCCCTGGCTTCCGGTGGATCACTTCGCCAGCAGCGGACCGGCAGACCGCCACTACAGGCTGGATGCCTCCAGTGGCACCCTGCGCTTTGGCGATGGGGTACGCGGGAAGCAGCCCCCCGCAGATGCCCGCATCCGGGCCGCGGCCTACCGCTACGGTGGCGGGAGCCGCAGCAACCTGGAGCCAGGGGCGATCAAGGACCTGAGCTCCCCCAGCAGCCTGCTCAAGGTCCGCCACGAGTGGCCCACCCGCGGGGGGGTGGATGCGGAGTCCCTGACCCAGGCGGAGCGCCGCATTCCCGCGTTCCTCACCCACCGGGACCGGGCCGTGACGGCAGAAGACTTCGCCACCCTGGCCCTGGACAACCCCATCAATCCGGTTGCCCGGGCTGAGGCCATCGTTGGCTTCTCCCCCGGTGCCAACCTGCGGGCCGTCCGCCGCAACCAGGCCGGGGTGATCAGCGTCTTCCTGCTGCCGCCTGGCCCCCCGGCCCTGGGGCACTTCCCCCGCCCCACCAAGCGCCTGCTGCGGGATGTCTTCGACTACCTGAAGACCCGCATCCTGGTTGGCACGGAGCTCTATGTCCTGAGCCCCCAGTACCAGCCGATCTCCGTGGCCATCTCGCTGGAAGTGGTGGATCCCGCCACCACCCAGCAGGTCTTCCGGGAGGTGGAGCAGGCCATCCTGAGCTACCTCTGGCCCCTGGGTCCCCTGGGTCCCCGCGGGGAAGGCTGGCCCCTGGGGCGGAGTGTGGAGATCAACGAGCTGCGGACCCAGGCTGGTCGCGTGGATGGCGTCGAAGCGGTCAACGGCGTGCGCCTCTTCACCCAGAACCTGAGCTCCAAGGTCTGGCTGGAGGTCCAGGAAAGCCAGAAGCTCCGGCTCGCGGACTACCAGCTCCCGGAGCTCATGGCGGTGGCGCTGCAGTCCGGTGAAGCCATGCCCGCGCCACCCCGGGGCTTCGCTCCAGCCAGACCCGGAGCTCCCGCCGGTCCGCAGCCCATTCCCGTGCCCGTCATCCCGGATCTGTGCTGAGGCTCCATGGACAGCAACGGCACCCGCTTCCTCCTGCTCAACAGCGCCGACGCCTTCCGCTCGGCGTCCGCGAAGTGCGCCTGGGACAGGAAGGCGCAGGCGTTCGCCCTGACCCGCCAGGATCCTCCGCGCCTGCCCCGGCTGGACCCAGACCGGGGCATGGCCCTCTGGCAGGCCGCCGGGCCCCTGGTGCTGGACGATCATGGCCAGCTTGGCCGCCTCTCGCCGGATCGCTTGCGGTTCGAGTTCTCCCTGACCTGGCCTGCCCCGGAGTGGCAGGTCGTGCGAGCGAGCCGGGCCGATTCCACCACCGTCGCAGACTCCGCCGCCGCGCTCACGCTGGATCCCATCGAGGCCCCCCCGGGGACCACCTTCACGGATCTGCATCTGGGCGGCAGCGGCCTGGCGGCCCTGACCTATTCCGATGGCGGGACCGGCAACGGCCTGCTGCTGGTGCACCTGCGGAAGCGCTGGCAGGCCAGTTGCGACGTTCCGTTCATACCGGTGCGCGTCTGGGTGGACGAGGAGGACCAGATCTGGGTGGTGGGCCAGGCGGCCCTCGGCCTGTACCGGGGTGGGCCGCTGCCCCAGCCCTACCAAGCCAGAGCCGATCGCTTTGAGCCCGTCCAGATCAACCCTGATCCCCTGCGCCCACTCTGGCCGACGCCCATGCCGCTGCCCCCCCATCGGGGGCTGATGGGGCTGGCCGGGAACCAGGACCACCTCTGCCTGCTGGCCCTGGACACCTCGGGCGCTGCAGGCAAGCCCCTCCAGACCCTCCTGCTGCGCCCCCGCTTGGCCTCGCCCCAGACCCCCTTCGGGGGCCACCCCATTCCCGCCGGACTGCCGCTGGCCACGGACCTCGCCGTCCTGGAGACGGGTGAGGTCATGCTCCTGGTGCCCTTCGAGGAGGGTGCCACGCGGGGGAAGCTGCGGGACTGCCCGCTGGTGTCGCTGGGCCTGGATCGACACGGCAAGGCCCTGCCCGCGGCGCTGGTCAATGAGCGCTGGCCGCGCCGCACCGAGGCCGCAGTGCGCTTCGTCCGACACAGGGACGGCGCCGTTCGGCACCTGGCCGAAGACGGCGTCCACCGCCTGTTCCGCCTCGCCCAGGCCCACTACCTGACCGAAGGCCACGGAACCCTTCGCCTGCCCCTGGATTCGGGTGAACCGGGCACCATCTGGCACCGCCTCTACCTGGAGGCCCACATCCCCACGGGGTGCACCCTGCAGGTGGTGGCCCAGGCTCGGGACGCCGTCGAGGACCTGTCGGATTTCCTGGAGGACCGGACCCGGGATGCGGCAGAGGGGTTCCACCGGAAGTGGGATGCGCAGCCCGAGCCGCTGCGTTCACCGCTGGCCTCGGAGCAGCCCTTCGTGGCGGTGCGCGTGACCCCCGACCAGGGCCGCCCAGGCCTTTACGAGATCTTGCTCCAGAGGCCGAACGGCGCCGTCCGGGACCTGACCGGGCGGTACCTGCAGCTGGGGCTGACACTCCGGGGCGATGGCCGCCACACGCCGGCGATCTATGCCATGCGGGTGTACCACCCCCGGTTCTCCTGGCAGCGGAGCTACCTGCCGGATCACTTCCATCAGCAGGAGCTGGGGCCAATGCTTGCGCCCCTCGAACCCGAGGCCGCCAATGCCGCGGATGTCAGAGAGCGGCTCCTGGCCTGCTTCGAGGGCGTGCTCACCCCCATCGAGGACCGCATCGCCGCCAGTGAAGTCCTCCTCTCCCCCCGCAGCGCCCCGACCGCGCTCCTGCCCATGCTGGCCAGCCTCCTGGGCGCTTCGCTGCCGCCGCAGTGGCCCGAGCTCCGCCAGCGCGCCTGGCTGGAAAACCTGGGCTACCTCCAGCGCCACAAGGGAACCTATGGGGGGCTCTGCCGGGCCTTGGACCTCCTCACCGATGGTGCCGTCCGGGCGGGGCGTGTGGTCCCGGTCGAGAACTTCCGGCTGCGCCGCACCCTCAGCACCATCCTGGGCATCAGGCTGGATGACGAGAGCCATCCCCTGACCCTGGGCACAGGACTCTCCGGGAACAGCATCGTGGGCGACAGCCTCATCCTTTCCGACGACGACTCCAGGGAATTCCTGGCCCTGTTCGCCCCAAGCCTGGGCCAGGATGCGGATCGCAAGGCCGTGAACCGCTTCTTCGACGCGTACGCCAGGAAGCTCACCATCGTGCTCCATGGGCCGGCCCGCCCACTCCGGAAGGTCATCGAGGCCGCCCTGCCGGACCTCCTGCCAGCGGCCATCCAGTGGTCCTTCGTCGAGACCGATCACCCCTTCGTCTTGGGGCTGTCGCCCCTGCTCAACATCGACACTTACCTGGAAAAGGAGCCTCCCTCGGGTCGCGTGGTACTGAACCAGACGCGCCTGGGTCGAGGTGACCTGCTGCAGAACCCCGTTGCCCTGTCCCCCGAGCACGCCGTGCCGGTGGCGGTCACCGATCTGGAAGGAGACTGGGTATGAGCCAGCCTGATGACCTCCCGTTCCTGGATGCCAGCCTGGGGCCCGACGGCCACTTTGAGGATCCCCTCAGGCGGGTCAGCTACCAGCCGGGCATGCTGCTCGGCCTGGAGGCCACCCGTGCCGAACAGGAGTACCACCGGCGGCGCCAGACCCGCCACGGCTACTGGCTGCACGGCAGCGGCACAGTGGCGGGCCTGCGGGTCAGCTTCAAGGGCGATGACCCCGGCAATGACACCAAGCAGGTGGCCGTCCATCTCCACGTGAGCCCGGGACTCGGGGTCGACGGCCTGGGCCGAGAAGTCACCGTGGCGGAGCCCTACTGCCTGGACCTCGGGGCCTGGCTCACCACTCAGTTCAAGAGCAAGGACGAGGAGGTGTGGAATGCCCTGATCCGGGATGGCTACTCCATAGCGGACAACCTCCTCTGGCTCAAGGTCACCATGCGCTACCAGGACTGTCCCAGTGGGCTCCAGCCTGTGCTGGCCACGGAGATCAATGCCGGTACGGATCCTGTCCAGCCCAGCCGCATCCAGGACTGTGTGCTCTTCGAGCTGCTGGCGGAGCGCCCCCCGGAGGTTGAAGGCACCGACCACTTCTTTGCCGCCCACAACGCAGTGCCACCCTTCGATGAAGGCCTGACCACCGCCCTCGGCAGGCTGGACCAGAAGCGCCTGGACGAGGCCGCTGGCCAGGACAGGCGGCAGCTCGAAATGGGTGCCCGCCTCCTGCACGCCCTGGGGGACGACAGCCAGGCCCTGCTACCCCGCCAAGCCTACGCCACCACCGTCGCAGAGCTGGCCCGCACCCTCCTCGCCCGGGTCTCCATCCGGCTCGCCGAGGATCGAAGCCTGATCGTCAATCCCAACCGCATCGAGATCGACAACCTTGCCCGCCCCTTCCTCTTCAACGCCGCCACGCTGGCCAACCTGGTTCAAGGCTGAGGTGAATGCAATGAGCACCGATATCAAGTTCGTTCCCATGTCCACCGGCACAACCAATGCCGCCCTCGAGCGCATCAGCAGCATCGATCCGCGCCTGAGCCGGACCAACTATTTCGATGGCCAGCTGCTGCAGGCTTCGGACCTGAACCGCGATCAGATCTACCTCGACGAGCGGGTTCTGGAGCTGGGCCAGGTGTTGGGCCAGGGCATCGCCCAGGGCCTGGACACCAGCCTGGTGGACTTCCGGATGCTGCACATCGAGCCCGGCCTCGCCGTGGCACCCTCGGGTCGGGTGCTCCAGCTCTCCCGGGCCCTCGACCTCGACCTGCTGGACAGTGCCTTCATTGCCACCCTGAACCAGGGCAGCTACCGCCACTTTCAGCAGGGGCTCTACGCTGTCGTGCTGCAGTTTGTCGAAGTCGTTGACGGTGTAGCAGAAGCCTATCCAGCCGATCTCGCCACCCGGAGGAAGGCCCAGGTCAGCAGCTACGCCGAGGGCGTCGAGGTGACGCTGGTACCCCTCAACCTGCCCTTCATTGCGGCCGAGGGGCTGACCGCCCGGGCCACCCTGGTTCGGCAGCTGCTCTCGGGGGGCAGCCCCCTGGCCCTGCCCACGGATGAGGCCGTGGCCCTTGGCCTGCTGGCCATCGACCGAACCCGGCCTCTCTGGCTGGACCTGGGGCTGCTGCGCCGCCCCCTGCGGGCTCCCAACACCCCCAATGCCCTCCAGCAGGATCTGGCTGCGCACTACCAGGAGCTTCTGGAAGCCGTGCTTGCCACGAGGCTGGCCACCAACCAGCGGGGCGGGTTCCCGGCCTCGAAGTATTTCCGGATGCTGCCCCCCTTCGGTTCCATCCCGAAGGAAGCCATCGACCCCATCGGCGGCGCCCAGACCTACTTCCCGAAGGACTACGACATCGTGATCGCCCCCGTCCGTCGGGACGATGTCGCCGCCCTGATCGAGGAGTCCTCGCACCTGGCACCCATGGATCTGGAGAAGGACGCAGATGCGGATGTGATGGTGCTCGTGCCCCTGGGTGACCAGGACTTCGCCCTCCGGGCCCGGCAGCTGGAGCTGCCCCCGGAGTTCATCGAACGGTCCACCGGGAAGCTGGCCCGGATCAACGCCCTGGCCCTGCGTCTCTTCGCCCTGCCCCAGCTCCACCGGGTGGATACGGACGCCGATACCTGGCGAGCCATCTGGGACGCAGTCCGACCGGAGGAGCTGCTGTTCGTCCGACGCCCTCCGCGGACGGCGGAGACGAATGTGAGTGCCGTGGTGCTGGCCACCGGCATGCCGCTGCCACCGGCCGGCGGTGGGCTGCCCGTGGATGCCTCGGCCCTGGAGGCAGAGCTGAACACCGCCCTTGAGCAGGCGGCCGGCCTCCAGGCCACCGTGGCGGCCCTGACCAGCAAGGATGCGGAGCAGAAAAAGCGCATCGCTGATCTGGAGCAGTCTCTTGCCCTGGGCGGTGATGCCCGGCTGGCGGATGCATTGAACAAGATCAGCGGCCTGGACGCCCTGGTGTTGACCCTGCAGACGAAGCTCCAGACCCTGGAGTCCGGTGAGCGCAATGCGGCCATCCTCGCCACCTCGCTCGCGGCAGCTGCGGACAAGATCACCCAGCTGGCCAGCGACCTTGAGCAGGCCAAGAAGAAGATCGCCGAGCTCCAGGCCACCGGGTCCGCCCTGCCGGATGAGGTCAAGCAGCGGCTGGAGGCCTTGACCAAGACCGTCGCCGACCTGACCCAGAAGACCACCGACCTGCAGGCAGGCCTGGCTGACGGCACCGCCCACCTCAACGAAGCCCGGCTCAAGATCGAGGAGCTTTCGGCGAGCCTGAGCAAGACCAACCAGACTCTGGACGGAACCAGCGCCGCGCTGGTGACGCGCACCGCCGAGCGGGATGCGGCCCAGCAGGATGCCACCAAGCTGAAGGCCGACCTCAGCCTGGCTCTGGACCAGGCCTCGAACCAGCAGGCTGCGCTGGCGGAGGCCCAGAAAGCAGCGCAGGCAGCCCAGCAGGACCGGGCCGCCGCCAATCTGGCCCTCTCTGGCGCCCTCAAGAATGTGGCGGACCTCCAGGCGAACCAGAACACCACCCAGGTCCGCATCACCAGCCTGGAAGCGAGCAGTGCCGCCCTGCAGGCCAAGTGTGATGGGCTGCTGGCCGACCTGGCCACCCGCCCGGACCTGCGCGCAGCCTTCTCCATCCTGGATCTGGCCACCCTGCGCGGCGCCGACCTAGCCTCGGCCAAGCGGCTGGATGGCATCGTCGCCAAGGATGATGCCGTCCGGGTCGCCGTGGTGCAGATCCTCCTGCTGGCGGATCGCAATCTGGACATCGCCCTGTGGCCCACCTTGGTCCAGGTCGCAGGCAAAGATCCCACCGTGCTCCTGAAGCTCCGGGACTATCTCCAGAGTGCCCTCCTGAAGCAGATGACGCTGGCCGACGCCATGCGGAAGGGAGGCGCCGATTTCGGGGTCTCTACAGCCAACATGGAGCTGTGGATGACGGTGAAGGGTTAAGGGGGTGCTCATGACCGCAGCCATTCGACTCCATCAGGCGACCGCAGCACCAGAGGACCCGAGGCGGCTCAATGCCTTCCCGGGCCGCCACCTCAGCGAGCGGGAGTTCGAGCTCCTGCAGGCCTATGTGGACGACCGCCTGGCGCCCCTCATTCACGGCCTCAAGCCAGGCATCGTTGATGGGCTGGAGGTCCAGCTCAGCGGCACTGGGCAGGATACCGAGCTGATGGTCCGGCCCGGCCAGGCCGTGGGAGCACGCGGGCGCCTGATCCGCCTCCTGTTTCCCATGAAGGATGCCTGGACCGACCTCACTGCGCAGGCGGAGCGGGAAGCCGACCGGCCCCTGGCCGATGGCCTCTACTTCCTCACCCTGCGGTCCGGGGTGGAGGCCATTGACCAGGGTCAGGACGGTGATGCCTGCACCCGGACCGAGCCGGACCCGCTGCGGGACCGGCGCCTGGAGATGGTGTCCCTGCTGGGGCTGCAGCTGGTATCAGCCAACCCCAGGTTCCTGGCCATGTCCCCCCAGCGTGCGGCCAACCGCATCTGCGTCCGCTGCCTGGAGCAGTCCCCCTTCGATCCGCAGACAGGGGCCGTGCCTCTTGCGCTCTTGAAGATCACGGACCGGCAGCCGGCGTGGATTGATACGGTGGCAGGCCGCTACCTGGCGGAGCCCAACGGGGAATTCGATGCCTTCCTGGCCCACACCCTGACCGCCTTCGAGGACTTCCTCCAGAACCAGGCGGCTTCTCTCCAGACCCTGCCCATCCGGTTTGTGAAGCCTGGCCTGATCAGCGCCTTCGCCAGAGCAGGTTTGAACGAGCTGCCCCGGGCCGGCCTCACCCGCTACAGCTTGGTTGCGAAGCAACCGCCCCTTCGCCCTCTGAACGAAGTGCTCGACCTGGACTATCTGCCCGCTGCCGGGCCCTTCCCGATCACCCTCCTGAAGGATCCCGCGGGCGTTCCTCCGCAGCTGAACTTCCTGCCTTCGGATCTCCAGATTGATCTGGTCCCGGTGCCAGCCAGCACCGTGGACTCGGTGGTCGCCATGGAGCTCCCTCGAGGCAAGGTGGATCTGGTGCACGGCCTGGGCGAGCGGATTCGCCTGCTGCTGGCCATCCCTGACCTGGATTACCGGCCCGACCTCTTGAACCTGCCCCTCCGGGACCTGGCCCTGGAGGATGAGCTGGCTCGCCGCGGCTGGGCCGCCACCGCTGGGTACTGGACCTGGCAG
>CAIMFT010000080.1 GCA_903840385.1 uncultured Holophagaceae bacterium
ATGGGCACGATGGCCGAGGGGATGTGCCAGAGGAAGACCAGGATCACCAGGGAGACGATGAGCATCTCCTCCAGCAGCTTCCAGGACACGGTGCTGATGGCCTTCTCGATGAGCTCGGACCGGTCGTAGGTGGTGATCACCTCGACCCCGGCGGGCAGGGAGGGCTTCAGCTCCTTCAGCTTCTCCTTTACGGCGGTGATGACGTTCAGGGCGTTCTCGCCCTGGCGCATGATGACGATGCCACCCACGGCATCGCCCTGCCCGTCCAGGTCCGCCAGACCCCGGCGCAGATCCGGCCCCAGGGTCACCGTGGCCACATCGCCCAGGCGGATGGGGGTGCCATTCTCAGCCTTCAGCACCGCCTCCTCGAGGTCCTTGAGCGTCTTCACGTAGCCCCGGCCCCGCACCATGTACTCGCGGCCCGAGACCTCGATGAGGCGGCCGCCGGCCTCGCTGTTGGCGGCTTTCACTGCGGAGATCACGGACTCCAGCGGCAGGCGGTAGGCGGACAGCTTGTTGGGGTTCACCGCCACCTGGAACTGCCGGGCCTGCCCCCCCACGGTGGCCACCTCGGCCACGCCGGGGACGCTCTGCAGGGCGTAGCGCAGGAACCAGTCCTGGTGGCTGCGCAGCTCATCGCTGCGGTGCTGGCCGGTGCGGTCCACCAGGGCGTACTGGAAGACCCAGCCCACCGAAGTTGCGTCGGGGCCCAGCTCCGTCTTCACGCCAGCGGGCAGGTTCGAGGTGATCTTGCTGAGGTACTCCAGCACCCGGCTGCGGGCCCAGTAGATGTCGGTGCCGTCCTCGAAGATCACGTAGACGTAGGAGTAGCCGAAGTCCGAGAGGCCGCGCACGGCCTTCACCTTGGGCGCCCCCAGTAGGCTGGTGACGATGGGGTAGGTGACCTGGTCCTCCACCAGGTCCGGACTGCGGTCCCACTTGGAGTAGACGATGACCTGGGTGTCGCTGAGGTCCGGCAGGGCATCCAGGGGGATGCGCCGCATGGACCACACGGACAGGGCCAGCAGGAGGGCCGTGACCGCCAGCACCAGGAAGCGGTTCTGGGCAGAGAAGCGGATGATCTTCTGGATCATGGCTTGGCCTCATGCTTGTGCGCGGCGTCGGCCTTGGCACCCAGCTGAGCCAGGGCGGCGCGCAGGCGGGACTCGGAGTCCACCAGGAAGGCGGCGCCGGTGACCACTTCGTCACCGGCCTCGAGGCCCTTGCGGATCTCCACCAGGTCGCCGGCGGCCGGGCCCGTCTCCACCTCCCGGGGCTCGAACTTGCCGTCCCCCAGCGCCACGAAGACCACCTTGCGGGTGCCGCTGTCCAGCACCGCATCCAGGGGCGCCAGCAGGCCCTTGCGGGTGCCGGTCTTGAGCACGGCCTCACCGAACATCTCGGGCTTCAGCTCAGCCCGGGGGTTGGCCACCTCGATGCGCACCTTGGCCGAGCGGGTCTTGGGATCCAGCACCGCATCCACGAAGGCCACCCGGCCCTGGAAGGCGCGGCCATCCACACCGTTGATCTTCAGCTCGGCACTCATGCCCACCTTCACCCGGCTCAGCTCCGACTCGGTGACTTCGGCCTGGGCCCAGAGGTGGCCCAGGTCCGTGATCTCCAGGGGGGCCTCGCCCGGCGAGACCCGCGAGCCTTCCACCACGGTCTTGGCCGTGATGACGCCACTGATGGGCGAGCGCAGGGTGAGGGTCTTCTGCACCTCACCGGTCTTCTCCAGCTGCTCCAGGGCCTCCGCAGGGATGTCCCACAGCTGCAGGCGCCGCCGGGCCGAGTCCAGCAGGTCGCCACCGGACTGCTTCAGGGCGCCGCCGCTCAGGGCCTTCTGGGTGCGCAGGGCCAGCAGGAACTCCCGCTGGGCACTCACGAACTCTGGGCTGTAGAGGCTAAAGAGGGGCTGGCCCTTCGCCACGGGCTTGCCCACGAAGTCGGCGTAGAGCTTCTCCACGAAGCCCTCGACCTTGACGTTGATCTTGCGGATGCGGGTCTCGTCCGGCGCCAGCCGGACCACGGCGCGGACCTCGCCGCCGGCGGCGCCAGCCACCACCTTGGCCGTGCGAAGGCCGATGAGCTGCTGGCGGGCGGGGTCGATGGTGATGGCGGCCAGGCCCTCCACATTGGAGGCACCGCCCTGGATGTCCTCGATGGGCACCAGGTCCATGGCGCAGATGGGACAAGTGCCGAAGTGGTCCTGCAGGATCTGCAGGTGCATGGGGCACTGGAACATCTGCTTTTTGGCCGCCGGTGCGGCGGCAGCGGGCGCAGGGCGGCGCAGGAGGAGGGTCGCACTCACACCGGCCGCCACGCCCAGGGCCACGAGGCCGAAGGTGCGGAAGGCAGAGCGGGAGCGGGGTGAAACATCAGGGGAAGACTGCAGCTGGACCATGGGGCTCTCCTACATTTTCATCGAGGCGGGACCACTGTCCTGGGCTTTGCCCGGGACCTTGGCAGTGGCGCGAGGGGCAGTGGCAGCAGCGCCCCCGGCAGCGATGCTGGCAGCGCCGAGGGTGCCGCCAGACACGGGGGGCGTGGGTCCGAGGGCGCACTCCGCCAGGGCGATGTGCTGGGCCTGGAGCTGCGCCAGGGTCTGCAGGAAGGCAGCCTGATCGCCCACCCAGCCATTGAGGGCCTCCAGAGCGGCGGGGAAGGAGCTGCGGCCGGTCTCGTACTGGGCCAGGGCGGCTTTGAAGCTGGCCTCGCTCTGCACCAGCAGGCCCTCGCGGTAGAGGTCCCGGATCTTCCGCAGGGCACCCACCTGCAGGGTGCGCTCCTCGGTGCGCTGGCGCAGCAGGGTGCGCACCGAGTCCACCTCGGAGCCCTGCCCCTGGCGGTGGTGCTCGTGCTCGGCCACGGCGCGCTGCTGCTTGCTCCGACCGTAGATGGGCAGGGAGATGCTGATGCCCACCTGCCACATGGGGTCGAAGCCGCCCCGGGGCATGAGGCCGGCGGTGATGGCGAAGTCCGGCCGGCGATCCAGCTTGGCCAGCTCCAGCTGCCGCTCGGTCTGCTTCACGGTGGCGCGGGCCGAGGCCAGCTCGGGGCTGCGGGCCTCCACGGCCTCGGGGCTCAGGGTCATGGGCTCCGGCAGGTCCGCCAGGCTGGCGGTGGTGGCCAGGGGCTCTGCAAGATCCCGCTGGCGCAGGCGATTCAGCACTGCGACAGCGGCCTGCTCCTCGGCCTCCAGGGACCACACCGCCTGCTGCAGGCGGGTGCGCTCCAGCTGGGCCCGCAGGAGGTCGCCCTGGCTGCCCTGCCCCACCTCGTAGCGGGTGCGGGCCAGGGCCTCGGCCTGCTCCAGGAAGAGGGCCTGCTGGGCCTGCAGGCGGCGCTGCTCCCGCACCAGCAGGAGGGCTGCGTAGCCCCGGCGCACCTCGGCCTCCAGGCCCAGCTGCACACGCACCCGGGTGGCGTCCGAGAGGTCCACGGCCAGGGCCGCCACCTGCTGGCGGAGGGCGCGCTTGCCGGGCCAGGGCAGCGGCTGGGTGAAGGCCACGCTGTAGAAGCTGGTCTCCATGCGGCCGATCTGCAGCCGCTGGAAGCCGTCGTTCTGCAGGCCCAGGGAGAGGGTTGGATCCGGCAGCACCCCCGCCTGGGGCACACGCTCCTCGTCCATGCGCACCGCCGCATCGGCCCGGCGCAGGTCCGGATGCTCAGCCAGGGCCTCGCGGAGGAGGTCCGCCAGGACCTGATCAGCAGGGAAGTAATCGGGAGGGGGGACCTGGGCCGACGCCGGTGCCAGGAGCACCAGGGCCGGGAGCAGGCGCAGCGAGGTGCGCATGGGGACTCCGAACGGAAAGGGGAACGGGCCCGCTCCGCAGAGCAGGCAGGGCTACGCTCGGTCCGCCCTCAGATCCGGAAGGTGTCCAGCAGGGCCAGGTGCCGACCCAGGTCAGGGTCGCGGCCCCGGGAAGTGTGCTGACCAAGGGCTTCGGTGCCAGCCTCGACAGCGGCCCGGTCCCAGCCCGCAGGTGTGGGGCTGGCTTCCACCCGGCGCTGGGCCTGCTCACTCCGGCGGGAGGCCTGCAGGGCGACCACAGCGCCCGACCGAGCGTCACAGGTGCCCCGCTGGGGGCCCCTGTTGCTCTCGGGCTTGGGGCAGGGGCAGGTGTCCTCAACCCCAGCAGCCTCGCCGCAGCAGCAGGCGTGGGTCGCCGCCGCCGTCCCCGGAGCCCAGTCCGCCGCCCCGCCGCCCAGGAGCAGCGCGAAGGCCAGAATGGCTCGCAGGATGGGCTTCAAGGAAGGACCTCCGAAGGTTCCAGCATAGAGCCACCACCCTGTGGCGACAACAAAGGACCTGCACCGGAGGCATCCGGTCAGGAAAAAACGGAACCGCAGATGACGCAGAGGCAGTCTCAGTGGGGCCCAGCGTACGATGGAGACATGACGGAAGCGGTGGAACTGGCGATCATCGGCGGCGGCGTGGCCGGGCTGAGCCTCGCCTACCACCTGGCGCAGTCAGGCCAACAGGGCATCGTCCTCCTGGACCGGGAGGACCAGCCGGGCACCTACGCCAGCGGCCACAACGCAGCCATTGCCCGGTGTCTCACGGGCCGCGACGAGCACACAGCCCTGGCAGTTGAAGGTCGCCGCCAGCTCGCAGAGGCGGGCCTGCTGGAGGCCTGCGGGGGCCTCCTGCTGGGCACGACTGTGGGCGCCCTGGCGGACCACGAGGCCGAAGCCCGCCGCCATGGCGTGACCGTTCAGCGGGGCCCCGGGTGCCCCCTGCCGGGCCTGCTGGCCGCTGAGCACCTACGCATCCCCGAGGACGGCGTCATTGATATCGCCCGCCTCCTGAGCACCTGCGCCGAGGGCGCCCGAGCGGGCGGGGCCGACCTGCGCTTCGGCTGTGCCGTCACGGCCCTGCAGCCCACGGCCGATGGCTTCCTCCTAGAGACGGACCAAGGGCCCCTGCAGGCCCGCACCGTGGCCATCGCTGCCGGTGCCTGGGCCGGAGAGCTGGGCGCCCAGGCCGGGTCACAGCTTGCCCTCACGCCCCTGCGCCGCAGTCTGGTGTGGAGCGCCGCACCGCACCCCCAGAGTGAACCCTGGGCCTGGTGGGTGGACCGGCCCTTTTACCTGCGCCCCGAGAGCGGCGGCCTGCTCATGTGCCCCTGCGAGGAGGTGGCGGTGCCCCTGCCCTCCCGAGGCCGCCAGCCGGACACGGACGCCGCCGTGCTGGAGGGCCTCTCTGCCAGCCTGCGGGAGTTGGCGCCCGACCTGCTGGAGCGCCCCGTCACCCGCTACTGGACCGGCCTGCGCACCTTCGCCCCGGACCGCCGCTTCGTCCTCGGCTGGGACCCCTGGAACCCCCGCCTCTTCTGGTCCGCCGGCCTCGCCGGCCACGGCATGACCACCGGCCTAGCCGTGGGTGCCCTCGCCGCCCAGACCTACCTGCGCCAAGCCAGCACGGGCGTCCTGGACCCGGCAAGGTTTGCGAACTGAAGAAGAACTTTTCACCACCAAAATCCCATGTCGGCGTGTCGGCGCGCGGGTTGGGATGCAAAGACCACCGCCAAGACGCCAAGGACGCCAAGAGGCGCCGTCACACTCCGCACGGGCCCGCCGCAGGCGGCTTCCGGCACAGCCGGAAGTGATCCCGGGGGCGCCGGGACTGCGCTTTTGGGGACGCGATCCCGGCGCCCCCGGGACCCAACCCGTGCAGTCAGAATGGCTGCCCCCCGATGGTGCAGGCTTGGTGGCCCCACCCAAGGGGCCATGCCTTTCTTGGCGTTCTTGGCGTCTTGGCGGTGAGTTCCGTCCTTAGTGGTCCTACCATCTCTGCATGGCTGCCTCATCCCTTCGCGTTGCTTTGGTTCAGCAGGACACGGTCTGGCAGGACCCGGGGGCCAATCTGGCGCGGGCCCGGGGCTTCGTGGAGCAGGCGGCCCGAGCCGGGGTGCGGGTGGTGGTGTTTCCGGAGCTGTTCACGCTGGGGTTCACCATGGCACCGGAGCCCTTTGCGGAGCCCCTGCCCGGCCCTACCACCGAGGCGGTGGGTGCGCTGGCGCGGGAGTTCAACCTCTATGTCATTGGCTCGGCGGTGGAGGCCCACACGCCCCATCCCCGCAACGCAGCCTTCGTCGTCGGCCCGGACGGTGCCTTGGTGGCGGCCTACCGGAAGCTGCACCCCTTCACCTACGGCGAGGAACACGAGCACTACACCGGCGGCGAGGACTGCCCGCTGTTCCCCATCGATGGCATCCCCTGCGGCCTGCAGATCTGCTACGACCTGCGCTTCCCCGAGCCCTTCCGCGCCCTGGCGGCGCAGGGTGCCGAGGTCATCTTCGTGCCTGCCAACTGGCCCGTGCGGCGCAGCTCGGCCTGGTCCACCCTGCTGGCCGCCCGGGCCATCGAGAACCAGGCGGCCATCTGCGGCGTCAACCGCGTGGGCCGGGATGGGGCCGGCCTGGACTACCCCGGCGCCTCCGCCATCCACGACTGCTTCGGCGAGGTCATCGCCCAGGGCGATGCCACCGAGGGCCTCATCGTCGGCGACCTCGACCTGACCCAGCTCCGCACATGGCGCCAGCGCTTCCCCGCCCTGCAGGACCGGCGGCCCGAGGTCTATGCGGCTCTGGAAGACAAAGAGGGGCCACCGAGAAGCAAGAAGCAAAGGTGAACGGTGCCTGGAATGGCTTTGGCAGGCAGCAGCGGGGAAGCGTGAAAAGCATTCTTAACCACCGATGAACACCGATGAACACCGATTAAAAGCTGATAAAGACAGGGGCTAGCAGGTGCTTGGCCTTTGTTTTGATCATGCCTTTATCGGTGTTCATCGGTGTGCATCGGTGGCCAAAGATGCTTTATTTTTATCCCCTTCATCCGCAGTTATCCCCGTCAAAAAAAGCTTTTGAAACAGGGATGAAGGGGATGAAGGGGATAACAACACAAGCAAGAGGCACCTGTAGGCATTGCTCTGCGCCCTCTGCTCACTCGTCTTTTCTCTGCGAGAGTTTTTCCCTTCGCCCTCTACCCAGGAACGACCAGAGGCACCCACTGGTGGAAGCAGGCGGCCTGACCGTGCAGGGTTCCTGTCTCGTCCACCAGGTTCCACACGACAGCCTGTTCGATGCGGAAGCGGCGGCCGTCGGCAGCCACGCGCACGCCGGCGTAGTCGTCGATGAAGCCCTGCTCGGCCACGCGCTGCAGCAGGCGCTCTCGCTCCTCCCGGACCAGGGGCTCGGCGGAGAGGCGGGAGGGCAGGCCCACGAAGGTCGCCCAGGGATACCCGAAGAGCGCCTGGGCCGCTCGGTTGGCGTAGTTGAAGAGGGGGTCGGCCTCGGTGCCGTGGGATAGCAGCACGAAGGGTGCTGCGTAGAGCGCTCGACCAGGATCGTCACCAGGGGCCAGGTCCAGCAGGGGGCGCCCCAGCAGGCGCTGGTAGCTGGCCAGCAGCAGGGTGGCATGGGCCCCATGGAACCCGTTGGCGGCACTGGGTGGGTGAGCGGCGTCCATCAGCAGAGCCTACTTGGGCGGATTCGCCGGGGCGTCGCGCTTGAACCACTGGGCCTGGCCGTAGACGGGGCGGACCTTCTCCTCCAGGGCCGTGAGCTGAACAGCGTTGAGGGGCAGGAAGTCCCGGGCGATGCGGACGTTCTCTTCCAGCTGGGCAATGTTGTCCACGCCGATGATGGCCGTGCTCACGGGATGGCTCAGGGTGTAGCGCAGGGCCTCCTTGATGGTGAGCGTGCCGGGCCGGTCGTGCTTGGCGGTACCCCGCTGCTTGTCCACGGGCGGCGGTGGCACGCCCTCGAGGATGCGGCCCCGGGCGGGGATCTTCATGGCGATGATGCCCATCTCCTTCTCCACCGCCAGGGGCAGCAGGGTCTTCTTGAAGGGCAGGTGCCAGGTGTCGGCGGCGTTGAAGGCCATGAGGACCGTGTCGAAGGGGAAGCGGCGGATGGCCTCCGCCAGCACGTCGGGATCGGCGTGGCCGCTGAGGCCGAGGAAGCGCACCAGCTTCTGGTCCCGAGCCTTCACGAAGGCCTCCAGGGCGCCGCCCTTGGCGCAGACCCGCTCCACGTCGTCCATGGTGCCAATGGCATGCAGCTGCCAGAGGTCCACGTGGTCTGTGTTCAGCAGCTTCAGGGAGGTCTCCAGCAGACGCAGGGAACCATCCGCCGTGCGGTCGTGGGTCTTGGTGGCCAGGAAGGCCTCGCCACGCCGACGCTTCATGACCTGGCCGATGTACTGCTCGCTCCACCGGGCCTCGCCGCCGTAGCGGGCCGAGGTGTCGATGTAGTTCACGCCCAGGTCCAGGGCCCGCTCGATGAGGGGGATGGTCACCTTCTCGTGGTTGGGCTGCTCGATGGCGGCCTGGCCCCCCAGGCTGAACAGCCCCACCCGGTGCCCCGTGCGCCCCAGGTTGCGGGTGGGCATGGCGGTGCGGGGGTTGAAGGGAATCAGCGGCGCAGCGGCAGGGCCTGCGGCTGCTAAAGCCTCAGCCCCGGCCAAGCGGGTCGCCACCAAGCCCGCCGCCGTGGCCGCGCCCAGCTTGAACAGATCGCGTCGCGTGGTGCCGGTCATGGGGACTCCAGGTGTTTGAAGCTGCACAGGAAGGGTAATAGATCAGCGCCCACTTTCAGGTTGTCTCTTCCTGCGCCCTGAGAAAAAAGAATTTTGACGGGGATAAAAGAGATGAACGGGGATAAGAAGCCTGGTGCTGGGGTGGCTGAAAAGAAAGGAAGGAATGCGGAGGAAAACCGAGGAGCTGAGGAGAGCGGAGAATGGCCTGAGTGCTTGGGTCGGAAAAGCTTCTTAGCCGGGGATGGACGGGGAGGCGCGGGATAAAGCACTTGGGGCCGTGCTGCACGGCGCATGGGCTCCAGCTCGGGGCGCCGCTGCCGCGCCTCTTGGGGGGCGCGGCCGTGGCACCCCGGGATGACTTCCGGCGACGCCGGAAGCCGCCTTCGGCGGGCCCATGCACGGTGGGTCGGCGCGCCTCTGCGCTCTCTGCGTTCTCTGCGGTTGGCGGTTCTTTCCCCCCGGAATTCCCGGATGAACCTTTTTTTGCAACGACCCGCCCTTCTCCGCGCCCCTCCGCTCCTCGGCCGTCCTCAGCGTTCCTGTTTGCTTGTGCAGTTATCCCCGTCCATCCCATTTATCCCCGTCATGCTTTCTCTTTTGTAAGGGTACGCGCGGAGAGTGGGTCGGCGCCCATCTGTGGAATCTGTGGAATCTGTGGATCGCTTGTTGGCCCTAGTTTGCCGACAGAAAAGCTGCCACGTGCACCCGGAGCTCTGCCTCACTGCCGTAGGCGGCGAAGGTGAAGCCGGGCTGGCGGATGCCGGTGAGCATCTTGCTGACGCGCACCCCTTCCCGGGCCACGCAGAGGACGGGCTTGTTGCGGTCCAGGGCGTAGGCAAGCTCGAAGCCCACGCCGTGGGAGGGAGTGCTCACCTCGGCGATGACGGCATCACAGGCCCGCAGCCAGGCCGTGTCCCGGTCAAAGACCGTGACCGGATCCAGCACACTGTCCGCAGCCATGACCGTCTCCGAAGCCAGGTGCTCCGTCAGCACCCGGTGCCCCAGGCCTTGCAGGTGCCGCACCAGCGCCGCATACACCGGCTGGTCCTGCCGACCACCCGTCAGAGAACACGAAAAGTAGAGGTCCATGGCGCGCTACTTCCCCATCAGCTCAGCCACGAGCCGGTCGGCATCCAGGATCTTGCGGAGGGACTCGACGATGGCGCGCACGTCGGTGGCCACGGCGCGCTTGGTGTCGGCGTCGTAGACGTAGTAGCCACCCTGCCCTTCGAAGACGCTGTCGAAGTTGATGCCCACGAACTCGCCCTTGAGGTTCACCACAGGGCTGCCGCTGTTCCCGCCCACGGTGTCGCAGGCGTAGATGAAGTTGAAGGGCGTGGCCAGGTCCAGCTTGGCCTGCCGGTCCAGCCAGCGCTGGGGCAGCGTCCAGGCGCCCTCCTCGGCCGCGGCGGCGTTGCCTCCCCAGCCTAGGTGGCGGTCGAACATGCCCATGAAGGTGGTGAAGGGCTGGGCCTTGGTGCCCGTGCCGTTGGCGTAGGTGGTGACGGGGCCGAAGCCCAGGCGCAGGGTGAAGGTCGCATCCGGGTACAGGGCCTTCCCGAAGACCTTGAAGCGGGCCTCGGCGATGCGGCCCCCGTGCTCCGTGAACACGCTGGTGACCTCGTCCTCCATGCGCTTGCGGATGTCCCGGTTGAAGGGGTCCAGGGCGCGGGCCAGCGCAAGCATGGGATCGGTGCTGGCGGCGAGGGCCGCCTTGCCACCCTCAGCCAGCTGCTTGCGCACGGCCGGGTCTTCGAGCTTGGTACCCGCCAGGGCGGCCTGGGCCACGGCCTTGGGCGTCTTGCCCCCCAGCATGGCCTGCACATAGGGGTGCTCCGCACCCAGCTCCCTGCGGGCCTCGGACAGACCGGCGGCCAACAGGGTCTCTTCCACGGGCTTCTGTACGGGGCGGGGCAGTAGCAGGCGGGCCTTGGTGGCCTTGAGGTTGCCGTCGCTGAACTCGGTGAGCCGCTGGTCTGTCGGCTTGGTCTCTTCATCGGCCAGACGCACCAGGGTGAGGGCGTGGCCCAGCAGGGTCACGCGACCGGCGGACAGGTAGGTGTTCTCCTTCAGCAGCTCCCGCTGCCGGGTCACAGCCTGGGCCACACGGTCCCAGCTCCCGGCCACCCGGGCCTTGAGGGCAGGATCCGCCGCCACGGCGGCCTGCAGGGAGGCCTCGGCCTCGGCCACCTTCTTCAGGTTCTCGGGCTTGGCCAGCCCCAGCAGCTGACCGCTGAGGCGCTTGTGGCCATTCTCGATGGTGTAGATGGCTTCCGCCGAGATGCGGCGGGCCTCGGTCGAGGTCGCCGCCAGGGCCTGGAGTGCCGCCTTGAAGCGGTCCATGGACTTCAGCTGGAAGGGGATCCCGGTCTCCTGGGCATAGCGCATCTGCGCATGAGTCTGCTGGCGGAAGGTGGTGCCGGGGTGGCCCGAGATGAAGGTCAACTCGCCCATGGCGATGCCCTTGGCGCTGAAGGGCAGGAAGGCCTCCGGGCGGTAGGGGGCGCCGCTCTCGTAGACGCGGAAGAGGGCGAAATCGAGGTTGTGGCGGGGGTAGGTGTAGTTGTCGGGGTCGCCGCCGAAGGCCGCCACCTGCAGCTCCGGGGCTGCCGCCAGGCGCACGTCCGTGAACTTCTTGTAGCGGTAGAGCCAGTACTCGCCGCCCTGGTAGAGGGTGACGGGCTCGCAGGTGAGGCCGGTGCGGGCCTCCTCCGCCTTGCGCAGCTCAGCCAGCGCATTGCGCCGGGCCGTGAGGGCGTCCTTGTCTGCCGTGCCCGGCTTCACGGCGGCGTTCACCCGCACCGTGACGTCCTCGGTGGACACCAGCATCATCAGCTCCAGGCCCGGCACCTTGATCTCCTGCTCCCGGGTGGTGGCAGCGAAGCCGTCCTTCACCAGGTCGGCCTTGGCGCTGGACACCTGGGCGATGGCGCCGCGACCCACGTGGTGGTTGGTGACCACCAGGCCGTCGCGGCTCACGAAGGCGCCGGTGCCGCCAGGGAAGCGCACCGTGGCCAGTTGCAGGTTCTTCAGCCAGGCCGGGCTCAGCTCCACGCCGTAGCGCGCCTTGATGGCCTTGGCCGGCACATTGTCAAACGTCCACATCCCCTCGTCCGCACGCAACGAAGGCAGGGCAAGCAGGAACACAAGAGCAGAGAGGCGGCGCATGAGAACTCCAGGACCAACAACAAGGAACCGCAGATGGCGCAGATGACACAGATAACAGCCAAAGCGGCCGATCGGGGTCATTTCATCTGCGCCATCTGCGTCATCTGCGGTTAAGGGAAAAGCCCTACTTCTTGGTGAGCTCAGCAACAAGGTGCGGCGCGTCGTAGACCTTGGCCAGGGCTTCGAGGATGGCCCGGGCGTCCACAGAGACGCTGCGGTTCACCTTGGTGTCGTAGAAGTAGCGGCCAGCGTTGCCTTCGATGTTGCCGTCGAAGAGCAGACCCACCAGCTCACCCTTGCGATTGACCACGGGGCTGCCGGAGTTGCCGCCGGTGGTGTCCACGGCATGGGAGAAGTTCAGCGGGGTCTTGAGGTCCAGCTGGCCCATGCGGTCCAGCCAGCGCTGGGGCAGGTTCCAGTCGGTGTAGGTCTTGGCCTGGTTGCCGCCCCAGCCCAGGTGGCGGTCATAGAGGCCCAGGTAGGTGGTGAAGGGCTGCATGAGGGTGCCGTTGGCCGGGTAGGTGGCAACAGGGCCGTAGGTGATGCGTAGGCTGCCGGTGGCATCGGGGGGCAGGGTCTTGCCGTAGACGGCGAAGCGGGCCTTGGCGATGCGGGCGGCGTGCTCCTCGAGGATGGCGCGGACGCCGTCCTGCTTCTTGCGGAGGGCCAGCAGCAGGGGCTCGATCTTGCGGGCCAGCTGGACCATGGGATCGGCGCTCTCGCGGACGGCCTTTTGGCCACCGTCGATGAGGGCCTTGCGCACGGCGGCATCCCCGAGCTTGGTGCCTTCCAGGGTGGCCTTGGCCACCTCTTCGGCCTTCTTGCCACCCAGCACAGCCACCACGAAGGGGTGCTTGGGGCCCAGCTCCTGGGCGGCGTCTTCCAGGCCCCGGGTGAACATGAGCACTTCCTGCTCGCGGGGGGCCACCTGGCCCATCATGCCGGAGGCGGCGCCGGACAGGCGGGTCTTGAGGGTCTTCAGGCTGGCCTCAGAGCGGTACTCCGTCATGCGCTTCTCGGCCGGCAGGGCCAGCTGCTCGCCGAGCCGAACCAGAGCGAGGGCCTGACCCAGCGTGCTGGAGCGGGCGCCGCCCACGAACTGGGCCTCGACCCGGTAGGCGGCCTGAACCTGCAGGGCCTTCTCAATGCGGGCCCAGCTCTGCCCGGTGCTGGCGGCGAGCTTGGGGTCCTTCGCCACGGCGGCCTGGAGGGCCTTCTCGGTGGCTTCGATGCGCTTCATGGCCTCGACATCCTTGAGGCCCGCCAGGGCGCCCTCATTGGCCTTGGTGCTGTTGGTGACGCCCAGGATGGAGGTCTGCACCTGCCGGGCATGCTCGGCGCTGCGCTTGCCGTACTCCTCCAGGATGGCCTGCTGGCGGTAGAGGCCCTTGAGCGAGCTGGGCAGGCCCAGGTCCCGGTCGTACTTCATCTGCCCAACGGTCTGCAGGCGGCTGGTGCGGCCGGGGTGGCCCACCACGAAGGTGAGCTCGCCGTCCTGCAGGCCCTCAGTGCTCCAGGTGAGGTGGTGGGGCGGGTTGTAGGGCTTGTCGTTCTCGTAGACGCGGACCAGGCTGAAGTCCAGGTCGTGGCGCGGGTAGGTGAAGTTGTCGTAGTCGCCGCCGAAGGCCGCCACGGCGATCTCGGGGGCCGCCACCAGGCGCACATCCTTGAAGGCCTTGAAGCCGTAGATCCAGGTCTCGCCACCCTGGTAGAGGTTCACCACGTCGCAGACCAGGCCGGTCTTCTTTTCCAGCTCGGCCTTGATGGTCTCCAGCTCCTTGGCCCGGGCCTCGCTGGCGGCCTTCTCGTCCAGGCCCGCCTTCACGGCCTTGGCCAGGCGCTCGGTGACGTTGTCCATGGTCATCAGCGTGCGGTAGGTGAGGCCGGGGATCTTGATCTCCAGATCCCGACTGGCGGCCACAAAGCCGTTCTTCACCAGGTCGCGGTCCTTGCTGCTGATGCGCTGGACGGAGCCGCGCACACAGTGGTGGTTGGTGAGCACCAGGCCGTCGGCGCTTACGAAGGAGCCGGTGCAGCCGCCCAGGGTGAGGGTGGACAGGCGGACATGCTCGATCCAGGCCTGGCTCGGCTCGAAGGCGTACTTCTCCTTCAGCTGCTTGAGCGGCAGGTTGTCAAAGGTCCACATCCCTTCTTCCGCCCGCAGGACGGGGAGAACCAGCAGCAGAGCAAGGGCAGAGAGGCGACGCATGGTAGCTCCAGAAAAAGAAATCAGTCCTACTTACCAGTGAGTTCGGCGACCAACGCGGTGGCGCCGTAGATCTTGTCCAGGGCGTGGGTGAGGGCCCGGGCATCCACGCTGACGCCGCGGTTCACGGCCTCGTCGTAGAAGTAGTTGCCGGGCAGCATCTCGATGTTGCCATCGAAGATCAGACCCACCAGCTCACCCTTACGATCGATGACCGGGGAGCCGGAGTTGCCGCCGATGATGTCCACCTTGTGGGCGAAGTTGAAGGGCAGGCTGGGGTCCACGGCACTGCGCCGATCCAGCCAGCGCTGAGGCAGGGTCCAGGCGCCGCCATGGACCTTGGCGGCATTGCCACCCCAGCCGTCGTAGCGGTCAAAGAGGCCGCCGAAGGTGGTGAAGGGCTGGATGAGGGTGCCATTGGCCGGATACTCCGCCACGGCACCGTAGGTGAGGCGCAGGGTGAAGGTGGCGTCCGGGTAGGTGTTCTTCCCATAGGCGGCGAAGCGGGCCTTGGCGATGCGGGCGCCATGCTCGGTGATGACGCTCTGGACCTGCTCCTTCAGCTTCTTCTTGAGGTCCCGGTCGAGGGGATCCAGCTTGCGGGCCAGGAGAATCATGGGATCCAGGCTGGCATCCAGGGCCTGCTTGCCACCCGCCAGGAGGGCCTTGCGGACCTCGGGATCCTGGAGCTTCGAGCCACTCACGGCGTTCTTGGCCACGGCCGCGGGCGAGCTGCCGCCCACCATGGCCTTCACGAAGGGATGGGCGTCGCGCAGCTCGGCCACGGCCTCTTCGAGCCCCTTGGTGAACAGGAAGACCTCCTGCTCCGGGTAGTAGGGAGCGGGGACACCCAGGCGGGCCTTGGCGGACTTCAGGTTCGCATCGCTGTACTCAGGCAGGCGCTGGTCGCCGGGCTTGGCCTCCTCGTCGGAAATGCGCACCAGGCTCAGGGCATAACCCAGCAGGGTGGAGCCGGCGGTGCCGACATAGGCGGCCTCGCGGGACAGGCTCGCGGACAGCGTGGTGGCCTGCTCGATCTTGGCCCAGCTCTGGCCGGCCTCGGAGGCCAGCTTGGGATCCTTGGCCACCTTGGCCCGCAGGTCCTGCTCGGCGGCTTCGATGCGGGCCATGGCCCGCGGATTCTTGAGGCCCGACCAGTTGCCCGTGGTGGCCTTGATGCTGTTCTCGATGCCGAAGATCTGGGTGTTGACCTGGCGGGAGGCCTCGGCGGAGGTCTTGGCGTACTCCACCAGGGCCTCCTTGCGGCGCTCCATGGCCTTCAGGCGCAGGGGGATGGCGGTGTCCCGGCTGAAGACCATCTGGGCATAGGTGTCCTGGCGGTTGGTGCGGCCCGGGTGGCCGATGACAAAGGTCAGGTCCCCGGCCTTCAGGCCCGTCCCGGTCCACTTGAGGTAGTCCTTGGGCTGGTAGGGCTTGCCGTTCTCGTAGACGCGGAAGACCGAGAAATCCAGGTTGTGGCGGGGGTAGGTGAAGTTGTCGGGGTCGCCGCCGAAGAAGGCGATCTGCTGCTCAGGGGCAAAGACCAGCCGGACATCCGTGTGCTTGCGGTAGCTGTAGATCCAGTGCTCGCCGCCCTGGTAGAGGGTCACGTGCTCACAGGTGAGACCGCCCTTCTCCTGCAGCTCCTTCTTGATGGCCTCGATGGCCGACTCCCGCACCTTGAGAGCCTCCTGCTCACCCAGCGTGGCCGGCACGGCCTTGGCGAGGCGGGCCGTGATGTCCTCCATGGCCACCAGGGTCATGAGCTCCAGGCCTGGCACCTTGATCTCCTGCTCCCGGGTGGTGGCGGCGAAGCCGTTCTTCACCAGGTCCTGCTCCTTGCTGCTCACCCGCTGGATCCAGCTGCGGCCCACGTGGTGGTTGGTGAGCACCAGGCCGTCCTTGCTCACGAAGGACCCGGACCCGCCAGGGAAGCGCAGGCAGGACAGGCGAACATGGTCCAGCCAGGCCTGGTCGGGGGCCCAGCCAAACTTGGCCTGGATGGCCTTGGTCGGCAGGTTGTCAAAGGTCCACATGCCCTCATCGGCACGGAGGGAAGGCGCGGCCAGGGCACAGGCCAGGAAGGTCAGGGTGAGGGTTCGACGGTGCATCGCAGCTCCAAGGGGTCAAAACAACCAGCCATCGTATCACTTAGTACTCGGAGCACGGCTTCTTCCCTTTTGAAGGTGCTGGAATCAAGGTTTCCTGAGAGCACACGATAAATCTGCTTATGCCTGTCCACGCCGGACGCCCTGGGGCGTTCCGGAACACAAACCTCGGAAAAGCCCTTGCTTGAGGGTCAATTGAGAATCAGGATCAATACCATGAGCCACTCGGCCCTCCGCTTCCTGCGCCACGCCCTGCCCGCCCTGCTGCTGGCCACCGCCCTCGTCGCCGAGGACAAGCCGCAGGCCAAGAAGGAGGGCCCCATCCAGGACAACTCCTTCCTGATCGAAGAGGCCTACAACCAGGAAGTGGGCGTCGTCCAGCACATCAACACCTTCACCCGCTACCAGGACTCCAAGGACTGGGTGTACACCTTCACCCAGGAGTGGCCGTTCGGCAGCCAGGCCCACCAGGTCAGCTTCACCCTGCCCTATCAGCGCCTCGGTGCCTCCCTGGACGGCAAGCAGGGCTTCGGAGATGTGGCCCTCAACTACCGCTACCAGTTATTGGGCGACGGTGATGCCCTGGTGGCCATCTCGCCCCGCCTGTCGGTGCTCCTGCCCACAGGCGATGCCAAGACCGGCTACGGCCGGGGTGCCCTGGGACTCCAGGTGATGTTCCCCGTGAGCTGGGTGCTCAACGACTCCTTCGCCGCCCACACCAACATCGGCGCCACCCACACCCCCAGGGCCCAGAACCCCCTTGGGGAGCGGGCTAGCACCCAGGACCTGATGCTGGGCCAGAGCCTCATCTGGCTGGTGAACCCCCGCTTCAACGTGATGCTGGAGTACGTGCACACCGGCGCCCAGGCCGTGGCTGGTCCGAACCAGACGGAGCGCATGACGTCCACCTACCTCAGCCCGGGCATCCGCTGGGCCTACAACTTCCCCAGCGGCCTCCAGATCGTCCCCGGCCTCGCCTTCCCCATCGGCGTCGGCGCCAGCAAAGGCGAAAAAGCCGTGTTCCTCTATCTGAGCTTCGAGCACCCCTTCAAGTAGGGGGGCTTCCTCTTTTCCCTTCCAGGACATGAAGCGAAAAGATCACCGCCAAGGACGCCAAGAAAAACAGGGCCAGTCAGGCTGAGGTCACCAGGTACAGAACCCCAGGGGCTGATACTTGCCAGGCACTTCTTGGCGCTCTTGGCGCCTTGGCGGTGAGAAGTTTTAGCTAGTGCGCCTTGACTGCGCCGGGACCTAGAACTTCCACTTCACCCGCACCGCCAAGGTCCGGGGCGGGATGACGTGGGTGCCGCCGAAGGTGCTCAGAAAGTTGTAGAGGCCCTTCTCGTCGGTGGCATTGAGCAGGTCCGCCCCCACCAGGAACTGCCTTCGTCCGGCCAGCTTCCAGGCCTGGCTCAGGCTCAGGTTCCAGGTGGTGCGGGGCGCCACGCGCCAGGTGCCCTCGGCGTCCTGGCGGACATAAGCGCCACCGAAGGCGTAGTCGGCGTTCCCAGCCACCGCTGCCGGATCGCGAGCCACCAGGCCCGAGTCGTAGCGGCCGCTCACCTGCGCCGTGAAGCCATCCCGCTCGAAGACCACCCCGGCCTGGGCGCTGAGCTTCTGGTCATGGTCGATGAGGAAGCGCTCGCCCGGTGCGGCCTCCGGAGCCTCCAGCTGCAGGCCGCCCACCAGGGGCGCCTGGAACACAGCTCGGGTGCGCCCCAGGCTGAGGAAGGCGGACCAGCCATTCATGGGCACCAGGTCCAGGCGCAGGTTCAGGCCGTGGAAGAGACCCCGCTCCGCGGCCACCGGGAAGAGGATGCCCGTGTTGAGGAACTGGGCGTTGTCCCCGGCATTGCGGCTGCGCTTCTCCCAGTACTCCACCATCACCCGCCCCAGCTTCCCCAGCTGCTGCTCGATGCCGTAGCTGAAGGAGTGCTGCAGCTCGGGCCGCAGGGGCTGGCGGGGCGAGCCCGCATAGGGGCCCAGGTCCCAGGCCTGCTGGGACATGGCCAGGGCCAGGTTCTCGTGCTCCCGCAGGATCAGTAGCCGGTCGTAGCTGGCCCGCAGCACCGTGCCTGTGGCATCCATGCGGTAGCTCACCCCCAGCCGCGGCTGGAGCTGAGTGTCGGAGACATCCGCCACCACATAGGTGTCGTGGCGCAGGCCCAGGGCCAGGAACAGTGCTCCCAGGTGGACGTCGTTCTGCACAAAGGCCGAGGTCAGCGTGGGCCGGAGGCTCGCATTGAAGTGGAAGAGGTGCCCGCCCCCCGCCGGGGTGTAGCGATGCAGAGGATCCGTGGGATCGGGGGCCAGGGCGTCATCCGTGAGGGCGAAGTCGAAGCGCTCCCGCAGGGGGAAGGCGATGCGCTGGAGACCCACCTTGGTGAGGTTCTCGGAGCCCCAGCGCTGGGTGAACGAGGCTTGAACACCCAGGTTGCCCAGGGTGCGGTCCTGGCTCACCCAAGTGGGAAAGTCTGGCTGACCGGCGCTGAAGCCCTCGCCGAGGCTCCGGGTGGGCCGCAGGTCGGCCTGGGAGGTGCGGCCAAAGAGCGCCGCCTCCAGGCTCTGAGTGGGACTGAAGAGGTGGGCCCAGGCCAGGCTGGCGCTGGCATCGGAGGTGCCCACCCTGGGGTCCTGGCCCTGGGCCTGCTGGGAGGCCAGGTTCGCCACCTGGCGCTCCGTGCGGCCACCGGAAACAGAGAAGCGCAGGGTGTCCTGGGTGCCCAGGAGCCAGTCGAAGCGGGAGAAGAGCCGCCCGGTCCGCCCCTGGTTGTGCAGGTTCTGGAACGAGACCGGGTCCAGGAACCGATCGCTCTCACTGGCGGCGCCACTCACAAACCAGCCGAAGGTGTCCTGCCCACCCCGGGCACTGAAGCCGGCCTCCGCCGTGCGGGAGCGCGCCACCCCGAAGGAGGCTTCGCCTTCGAAGCCGTCCGGCGTGCCCAGGCCCGACTTGGTGGTGAGATTCACCACGACCACCGGCTTGCCGCCGTACTCCGCCGAGATGCCCCCTGTGATGACCTCCATGCTCTCCACCTGGGAGGGGTCCAGGCTGTTGCTGAAGGTGGCATGGAGCTGGTCCGAGACCGGAATCCCATCCACCACGTAGGTCATCTGCCCATGGCTGCCCCGGAAGTGGAAGCGGCCGTTCTCGTCGGCGATGAAGCCTGGCGTGGCCAACAGGATGCTCTCCATGGCGCGGCTCTGCACGGCCGCCGGCATGCGCTCAATGGCGCTCTTGTCGATGTCCAGGTGGGTGGAGGGGTGGTCCTCCACCAGACGCAGGTTCTCCTCGATGACCACCACGGCGCCCTCGGGCTTCAGGGCGACGGGCACCACCAGGGGCAGCTGGCTGTGGACGTCCACATCCAGGTGGGCGGGCAGCAGGCCGGGGGCGCGGGTGTCCAGGTGGTAGGTGTTGAAGGGCACGTTCTGGAAGGTATAGACCCCCTTGGCGTCGCTCCGCACCTGCTGGCGGTAGCCCGAGACCGGGTTGGACAGGAGCAGGCTGGCCCCCGCCACGGGCCGACCCTGGTCATCCGCAACTCGGCCCGTCACCACCCCACTGGCAGCGGCCCCCAAAAAGGGAGCAACCATCAGGGCCAGAAGGCCAACGCGAAAAGGATGTGAGGACATGGTGTAGCTCCAGATAGAATTCTTTTCTATTTACGCCCTCCGGTCAACCAAGTTTATTTCTATGTGCGACAGAGAGGGCACTAAACCAAGGGGCAGCAGCATCGAAGCCCAAGAGATCTGATGCCCTTGCTGGGAGGCCTTTGCTATGAAGCGCAAAAAACTGTGGATCTCGCTCGGGGCCCTTGCGGTGCTCCTCATTGGCGGGGTTGCCATCGCTGGGATGCAGGACAAGGGTCTTGGGGTCCAGGTGGCCACGGTGGGCAAGGAAAACCTCACCGCCAAGGTCAGCGCCAACGGCAAGGTCCAGGCCGTCACCAAGGCCGACATCTCCGCCAACGTCATGGGCCAGGTCACCCGCCTGGCCGTCAAGGAAGGGGACCGGGTCACCCGGGGCCAGTTCCTCATGGAGATCGATCCCCGCAGCGCCCGCGCCAACGCCGATGCCATGCAGGCCAACCTCCAGGCCGCCCAGTCCGACCTGATCTCGGCCACCGCCAACCTGGCGCAGGCCAAGTCCGACCTGGCCCGGGCCAAGGCCAACCGGGAGGCCGGCATCATCGCCGCCGCGGACTTCGAGAAGATCCGCACCGGCTACGAGACCGCCCTGGCCACCCAGGAGACCTCCCGGCGGCGCACGGAGCAGGCCAAGGCCAATGTGGCCCAGTCCCACGTGGGTCTCGGCAACTCCACCATCACCGCCCCCATGGACGGCGTGGTCACCGCCCGGCGCATCGAGCTGGGGGAGACCGCCGTGCCGGGCATCCAGAACTCCGCCGGCACCGTGCTGGTGACCATCTCCGACATGAGCAAGGTGGAAGCCGAGATGGAAGTGGACGAGGCCTCCATCCCCAGCGTGAAGCTGGGCCAGGAGGCGCAGGTCCGCATCGACGCCTACCCCAACCAGACCTTCAAAGGCCAGGTCACCGAGGTCGGTGGCAGCCCCATGCTCAAGCTCAGCAGCAATGAGGCCACCAAGTTCAAGGTGAAGGTCTGGATCAAGGATCCGCCCCTCACCATCAAGCCCGGGCTGTCGGCCCAGGCTGACATCTACACGGGCAACCGGGACCAGGCCCTGGCCATCCCCTTCCAGTCCCTCGTCATGCGTGAGATCAAGCTCAAGCCCGGCGAGGTCCGCCAGCCCGGCGCCCCCCGCGAGGAAGAGGGCGTCTTCATCTCCGAGGGCGGCAAGGCCAAGTTCCTGGCGGTCAAGACCGGCCTCATGGGCGACCTCTCCGTGGAGGTCGTGTCCGGCCTCAAGGGCGGCGAGACCCTCATCACCGGCCCCAACCGCATCCTCCGGGACCTCAAGGGTGGCGAGCAGGTGCGCGCCGAGAAGGCCAAGCCCAAGGCAGAGGTCAAGCCATGAGCCGGGACCGCACCCTAGCCCACCCCCGAGCCTGAACCAGCTGTCATGAACGCCGCCGAACTTCTCCGCGCATCGCTCCGAGCGATCAAGGCGCACACCCTCCGCAGCTTTCTCACGCTGCTGGGGGTCATCATTGGCGTGGCCACCATCGTGGCCGTGGTGGGGGTCATCTCGGGCCTCAACACCTACGTCAAGGAGAAGATCATCGTCCTGGCGCCGGACGTCTTCATCATCGAGAAGTTCGGCATCATCCGCTCCCGCCAGGAGTTCCTCCAGGCCGTGAAGCGTCCGCCGATCTCGTGGCACGAGTACGAGCGCCTCTCCAGCGGCATCCTCCAGCACGCCAGCCAGGTCAGTGCCGCCGCCGGCACGGCCATGCCCGTGAACAACGGGGACAAGCGGCTGCCGGATATCACGGTCATCGGCGCCACCCCCAACTTCGCCGACCTCTTCCGCCTGGAGTTCGAGGCCGGGCGCTACTTCACCGACAGCGAGAACCAGGCCAGCCGCCCCGTGGCCGTCATCGGCGCCGACACCAAGGATGAGCTGTTCCCCCACCTGGATCCTGTGGGCCGCGTGCTCCTGCTCCGGGGCCTGCCCTTCCGTATCATCGGCGTCATGCCCAAGCAGGGGCGCACCATCGGCTTCACCCAGGACAGCCGGGTCTACATCCCCCTGGAGGTCTACCGGAAGAACTTCATGCCCGCCAACCAGAGCCTGCAGCTGCAGATCAAGGCTGAGGGCGGGGTGGAGGGCCTGGACGCTGCCCAGGACGAGGTGCGCGCTCTCTTCCGCGCCATGCGCCACACCCCCTTCCGCAACCCCGACCCCTTCGGCATCCTCACCCAGGAGAGCCTCCAGCAGCTCTGGAAGGCCATCAGCAGCGCGGCCTTCGTGCTCCTCATGCTCATCTCCAGCGTCAGCCTCGGCGTGGGTGGCATCGTGATCATGAACATCATGCTGGTGAGCGTGGTGGAGCGCACCCAGGAGATCGGCGTCCGCATGGCCCTGGGCGCCAAGAAGCGCGACATCCGCCGCCAGTTCCTGCTGGAAGCTGCCCTGCTCTCCGCCGCCGGGGGCGTCATCGGGGTCCTGGTGGGTGCCGCCGGCGCCTTCCTGGTGAAGGCGATCTCCGACTTCCCGGCCCAGATCACCCCGGGCATCGTGTTCACAGGCATCTTCGTCAGCACCCTCGTGGGTCTGGCGGCCGGCTTCCTGCCGGCCTACCGGGCCTCCAACCTCGTCATCATCGACGCGATCCGGGCGGAGTGACCATGGCCACGCACCGCCTCGGTTTCCGGGGGATCGGCACCGAGAACGTCCGCTTCGCCTTCCGCGCCATGGTCTCCCAGAAGCTGCGCAGCTTCCTGACCCTGCTGGGCATCGTGGCGGGAGTGGCCACGGTCATCGCCATGGTGAGCTTCGTGTCCGGCTTCAATGACGCCGTCACCGACAGCTTCAGCGCCTTCGGCACCACCCTGGTGCAGTTCCAGAAGTACGAGCCCCGCTTCGGTGGCGGGGGCGGTCCCCTCCCCGAGGACCAGAAGCGGCGGCGCAACCTCACCATCGATGACGCCGAGGCCCTCAAGCGCCTCTGCCCCCTGGTGCGGTCGGTCTCCCAGGAGCGCTACCTCCAGGGCGCCGCCGTGGCCTCCCTCACCGTCAAGACCCCCGAGGGCACCGAGGCCAGCGGCCCCACCCTGCTGGGCACCAACCCCGACTACGCCCCCTCCAACAATGCCTTCGTGCAGGACGGTCGCTTCCTGGTGGAAGCCGACATCAGCCACAGCGCCCGCACCTGCGTCATTGGGCCCGAGACGGCCAATGCCCTCTTTGGCCGCAAGGACCCCCTGGGCCGCACCCTGCTGCTCAACGGCATCGCCTTCAACGTGGTGGGCCAGCTGGAGAAGAAGGGCAGCTTCCTGGGCGGCGACGCCGACAACATCGTGCTCATCCCCATCAGCACCTTCGATGAGATGTTCCCCCAGATCAAGAATGGGAACGGCGACAACCTGCACATCGCTACCGTGCCCAAGGACCCCAAGCGCATGTACGACATGATGGACCAGGAAGTGGCCGTCATGCGCGCCCGCCGCGGTCTGCGCGCCAGCCAGCCCAACGACTTCGCCATCTTCACCAGCGAGGCCTCGCTGAAGACCTTCCAGCAGATCACCGGCGGCATCGCCGGGGCCATGATCCTCATCGCAGGCATCGCCCTGCTGGTGGGTGGTGTCGGCGTCATGAACATCATGCTGGTGAGCGTCACCGAGCGCACCCGGGAGATCGGCATCCGCAAGGCCCTGGGCGCCACCCGCAAGGACATCGCCATGCAGTTCCTGGTGGAGGCCGTGAGCCTCACGGGGGTGGGCGGCGCCATCGGCATCGCCGTGGGCCTCTCCATCGCCATGCTGGTGCGCCTGGTCTTCGAGTTCCCGGCGGCCGCCCCCCTCTGGAGCGTGGTCCTGGGCTTCGGCGTCAGCACCGCCGTGGGCCTGATCTTCGGGCTGTGGCCAGCACTCAAAGCCGCCCGACAGAATCCCATCGAGGCTCTGCGGTACGAGTAGTCACCTTCAGCAGGGCTCCCACCGATGAACCGGATATCCCTTTCCGGAGCCCCCATGAGAGCCCTGCCCCTGATCCTGTTGCTGACCCTCGTTCCCCTGGCGGCAGAGGAACACCCGGCACCAGCCCCCAAGGCCAAGGCCCATCCCAAGGTGGTCAGCGCCCCCCAGCACGCCGCCGAGGCCCCGGTGGCAGCGGGGCCAGGCACGCCCAAGGCCGCCCTGGCGGAGCTCAGCGCTGGCAACGCCCGCTTCGTGGCGGGCAAGCGGGTCCGCACCCTCGACACGGGCCAGGATGCGGCCATGCGCGCCGCCCTGGTGCAGGGGCAGGCGCCCTTCGCGGTGGTCATCACCTGCTCGGACAGCCGAGTGCCCGACGCCCTCCTCTTCGACCAGGAAGCCGGCCGCCTCTTCACCATCCGGGAGGCGGGCAACGCGCCGGACCTGCAGGGTCTGGCCTCGGCGGAGTACGCCGTGGGGCACCTGGGCTCCAAGGTCATCGTGGTCATGGGGCACACCAGCTGCGGCGCCGTGAAGGCCGTGCGGGAGGCCAACGGCAAGCCCCTGCCGGGCAACCTCTGGGCCCTCCAGGCCGGCATGGCGGGCCTGCTGGAGAGCACGCCCCAGGATCCCAACGAGGATGCCAAGGGCCACCTCGCCCATCTGGAGGAAGCCAATGCCCGCCGCCAGGCCCAGGCCCTGCTGGACCGCTCGCCCCTGCTCCGGGACCTCCTCGTTGCCGGCAAGCTCGCCATCGTCCCCGCCCTCTACAACCTCGCCAGCGGCAAAGTGCAGTTCCTCAAAGCCGTCGCCGCAGCAGCAGCCGCACCCGCGCACCACTAGCGCCAGAGGTGTGACCGAATCCCCTCCAGCCCAAACTTGGCCGCTGTATCATCAATGGTCGCAAGTGGCCGTTTTTGCACGCTGGCACCAGGCAAACACCCGGAGGAGACGGTATCCGCCGGGGTTGAGGAGGGGTTCCCATGAGCGCAACCTTTGAGGCCTTCAAGACCCGGGCAGAGGCCGTCAGTGCCGAGGTCCACCGCTTTGCCGGACGGGATGAGGCCCTGGCCTTCATCCTGGACTTCCTGCACAAGGAAGGCGTCGCTGATGCCCCCCAGTGCGGTGCGCTGTGGGCCGCCGGCAGCTTCCTGGAGGGCGTCCAGCCCGAAGCCCTGCGCCAGCGGGTGCCGGGGCTCTCCTTCGACATCACCCAGGCCGCCTCCGCCGAGGCCCGGGTGGGCATCAGTGAGCTGGACTGGGGCATCGCCGCCACGGGCACCCTGGTGCAGGACGCCGCCGCCGTGGCCAAGCGCCTGGTCTCCACCCTGCCCCCCATCCACCTGGCGGTGCTGGGCACCGAGCGCATCCTGGCGGACATGGGCAGCGTGCTGAGCCACCTGACCCCCGCCCAGACCAACTACATCTCCTTCATCACGGGCCCCAGCCGCACTGCCGACATCGAGCGGGTGCTGACCATCGGGGTCCACGGGCCCGAGCGGCTCATCATCGTCGTGGTTGACGCCTTTCAGCAGGTGACCGCATGAGCACCGAGTTCCGCGCCTCCATCGAGACCGCCCTGCACAACCCCAACCTCACCGGCGCCCTGGGCCGCTTCTCCGAGGCCTACCGCATCAGCCGCGCCAAGGCCTACGAGGGCATCGACTTCGAGGCCGTGCGCGACGCCATCGCCGACATCAAGTGCAGTGCCTCGTCCCGCTTCGAGGAGCTGGCCGAGCGCTTCAAGGCCAACGCCGAAGCGAATGGGGCCAAGGTCTTCCGCACGGCGGACCCCGCCCAGGTGCGGCAGTACATCCTGGACCTGGCCAAGGAGCGCGGCGTCACGCGCATCGTCAAGTCCAAGTCCATGGCCTCCGAGGAAATCCACCTCAACAAGGCCCTGGCCGAAGCCGGCATCGATGTGGCCGAGACGGACCTGGGCGAGTGGATCATTCAGCTGGCCCACCAGACCCCGTCCCACATGGTCATGCCCGCCATCCACATGACCAAGGAGGAGGTCGCCGACGTCTTCAGCCAGGAAGTCGAGGCTGGCCAGGCGCCGGACATTCCCAAGCTGGTGAAGTTCGCCCGGGCCAAGCTGCGCCCCAAGTTCCTGGAAGCCGACATGGGCATCTCCGGCGCCAACATCGCCGTGGCGGAGACCGGCAGCCTGGTGATCATCACCAACGAGGGCAACGCCCGCCTGGTGACCACCCTGCCCCGCATCCATGTGGCCATCGTGGGCATCGAGAAGCTGGTGGCCATGTTCGAGGAGATCCAGCCCATCCTCACCGCCCTGCCCCGCAGCGCCACAGGTCAGCTGCTCACCAGCTATGTGTCCATCATCTCGGGCCAGGTGCCCAACACGGATGGCTCCCCCAAGGACCTGCACATCATCCTGATGGACAACCACCGCTCGGACATGGCCAAGGACCCCAAGTTCAAGGAGGCCCTGCAGTGCATCCGCTGCGCCACCTGCCTCAACGTCTGCCCGGTGTTCCGCCTGGTGGGCGGCCACGTGTTCGGCAAGACCTACACCGGCGGCATCGGCACCATCCTCACCGCCTGGTTCGATGAGCTGAAGAAGTCCGAGGACATCCAGGGCCTGTGCATCCAGTGCGGCAGCTGCGTCCCCGTGTGCCCCGGCAAGATCGACATCCCGGGCCTCATCCTCGAGCTGCGCCGCCGCCTGGTGGTGGAGCAGGGCCAGTCCCTGGCCACCAAGGCCATCTTCGGGGTGGTGAACAACCGCCGCCTCTTCCACGGCATGCTGCGCCTGGCCTCCCGCACCCAGAAGCCCTTCACCAAGGGCCGCTTCATCCGCCACCTGCCCATGTTCCTGTCGGACATGACGGACTTCCGCAGCCTGCCGGCCATCGCCGACGTGCCCTTCCGGGACCGCATCAAGGCCATCCAGCAGCCCAAGGGCGGCCAGAAGATCGCCTTCTACTCGGGCTGTCTCATCGACTTCGCCTACCCCGAGATGGGCGAGTCCCTGGTGAAGATCCTCAACAAGGCCGGCATCGAGGTGCTCTTCCCCGAGGCCCAGACCTGCTGCGGCGCCCCCGCCCGCTACAGCGGCGCCTACGAGGTGGCCGCCCAGAACGCCAAGGACAACATCCAGGCCCTGCTGGAGACCGAGGTGGACCATGTGGTCTCCGCCTGCCCCACCTGCACCGTGGCTCTGAAGCACGACTTCCTGGACACCTTCCGCAGCCTGGGCATCACGGATGCCACCGCCGAGGCCGAGCGCCTCGCCGCCAAGACCATCGACTTCTCCACCCTGGTGAAGGGCCTGGTGGATGCCGGGCGCCTCACATTCAAAGAGGGCGAAGACCTGGGCCGCATCACCTACCACGACTCCTGCCACCTGAAGCGCACCCTCAAGGCCGCCGACGAGCCCCGGGAGCTGCTGCAGAAGGCGGGCCACGAGCTGACCGAGATGTACGAGTGCGACACCTGCTGTGGCATGGCCGGGTCCTACTCGCTGAAGCTGCCGGAGATCTCAGCCCCGATCCTCGAGCGGAAGCTGAAGAACATCAAGGACACCGGCGCCGAGCGCGTGGTCATGGACTGCCCCGGCTGCGTCATGCAGATCCGCGGCGGCATGGACAAGGACGGCGCCCCCATCAAAGTCGAGCACACCGCCGAGCGGCTGGTGGATCGGTTCGAATAACCTAGGGTCTTCCGGGATTGCAGGGAAAGAAGTCTCAGCGGAGAACGGCCTGAGTGCATGGGTCGGAAGAGCTTCTTAGCCGGGGATGCACGGGGAGAACGGGGATAGGGCCAATGGCGCATCCAGCATGCGCTCCAGTCTGGGGCGCCGCTGCCGCGCCTCTTGGGGGGCGCGGCCGGGGCACCCCGGGCTGACTTCCGGCACCGCCGGAAGCCGCCTTCGGCGGGCCCATGCACGGTGGGTCGGCGCGCCGCTGCGCTCTCTGCGTTCTCTGTGGTTGGCTGTTCTTTTTTCCCGAACCTGGTTATCGGCCAGCCTCAGCCTCAAAAGACTGGTTCTTTTGGCGGTGACAAGAGCACAAGAATGCAGATAAATACAAAAAAATGAATATGTTATCCACAGATTTCACAGATTACACAGAGAGAGAAAGTACCTTAGCCG
>CAIMFT010000081.1 GCA_903840385.1 uncultured Holophagaceae bacterium
CGCTGCTTCGCAACCGCCGCCCCCACTTCCGTGTTCAGGCTCACTGCAGACGCCGGGCTCACCACCGTCACCACCGGGAACTGCGTCGCCACCACGGTGAAGCTCACCGCAGGGCTCCAATCACCCACCGCGCCGCGGCTATCGATGGCACGGGCTCGGACTGCCACTGCACCCGTCACCGTCACCGGGAACACGTGTGTCTGGCTGGCGCCACCCGCCACCACTGCGCCATTGCCGAAGTCCCACTCGTAGCTGGCAATGGCATCGCCGTCGGGATCCGAGGCGGTGGCGGTAAAGGTATAGGACTTGTTCTGGAGGAGGTTCCCCAGGCTGGCGGCCGTCGTGGTCATCGCGGCTACCGGGGGATTGTTCTCCACAATGTTCAGCTGCAGCGCTCCGGAGGTCACGCCGCCCTTGCCGTCATCGGCAGTCGCCGTAATGTTGGTCAGGCCCGCCGCCTGGAACTGGTGAACCATGGTTGCCGTGCCAAGCACGGGCGCAGACCCATCCCCGAAGTTCCAGGTCAGTGTCGTGGCGTCTGTGTCAGTCACCGTTGCGAGCAGCGTCACCCGCTGATACTTCGTTGGGTCTCCACCGGGGGAGGTCTTGGTCACCACCACCGTCGGCGCCGCATTCGCGAGAACGCTCAGGGTCAGGTCAGCGATCTTGGTGCCCCTGGCTCGGCCGTCGTCGGCCGTCAGCTTCACGGAGTAATTCCCAGCAACTGCGTACTTGTGCGTCTGGATCAGTGCCGCGCTACCGAGCATGCCGCTCAGCACCGTTCCGTCACCGAAGTCCCAGGTATAGACCAGCAGGTCACCGTCCGGGTCCGAACCCGTCGCTGTGAACACCACGTCCACGCCCATCCAGGTCGCATTGATCGCAGCCGCGAATTTGGGGGCCGAAACCAGCGTCGCCACCGGGGTCACATTGACCGCCGCCACGGTGTTCACCGTGGCTGTGGCTGCAACAGCATTCGAAGCGATGCCCAAGTCGTCCAGGGCCACCAGGGCCGGGAACACGCTGCGCGCGCCCACAGCTCCTGCCGCTAGGTACTTCACGGGAATCGTATAGGTCCCATCCTGGTGGTTGATGATCGTCTGCACGGTGCCGGCGGCATCGCCTGCCACAACTGTCAGGGCACTGACAGGAAGGAAAGTCCCCGCAGCCCCATTCGGGTTCGTCACGCTCACCAGGAACTCAGCGATCACCTGATCTGCCGAAGTTGCGTTGAAGGAGACCTTGTCGCCGATCGTGAAGGTCACGATGGGCAGCTTGGTTGCCACCACCGTGAAGTTCACCGCCGGACTCCAGTCGCCCACGGCGCCACGGCTGTCGATGGCACGAGCTCGGACTGCTACTGCACCCGTCACCGTCACCGGGAACACGTGCGTCTGGCTGGCACCACCAGCCACCACCACGCCATTGCCGAAGTCCCACTCGTAGCTGGCGATGGTATCGGCCGTGTCGATGTCTGAGGCGGTCGCAGTGAAGGTGTAGACCTTGTTCTGGAAGAGCTCCGCCGAGGCCGTCGTCACCGCCGCCACCGGGGGATTGTTCTCGACGACGGTCAATAGCAAGGTGGACGATCCCGAGCCACCCTTGCCGTCATCGACAGTGGCCACGATGGTCGATACCCCTGCGGCCTTGAACTGGTGCACCACCGGCGTTCCGGTCTCGGGAGGGGTGCCGTCCCCGAAGTTCCAGGTCACGGTCGGGAGGTCGCTGTCCAGGTCCGTCACCGCTGCGTTCAGGGTGACACGCTGATACTTGGTCGGGTTCCCGGTGGGCAGGGCCTTGGTGACCACGACCGTGGGCGCTCGGTTCACGAGCACATTCAGGGTCAGGTCGGCGGTCTTGGTGCCGCCGGTGCGGCCGTCATTTGCGGTCACCTTGACAGAGTAGAGGCCCGGCCTGGAGTACTTGTGGGTCTGGGTCAGCTCGGTGGTTCCGGTAATCACCGTTCCATCACCGAGATCCCAGGTGTAGCTCAGGGGATCCTCGTCGGGATCCGAGGCGATGGCCGTGAACACCACATCCACATTCTGCCAGGTCGCATTGGTCCCAGCGGCAGGGGTTGAAGCGGCCGTCAGGCTGATGATCGGCGCCGTGTTCGTGGCGGAGACGGTCTTGATGGTAATGGCAGGTCCCAGGACCGTGGTGCTGCTCACGCCATTGGAGTCCACCACCTTTACGGACGGCGTGACCGTTCGTGAGCCCATGGCCGTGGCCGCAGCGTAGGTGACGGCGATGGTGTAGTTCCCGCCACCCGCATCCACGGGAGTGGCCTTGGTGGCGGTTGCTTCGCCCGGGTCCAGGGTCACACCACTGGCACTGACCGTTCCGAACCCGGTGTAGACGACGTTCACCTTGTATGTGAGGGTGACCGAGTTGCCCAGGACAGCATTGATGAGCGTGGCCGCCGTGGGTGAGGTAAAGCTCACCGTGAGGGGCGAGGGCGAGGTCCCGACGGTCAGGGACTTGGTTGCGGCGGTGGACAGCAGCCCTGCGGCATTCTTGGCCACAACACTCAGGGTAGGAGTGCCGCTGGCGACGTAGGAATAGGTCGCCGTGGTGGTGGCCTTGCCACCAGAAAGGACGACCGGGGTGGTCCTGGTGGTGCCGTCCCCGAAGTCCCAGCGGAACTCGGTGATGGACCCACCAATGTTGGGGTCGGTGGCGCTGGCCGCAAAGGTGTAGGTCTTGTACTGGAGCAGGGTGGAGTCATTGGGCGTCCAGCCGTCCAGCGTGGCTGTCGGCGCAATGCTCGTCTGGGGCAGGGTCCCGCCAGTGCTGGAAGAGCCCCCTCCTCCGCCGCAGCCCGAGAGGCCCAGGACTCCAACCATCAGTCCAGCAAGTGCAAGCCTAAAAACGTTGCGCATCCCGTGAATCATGACTAACCCCTGGGTTTTGAGTCTTCCAATAGACTAATCCCAGACAACCTGATCTAAGGAAAAAACAATCAAAGAATCTTATTTGTATAAACTTACTTCGGAACGATAAAAACCAACCTATAGATCGTTTTTGTGCAAATCCCCACGCCCACAGGCGGCCCACCTCCCCGGCAAGACGTCCCATTTGGCAGGGCAAAGCCCCGCCAGGGAGGAGGAACGCGCTCCTTTTTGGCTAGATTTTTTTACTGAGTCCGTATGAAACCCGGGGCCGCCCTGCTCACCCCTCTCGAATCACCTTGGCCAGCAGAAAGGCCATCTCCAGGCTCTGGCTGCGGTTGAGGCGGGGGTCGCAGCCGCTGCGGTAGGCGCGCCAGAGGTCGGCCTCTTCCAGCCCTTCGACGCCGCCCGTGCACTCGGTGACGGGCTCACCGGTCAGCTCGAAGTGGACGGCACCCAGGCGGGAGCCCAGGCGGCGGTGGATCTCAGCCACCTCCTGCAGCTCCTGGAGGATGTCGCCAAAGGCGCGGGTCTTCAGGCCACTGGGGGTCTGGGTGCCGTTGCCGTGCATGGGGTCGCTGCTCCAGAGCACGGGATGGCCCTCGGCCCGGGCGGCTTCGATGAGGCCCGGCAGCACGGCCTCGGCCTTGCCCGCCCCGAAGCGGGTGATGAGGGTGAGCCGGCCCGGCTGCCGCTGGGGATCCAGCTTGGCCAGCACGGTCTTCAGGTCCCCGGGCTGCATGGAGGCCCCGACCTTCAGGCCGATGGGGTTGGCCAGGCCGCGGATGTATTCCAGGTGGGCGCCATCCAGCTGCCGGGTGCGCTCTCCGATCCAGAGAAAATGGGCGCCCAGGTTGTAGAAGGCCTCCTTCTCCGGCACCCAGCGGGTGAGGGCCGTCTCGAAGGGCAGGTGCAGGGCCTCGTGGCTGGTGAACAACTCACCGGTGCGGAGGTTCTCGGGGAGGCCGCCCAGCCGCTGCACGAAGTCCAGGGAGGCCCGCACCTGATCCAGAGTCTCCAGGTAGTGGCCGGCGTCCTCCCGGCTCCAGGGCAGGTCCCAGTGCTCAGGATGGTGCAGGTCCGCAAAGCCCCCGTCCACCAGGGCGCGCAGGTGGTTCAGGGTGACCGCCGAGCGGTGGTAGGCCTGGAGTAGGCGGGCCGGATCGGCCTCCCGCTGGCTGGGATCGAGGCCGTTGATGAGGTCGCCGCGGTAGACCGGCACCTCCACGCCATCCACCACCTCGGTGTTCCCGCTGCGGGGCTTGGCGTACTGGCCGGCGATGCGGCCCAGGTGGACCACGCCCGTGCGGCCCCCGTGGGTGATGAGCACCGACATCTGGAGGAGCACCCGGAGCTTGTCCTGGATGAGGCTGCCGCGGCAGTCGGCAAAGGCCTCGGCACAGTCGCCGCCCTGGAGCAGGAAGCGCTGGCCCGCAGCGGCCTCCGCCAGCAGGCTCTGCAGGTGGTCGACCTCCTCGGCCACCACCAGAGGGGGCAACTCAGCCAGCTCGGCCAGAGCCGCTTGCAGTGCCACCGGGTCACGGTAGACAGGCTGCTGGGCGGCCTGCAGCTGTCGCCAGGTCTCAGGGGTCCAGGTCATCGTGGTCATTTCACACCTTCCGTGGGGGCCTGGGGATAGCTGCCCAGGATCTTGAGCGAGGCACAGACGCCCCGCAGCTCTTCGAGGGCCTCGGCCATGGCCGGGTCCCCTGCGTGGCCTTCCAGTTCCAGAAAGAATGCATACTCCCAGAGCTTGCGCCGGGTGGGGCGGCTCTGGATGCGGCTGAGGTTCAGGCCCCGCCGGGCCAGGGGCTCCAGCAGGTGCAGGAGGGCGCCGGGACCGTCCTGGGCCATGGCCAGCAGGGTGGTGCGGTCCCGGCCCGTGGGCTCGGTGCCCTTCTGGCCCAGCACCAGGAAGCGGGTGGCGTTGGCGGCCAGGTCCTGGATCTTGGTCTCCACCACCCGGAGGCCGAAGAAGGCTGTGGCCAGCTCGGGTGCCACGGCCGCACCCTCGGCGTCCTCACGGGCCAGGCGGGCAGCCTCAGAGGTGGAGGAGGCCTCGATGCGGTCGGCGTGGCTCAGGTGGGCGTCCAGCCACCGACGGCACTGGCCCAGGGCCTGAGGGTGCGAGTACACCCGGCGCACCGCGCCCAGGTCCAGGCCGGGCCGCAGGAGCAGGGCCTGGTCCACCGGCAGGACGATCTCGCCACAGATGCGCACCGGGCTGTCCAGGAAGGCATCCAGGGTGGACTCCACGGCCCCCTCGGTGGCGTTCTCCACGGGGACCACGCCGTAGTCCGCCCGCTGGCGCTCCACCGCCTGGAACACGCCAGCGATGGTGCCCTGGGGCAGGGCCTGGGTGGAGCCGCCGAACTGGTGCCGCGCCGCCAGGTGGGTGAAGGTCCCCTCGGGCCCCAGGAAGGCCACCCGGAGCGGCTTCTCCAGGCTGAGGCAGGCACTCATCACCTCCTGGAACACCGTCCGCACGGCGGTGGAGGGAAAGGGTCCGGGGTTGGCTGCCTCGAGGCGGCTGAGCACCTCCCGCTCCCGCCGGGGGGCGTGGAAGAGGGCCTCCGGTGCGGCGGCGGACTTGATGCGCCCCACCTCGGAGGCATGGCGGGCCCGCTGGTTCAGCAGGGCCAGCAGCTGATCGTCCACGGCATCGATGGCCTGGCGGAGGCTGGCGAGGGTTGCAGGGTCAGGCTGGGTCATGGGGGCCCCAAAGCGAAGCCCCCGAGCCGTGAGGTCTCGGGGGCGATGGCAGCAGCGGTGTTGGTTCTAGATGCCGCTCGGCCTCGCACCCGGGGTGCGAAAGCTAAAGAGGAAAGGGCGGCGATAGGTAGACATGGCGGTCCTGACACTGTGCCGGATTTCCCTCGCTGTGGCAAGGGTTGGAGGCCACCAGCCGGGTCAGGCCCCCAGGTGCTGGAGGACCTCGGCGAGGCAGGCAGCCCAAACATCGTCCGGCGTCTCCTCCAGGAAGAACTCCACCGCATGGCCGGCGGGCCGGGCCTCGGGGTGCAGGGACCAGGCCTCGAACAGGGTGTCCAGGGGCGCAGCGTTGAGGGGATTCCGACGCAGCTTGTGGCTCTTCCGCACCCGGTCCGGCTCAGGCCCCCGCAGGCACACGCCCTCCCGGCGGGTGGCCACGAAGGTAAAGGCCTGCACCCACTTGCCCTCGAGCAGCTGGTTGAAGTGGAGGAAGGCGCCGTGGTGGCTGCGGGAGATGTCGAAGACCCGGTGCTTCCCCTTCCAGCGCTCGCTCCACTGGAGGAGGATGGCGGCCAGGCGGGCCCGCTCCGAGGGGTGCTTCAGGCAGCCCTGGGCATAGGGCAGGAAATCATCAAACAGGTCCAAAGCGGCGCCTCCGGCAGACCCCAGCCTACCGCAGGGAGAGGTCCCAGCCTAAAGGGGCTACCATGATCGGACTTCGAGCCAACCATGCCCGCACCCACAGGTATCAGGGAAATAAGCCAGGCCCGCCCCCCGAGGCCCTGGGTCCTGGCTCTGGCTGTACTGGCGGTGAGCCTGGGAGCCACCCTGGTGGCTTGGCTCACCGCCCTGCACAACCAGAAGCTGCGGGACCAGGACCGCCTCGACCGCTACGTGACCCAGACCCGCCTGCACCTGGCGAACCGCCTGGGGCGCTGGGAGGACCTGGCCCGGAACGTCCGGGGCTTCTTTGCCGACGGAGCCCCCCCCTCGCCGCAGGAGTGGCGGGCCTTCGTGGACAGCCTGGACCTGCCTGCCCGGCATCCGAACCTGGTGGACCTGGCCTTCCTCCGCGAGGTGGAGGCTGCGGGCCTCGAGCGCTACCTGCAGGCCCACCCCCACCTGGCCGGGCGCCTCGAAGGCCAAGCCCCCAAGCCGGGCCAGAGCCTCCTCATCACCGAGCTCTCCCGGCCCGACGCAGGGGCCGTCCTGCAGCCAGGCCGGAATGCGGGGACCATCCAGGCCCTGCGCAACGCCGCCGAGCGGGCCGCCGCCGAGGACCGGCCCAGCCTCTCCGATGCCTTCGAGATCGGCCCAGCTGGCAGCTCCCGCAGCGCCATGGCCTGCCTGGTCCCGGTCCACCTGCGGGACGGCGCGCCCCAGGGCTGGATTGTGGCCACCCTCCTGACCCAGCCGTTCCTGGCCGAGACCTTCCAGGGCCTGGACCCGGGCCTGACCCTGACGGTGGCCGACGCCGCCAGCCCCACCCCCCTCTTCGCCAGCCCCGACTGGCCCGCAGGGCGGCAGCCTTTCGCCCTGCACACCCTCGAGGCCGGGGGCCACACCTGGCAGCTGCGCTACGCCCTCCGCCCCGCCTTCTATCAGGACCGGACCCGGCGCCTGCCCCTGACCCTGCTCCTGGGCGGCCTGGTGGTCAGCCTCTGCCTCGCAGCCGGGGTCTGGTCCCTGGCGGGCACCCGCCTGCGGGCCTTGGAGCTGGCCCAGGACATGAACGCCTCCCTCTTCGAGGCGGTCCAGCGGAATGCCAGCCACCGGGCCAACACCCCCCTGGCGGTGATCGAGACCGACGCCAGCTTCCGCATCCAGGCCTGGAACCCGGCGGCGGAGCGGCTCTTTGGCTATTCCCAGGCCGAGGCCCTGGGGCGGGACCCCCTGGAGCTGCTGCCCCCCAGCCAGGGCACCGACCCGGTGGATGTGCGCCGGAACCTCCTGGCCGCCGAGAGCGGCACCCGCACCACCCTCGAGCACACCCCTGCCGGGGGCCAGCGGATCCTGTGCGACTGGTACAACACGGCCCTGCGGGACGAGGAGGGCCGGTTCATCGGGGCCATCTTCCAGGCCGATGACATCACCGAGCGCCGCCAGGCCGAGAGCGCCCTCCGCCAGGCCCAGAAGCTGGAGAGCCTGGGCGTGCTGGCCGGGGGCATCGCCCATGACTTCAACAACCTGCTCACGGCCATCCTGGGGAACGCCGAGGTCGCCAAGAGCCTGGTCCAGGACCACCCGGTGCTGCAGGCCGCCCTCCAGCGCATCGAGGCCACCACCCAGCGCGGGGCGGACCTGGCCCGCCAGCTGCTGGCCTACGCCGGCAAGGCCCACTTCGCCATCCAGCCCATTGACCTGAACACCATCATCCTGGAGCTGGGGGACCTGCTGGCCGTCTCCATCTCCAAGAAGGTCTCCATCAGCACCTTCCTCCAGCCGAACCTGCCGGCGGTGGAGGCTGACAGTGCCCAGTTCCAGCAGGTGGTGATGAACCTGGTCATCAACGCCTCCGAGGCCATCGGTGACAAGCCCGGCACCGTGACCCTGCGCACCCGGGGGATGAACTGCACCCGGGCCGACCTGGCGGCTGACTTCCCTGGGCAGGTCCTGGAGCCAAGCACCTACGTCCGCCTGGACGTGGAGGATGACGGCTGCGGCATGGATGCGGAGACCATCGGCCGCATCTTCGACCCCTTCTTCACCACCAAGTTCACCGGCCGGGGCCTCGGGCTCTCCGCCATGCTCGGCATCGTCCGGGGGCACCACGCCGGCCTCCGGGTCCACAGCCGGCCCGGCAAGGGCACCACCTTCACCCTGCTCTTTCCAGCCTCCAAGGCGGCTCTCCCGGTCCCCCTTCCCCCGTCCGAGGTGGATGAGCCTGTCTCAGGGACGGTGCTGGTGGTGGACGACGAGAGCATCATCCGGGACCTGGCCCGGGGGGCCCTGCAGGGGCTGGGCTACCGGGTCCTGGAGGCCCGGGATGGACAGGAAGCCGTGGAGCTCTTCGAGGCCGGCCTGGAGCCGGTGGACCTGGTCCTCCTGGACATGACCATGCCCCGGATGGGGGGGGCGGAAGCCTTCCGGCGCATCCGCACCCTGGCTCCTGCCACCCGGGTCCTGCTCACCAGCGGGTACACCCAGAGGGAATCCCTGGAATCCCTGGTGGACCTGCCCCCGGATGGGTTCCTCCAGAAGCCCTTCCGCATCCGCGAACTGGCCGGGAAAGTCCGGGAGGTCCTCCAGCACCGCTAGGAGTGGCTACGAGACGGGCTGAAGCCCGGTGGATTCAGCGCCATAGGGCCTCTGGCCAGGCCCTCCGGAGCCATGTGGCAAGGGTCACAACCGGACCCATATAGGTTTTTAGACAGAGAATTTGCAGGCCGGATATCCCATGCTGGACGGATCTGGAGGCATCCATGTCCGACTCGTCCATTCAGGCGATCCGTTCCGGTAATCTGCCCACGCCCAACTGGCATGCGACCCACGAGGAGGCCCTGAGCCGCCTGGCGCGCCTGGCTGAGGCCCTGGCGGCCTCGGACTGGATAGGTGTCGACCAGGGAGCCCGCTGGATCTACGAGGTCCTCCGACCCCACAACGAGGCCGAGGAGCGGGAGCTCTTCCCCCTCCTGGAGGAGCTCGGCGCCGAGGCCCTCTACCAGCGCCTCCATGAAGACCACCGCCAGATGTGGGACCTGAACCTGCAGCTGCTGGCCGAGATCAACGAGGGCCAGGTCCGCTCGCCCCGCTCCCTCACCCTCCTGGGCCAGCGCCTGGTGGACCTGATCCAGGACCACATCGAGGCCGAGGAATACCTCATGCTGCCCCTGCTCAAGGGCCGCTCCCTCTACTGCTCCGACGCCGAGACCCAGGACGGCTACCTGATCCTGGAGAAGAAGCTGGTCGCCCCTGAGACCTGGTCCTTCATCGTGCAGGCCCCCCAGGTGGCCCGGGGCCGCAAGCCCGGCCAGTTCTTCATGGTCGCTCCCTTCCCCGAGAGCGAGCGCATCCCCCTCACCCTGGCCGGCGGCGACGCCCGGAAGGGCTACATCCACTTCATCATGCAGGAGGTGGGCTCCACCACCCAGGCCATGGGCAAGCTGAGCGCGGGCGACCGCCTCTTCGCCGTGGCCGGGCCCATGGGTGCCCCCACCGAGCTGGTGGAGGAAGGCACCATCGTTCTGATGGCCGGTGGCTACGGCTCCGCCGCCATCCTGCCCGCTGCCGAGGAGCTCCACGCCAAGGGCCGCCGGGTCATCACCATCCTGGGTGGCCGCAGCGCTGAGCGCGTCCTCCTGGCCGATGAGCTGGGGGCCGCCTCCGCCGAGCTCATCGTCACCACAGACGACGGCAGCCTGGGCCGCAAGGGCCTGGTCACCGACGCCCTCAAGGACATCATCGCCCGGGAGCCCGTCGCCCAGGTGGTCGCCGTGGGCCCCCTGCCCATGATGCGCGCCGTCGCCGACCTGACGAAGCCCCACGACATCTTCACGCTGGTGAGCCTCAACGCCCTCATGGTGGACGGCACCGGCATGTGCGGTGGCTGTCGCGTGAGCGTGGGTGGCGAGGTCAAGTTCGCCTGCTTCGACGGCCCCGACTTCGACGGCCACAAGGTGGACTTCAACATGCTGCGCATGCGGCAGGACTGGTACAAGGCCGAGGAGAAGGACGCCTGCAGCCCCGAGGACTGCAAGATCGGCCGCGTGGCCGCCACGGGCCCCGTGGACTACTCCCAGTACCTCAACGAGCCCGTCACCGATCTGGACTGGAAGAACCTCTCCCTCGAGACCATCAAGCCCAGCCAGAAGATGAAGATCCCCCGCCAGGAGATGGCCTGCCAGCCGCCTGAGCTGCGGGTGTGCAACTTCGACGAAGTGAGCCTCGGCCTCTCCGCCGAGCAGGCCAAGCTGGAAGCCGCCCGCTGCATCATGTGCAAGCATCCCGCCTGCATCGACGGCTGCCCTGTGAGCATCGACATCCCGGCCTTCCTCATGGAGATCGTCCGGGACAACGCCCAGGGCGCGGCCCGCATCATCAAGCAGAGCTCCTCCCTCGGCTCCGTCTGCGGCCGCGTCTGCCCGCAGGAAAAGCAGTGCGAGATCAAGTGCGTCATCGGCATCAAGGGCCAGCCCGTCTCCATCGGCCGCCTGGAGCGCTTCGCGGCGGACTCCATGCTGGGCTCCACCGAGCTGCCCCCCATCGAGCCCCCCACCGGCAAGAAGGTGGCCGTCATCGGTGCCGGCCCTGCGGGCCTCACCGTGGCCGGCGAGCTGGTCAAGAAGGGCCACAGCGTCACGGTCTATGACGCCTTCCACAAGCCCGGCGGCGTGATGCTCTACGGCATCCCTGAGTTCCGCCTGCCCAACAAGATCGTGGACCAGGAAGTGGACACCCTCCGCCGCCTGGGCGTGACCTTCGTCATGAACACCCTGGTGGGCCGCAGCATGACCCTCGAAGACCTCCGCAAGGACAACGATGCCATCTTCATGGGCACCGGCGCTGGCCTGCCCAAGATGACCGGTATCCCTGGCGAAGAGTTCAAGGGCGTCTACACCGCCAACGAGTTCCTCACCCGCATCAACCTCATGCGCGCCGACCTCTTCCCGAACTACGGCACCCCCGTGACCGTCGGGAAGAATGTCATCATCGTGGGCGCTGGCAACACCGCCATGGACGCCGCCCGCGCCGCCCGCCGCATGGGTGCCGAGCATGTGACCATCGTCTACCGCAGCACCATCAAGGAGAGCACCGCCCGCGGCGAGGAGCTCGAGCACGCGCACGAGGAGGGGGTCGAGTTCAAGTTCCTCACCACTCCCGTGCAGCTCCATGGCAATGAAAAGGGCTGGATGACCCACGCCGAGTGCGCCGTGATGGAGCTGGGCGAGCCCGGCCCCGATGGCCGCCGCAGCCCCAAGATGACCGACGAACGCATCATGATCCCCTGCGAGACCCTCGTGGTGGCCCTGGGCTTCGACGTGAACCCCCTCATCGCCATGACCGAAAAGGGCCTCAAGACCCTCAAGGGCGGGGTGGTGGTGGTGGACGAGGAAACCGGCGAGACCACCATTCCCGGGGTCTATGCCGGAGGCGACGTCATCACCGGTGGCGCCACCGTCATCCTGGCCATGGGCCAGGGTCGCCGCGCAGCTGCGGCCATCCAGAAGCGCCTCATGGGCGAGGCTGTGTCCGCATCTTGACAGCAGTAATGTATCGAACTTGACCTATTCATCATGTATCATAAACGGGTCGGATACCTGTCCTGATACCTAAACCCCGGGTCCGTCCGAAATGCCCGGAAGGAGTGCACCATGAGCAAGCGTGTCATGAAGACCCTGGATGGCAACGAGGCCACCGCCTCGGTCGCCCATCGCCTCAGCGAGGTCATCGCCATCTATCCCATCACGCCCTCCTCCAACATGGGCGAGTGGGCGGATGAGTGGAGCTCCCAGGGGAAGATGAACGTCTGGAAGACCATTCCCTCGGTCATCGAGATGCAGTCCGAGGGCGGCGCCGCTGGCGCGGTCCACGGCGCGCTCCAGGCCGGCAGCCTGACGACGACCTTCACGGCGTCCCAGGGCCTGCTCCTGATGATCCCGAACATGTACAAGATCGCCGGCGAGCTGACGCCCTTCTGCATGCACGTCAGCGCCCGCACCCTGGCCACCCACGCCCTGAGCATCTTCGGCGACCACTCCGACGTGATGTCCTGCCGCATGACCGGCTTCGCCATGCTGAGCTCCGAGAGCGTGCAGCAGGCCCATGACTTCGCCGCCATCTGCCACGCCGCCACCCTGAAGGCCCGCATCCCCTTCCTGCACTTCTTCGACGGCTTCCGC
>CAIMFT010000082.1 GCA_903840385.1 uncultured Holophagaceae bacterium
GCGCACCAGGAAGCGGGCAGGGTCCAGGTGCTCCGCGATGGCCCGGGCTGAGACTATGGAGACTTCGTGCTCGGGGGATTCCCCGACGAAGAGAAGGCCGACGCTCCGGGTCTGGTTCATGCGATCACTGTATCCCAACCAGCCCCACAGGCACACTCTGCCCCCGGCCCCTGGGCCGATGCGCTAGGCTAGGGCCAACCCATCGGAGCATCCGTGCGCTCGGCCATCTACCCAGGCTCTTTCGATCCCGTCACCCTCGGTCACTGGGACCTCATCAAGCGCGCCGCCAAGCTCGTGGACCGTCTGGTGGTGGCGGTACTCCACAACCCGTCCAAGTCGGCGGCCTTCTCCGTGGAGGAGCGGGTGGCCATGCTGGAGGAGCTCACCGCCGCCCTGCCCCGGGTGGAGGTCACCTCCTTCAACGGCCTGCTGGTGGACTTCGCCAAGGTCCAGGAGGCCCAGGTCATCGTGCGGGGCGTGCGGGCCTTCAGCGACTTCGAGTATGAGTTCCAGATGGCCCTGATGAATCGCAAGCTGGCGCCAGACCTGGAGACGGTCTTCCTCATGCCCAAGGAGAACTACAGCGCCGTGAGCAGCCGGCTGGTGCGGGAGATCGGTTCCATGGGCGGCAACCTGTCCGACCTGGTGCCCGAGATCCTGCGGACCCGCATTGCGGATCGTCTGCGGCGGTAGCTCCCTCAGGCGGGGGTCTCGAGGCCGGGCGCTGCCCCGGTGTCCGTCCGGCCCCGCAGGTGTTGAGCCAAGCGGGCCCGTAGCCGTCGGCGCTGGGCCCGATCCAGGTGCCGGTACCCCCGGATCAGGCCCCGGCAGGACGAGGTTCCGCAGCGGCAGGGGAAGGGCTCGGCCATGTCGTACTCGGTGGTGTCGTAGTCAAAGGTGACTTCTTCCCAGGGCTGGATCCGGCGGCGGGCAATGAGGTCCTGGCCCCGCAGGGTCGCATTGGGATTGCAGCTGTGGTTGAGGAAGCGCCAGAAGTAGCGGTCCAGAACCAGCTCCAGCCCGGCCTCCGGCGGCACCTCCAGGTGCAGGCCAGCCGCCACCTGGACGGTGTAGCGGGTGGGCTGGCTGCGGAGGTCACCCTCGAGACGCAGGACCCGCTGCCCCCGGCGGATGGGGGCTGTGGCCAGGACGTGGTAGTTGCCATGGATGCGGGCTACGGCAGCCAGGGCTGAGGCGGCAGGCTCAAGCTTCAGGACGGACATGGGGGCCTCTGGCGACGGGGGGGTCTGGTGTATGGACCGAGCAACGTTGGCCAAGGTTGAACCTGGACGGGCTCAGCTGATCTCCGCCAGCTTCAGGCGGGTCTGCTCCCGCTTCAGCCAGTCGGACTGGGCATCGCTGAGGCCGTGGACCAGGGCGCGGTCGGCGGCCTCGCGGCAGCGCAGGAGCAGGGACCGGTCCCGCACCAGATCCGCTACCTGGAAGCGCGGCAGGCCCGCCTGCTTGACCCCGAAGAACTCGCCGGGGCCGCGCAGCTCCAGGTCGCGCTGGGCGATGCGGAAGCCGTCCTGGGTCTCCACCAGGGTGTGCAGGCGCTCGGTCTCAGAGCCGCTGATCATGAGGAAGTGGCTGGCCCGGGTGCCCCGCCCCACCCGGCCCCGCAGCTGATGGAGCTGGCTGAGGCCGAAGCGCTCGGCGTGGTCCACCACCATCGCCGTGGCGTTGGGCACATCCACCCCCACCTCGATCACCGTGGTGGCCAGCAGGATGCCGGCCTCGCCCCGCACAAAGCGGCCCATGCGGGCGGCCATCTCGTCGGCCTTGAGCCGGCCATGGACGACCTCCAGCCCAACGTCCGGGAAGATGGCCCGCAGCAGGGCCTCCATGGCCTGGATGTCCCGCAGCGGCACCTTGCCTTCGTCCGAGGGGTCGATGCTGGGGCTCACCACGAAGGCCTGGTGGCCCTGGGCCAGCTCCCCCCGCATGCGCTCCCAGGCCCGCTCGGCGAGCTCGGGCTTGTGCAGCCGGGTGGTGATGGGCTGGCGGCCCGGGGGCAACTCGTCCAGGACGCTCTGGTCCAGGTCCCCGAACACCGCCAGGGCCAGGGAGCGCGGGATGGGCGTGGCGCTCATGACCAGCCAGTGGGGGTCCCCGCCCTTCTCCTTGAGGGCCTCCCGCTGCTTGACGCCGAACCGGTGCTGCTCGTCCACCACCACCAGCTGCAGCTGCTGGAAAGTGACTGCCTCCTGAAACAGGGCGTGGGTCCCCACCACGTAGCGGGCTTCCCCGCTCGCAATGCGGGCCAGGGCCGCCCGCTTCTCGGCGGCCTTCATGCCGCCCAGCAGCAGCTGCAGCGCATCACCCTCCTTGCCCAGGATGCGCCGGAAGCTCTCCGCATGTTGGCGGGCCAGGACCTCCGTCGGTGCCAGCAGGGCCCCCTGGCCACCGGTCTCGGCCACCATGGCCATGGAGAGCAGTGCCACCAGGGTCTTGCCGCTGCCCACATCGCCCTGGAGGAGACGGTTCATCACCCGGCCTGAGGTGAGGTCCTGGACGATCTCGCGGAAGGCCTTGCGCTGGGCGCCCGTGAGGCGGAAGGGCAGGAAGCTGTGGAGGCGCTCCCGCAGCTCCGCCGAGGTGGTCACCACCCGCCCCTTGCGTCGCATCCGACCTGCCCGCCGCATGGCCACTCCCAGAGCGAAGGCAAACAGCTCCTCGGAGGCCAGGCGGTGGTGAGCAGGCGTGCGGCCCTCCTCCAAGGCCAGGGCGTCACTGTCGTCCGGGGGGTCGTGCAACAAGCGCAGGGCGCTGAGGGCATCCGGGAGATCCTTGGCCAGCTCGATGGGCAGCCAGTCCTCCGGTGGATGGGCGCGCCCCAGGGCCTCGGCCACCAGGGCCTGGCGGGCCCGACCCGGCAGGGGGCCCATGCGCCGGTAGAGGGGGAGGAAGCGGCGGACCCAGCCGGTGTCACCGGCGGCGTCCATCACCTCGAACTGGGGGGACCGCAGCTCCAGTCCGTGGCGGCCCACGGAGAGCGCCCCGAAGACCAGCAGACGATCCCCCACCTTGAGGGTGCGCCCCAGGTAGGGCTGGTTGAACCAGATGAGGCGGAGGGACCCCGTGCCGTCCTCCAGCAGGGCCTCCGTGAGGGTCATGTGCTGCACCCGGGTGGTGCTCTGCCGCACGTCCTGGAGGGTGCCGAGGACGGTGACGATGCCCGGATCGGCGGGCTCCATCCCCCGCAGGGCCAGGCTGCCCAGGGACCGCAGGCTGCCCCGGTCCACGTAGCGGTAGGGCAGGCTCCAGAGCAGGTCGCGGAGGCTCTCGATGCCCGCCTCCTGCAGGGCCGCAGCCCGGGCGGGCCCCAGGCCACGGAGGACCGTGACCTTCGAGACCAGCGGAAGGGGAGCCAGGGACATGCCTCAGCCTAGATCGCCGGAGCCCGGACCGGAACACCTGGCTAGCCGGGGGCCTCAGAAAGAATGAACAGAAACGCAAAGGACTGCGGAGGAGCGCTGGGACAAGACTCTGTTTGTTCAGGTTATTGTCTAGGTTTACATCTATACAATTATTTATATTATTGAATTTATAAAATTTTTCCGAAGGATATTGGGTGCCCTGGGACTGGCCCCGGGCTATGCCCATGGAGCAGCCATGCCGATCCTTCCGGTTTCAGTTCCGGCCCAGGTGGCAGCCGCCCCCCTGCTACCACCCCCCGTCGGTCTGAA
>CAIMFT010000083.1 GCA_903840385.1 uncultured Holophagaceae bacterium
GGGCCTGAACCTGGGCCTGGTCCTCATGCTGGTGTGCTCACTGATCCCCAGCGGTCTCTACCAGTTCGTCCAGAGCCTCGAGCACGGCACCTGGTACGCCCGCAGTGCCGCCGTGGTGCAGAGCCCCCTCATGCGCACCTTCACCTGGCTGCGCATGCCCGGCGACGTGATCTTCGGCCTCGGCGCCCTCTCGGTGATCGTCTTCACCTTCAAAGCCGTCCTCGGCGCCTGGAGCTGGAAGGCCGCCGAATAGGCTGCGCTGCTGGTGCAGCCTAGGACTGATGCAAAGCACACCGCCAAGACGCCAAGAGCGCCAAGAAAATAAGTGCAGTACTCCCTTGCACTTCTTGGCTTCTTGGCGTCTTGGCGGTGAAGCATTTTCTCATCACCCGCTGTTGCGCAGCCCGGCGGCGAGGCCGTTGATGGACAGGAGGATGCCGCGCTCGGTGCGGCCGTCCAGGGCTCCGGCACGGTAGCGGCTGAGCAGCTCCACCTGCAGATGGTTCAGGGGGTCCAGGTAGGGGAAGCGGTGCTGGATGGACCGCCGCAGGGACGGGTTGTCCGCCAGCAGGTCGGCCTCGCCCGTGATGGCCCGCAGGGCCTCCAGGGTGGCCTCGTACTCGGTCTGGATGCGGCGGAAGATGCGCTCCCGCAGGACGGCGTCCCCCACCAGATCCGCATAGCGGGAGGCGATGGCCAGGTCCACCTTGGCCAGCACCATGTCCAGGTTGGACAGCAGGGTCCGGAAGGTGGGCCACTGGGCGTACATCTCCCGCAGCAGGTCCAGGCCAGCCTCGCCCCGAGCCGTGCGGAAGGCCCGCACCGCCGAGCCGAAGCCGTACCACCCGGGCAGCATGAGGCGGCACTGGCTCCAGCTGAACACCCAGGGGATGGCCCGCAGGTCCGTGATGGCCCGGCCGGCCTTCCGGCTGGCAGGCCGGGAGCCGATGTTCAGGCGGGCGATCTCCGAGATGGGCGTGGACTCCCAGAAGTAGCGCTCGAAGCCCTCCGTCTCGAAGACCAGGTTGCGGTAGGCCGCGCAGGCCTCCTGGGACAAGGCGTCCATGGCCTCGCAGTAGCGGGGCGCACCGCTGTCCTCTGGCCCCTCGGGCAGGCTGGCCTCCAGGGTGGCGGCCACCAGCACCTCCAGGTTGCGGCGGCCCACGGCGGGGTGCCCGTACTTGGCGGCGATGACCTCGCCCTGCTCTGTGAGGCGGATCTGGCCACTCACGGCCCCGGCGGGCTGGGCCAGGATGGCCTCGTAGGCGGGTCCGCCACCGCGGCCCACGGAGCCACCGCGGCCGTGGAAGAGGCGCAGACGCACGCCGTGGCGCCGGGCCACGGCCACCAGGGCCACCTCGGCCTTGTAGAGCTCCCAGCGGGAGGTGAGGAAGCCCCCGTCCTTGTTGCTGTCCGAGTAGCCCAGCATGACCTCCTGCACCCCGCCCCGGCTGGCCAGCAGGCGCTGGTACAGGGGCAGGGCCAGCAGGCGGTCCATGATCTCGCCGCAGCGCTGGAGGTCCTCGATGGTCTCGAAGAGCGGGATCAGGTTCAGGTCCAGCCGCCCCTCGGAGGGACGCAGGAGGCCCGCCTCCCGCAGGAGCACGGCGGCCTCCAGGAGGTCCGACACGCCCTCGGTGTGGCTCACGATGCAGCTGGGCAGGGCCTCGGTGCCCAGGCGGCCCTGGGCCGCCGCCACCGCATGGAAGAGCGTCAGCTCGGTGCGGGTCTCCTCGCTGTAGGTCAGGAAGGGTGCGGCCAGGGGGCGGGGGCTCTCCAGCTCCACCGCCAGCAGGGCGATGCGCTGCTCCTCCTCCAGGGCCAGGTAGTCGGTGCCAGGCTGCACCACCGCCAGCAACTCGGCCACCACGCGGCCGTGGACCTCGGAGGTCTGGCGCAGGTCCAGGGGCACCAGGTGGAAGCCGAACACCGACACGGCGCGGCGCAGATCCCGCAGGCGGCCCCGGGCCAAACGGCGTCCCCCGTGGGCCCGCAGAGAGTGGTCCAGGGTGTCCAGGTCGGCCTTCAGCTCGGCGGCCGAGGCGTAGGGGGGCAGGGCCTTGGCGGGGGCGGCCAGGTCTTTGGGCAGCAGGCGCTGGCGGGTGGCTTCCAGGCGGGCGGAGATGGTGGCCTGGGCCAGCCGGTAGGCCTCGTCGGCCCGCTGGGGCGTGCGGTTGGGGGCCTTGTCAGCCAGGTTCAGGACTTCTTGCGAGGCCTTGGAGACCTGGAGGCTGAGGGACAGCTCCGTGCCCAGGGCCTCCAGCTCTCGCAGGAGGAAGTCCAGGATGGTGCGGGCCTGCATCTCCAGGGCGCGGGTCAGCACCTCGGCGGTGACGAAGGGGTTGCCGTCCCGGTCCCCGCCGATCCAGCTGCCCAGCTGCAGGAAGGGCGGCAGCTCCGCATCCCCCCAGGCGGGATCCAGGCCCAGGCGATCCTCCAGGTCCGCATAGAGGGCCGGCACCTCCCGCAGGAAGGTGCGCTCGAAGTAGGAGAGGGCGCTGGCCACCTCATCCGTCACGGCGGGCCGGTGGGCGCGCAGCATGCGGGTCTGCCAGAGCAGCAGCACCTGGCGCTGCAGGTGCTCGTCCCGCAGGGCGTTCTCCCGGGGCGTGGACACCATGCGATCGCGCTCCTCCAGCAGGCGGGCGATCTCCATCTGGGCGTTCAGGATGCTCTTGCGCTGCACCTCCGTGGGGTGCGCCGTGAGCACCGGGCGCACCTGGGCCCCGGCAAAGAGCTCCTGCAGGCCGGCGGCATCCAGGCCGGCGGCGGCGCTGCGAGCGAGGGCATGGCCCAGGGAACTGGGACGGGGCGGGGCCGTGGCGGCCCGGTGGGCCCGGGAGCGGCGGATGTGGTGCTGGTCCTCCGCCAGGTTGGCCAGCTGCGAGAAGTAGCTGAAGGCCCGGATCACTAGGATGGCGCGGCCCGGCGTCAGCGCCGCCAGGATGCCCTTGAGCTCCTGGACCGCCTCCGGATCCCCGCCGCGGCGGAACCGCACCGCACAGCGGCGGATGCGCTCGATGAGGTCGAAGGTGGGCTCGCCCTCCTGCTCCCGCACCGTGTCCCCCAGCAGCCGCCCCAGCAGACGGATGTCCTCCTTCAGCGGCAGGTCCTTGTCGGGCGAAGCAGCATCCATGGCGTGACACCTTCCAGGCAGAGCAGGGGGATCCAGCCAGCCTAGCGGAAGGTGGGGTGGTTGCCACCTTTGATCGCCACGGGGGTGAGGTCGTTTGGGAACCCTTTTCGCCTGGGCCAGGCTCCTTCAGGCCGGGATGGCGTGCAGCCTTAGTCCCAGGGCGTGGATGACCTTCACCACGGTGGAGAACTCAGGATTGCCATCAGGAGAGAGGGCCTTGTAGAGGCCTTCCCGTGTCAGGCCGGTGTCCCGCGCAAGCTGCGCCATGCCGCGTGCCCGAGCAATGTCACCGAGGGCCGCTCGGATCAGGCTGCCGTCTCCTGGGTCCTCCTCGAAGCAGGCTTCAAGGTAGAGGCTCAGGTCCTCCTCGGTCTTGAGGTGGTCCACGGCATCCCATTTGGTGAGCTTGATTCCCATCTCGTCCTCCTACACCTGCTTGGCCAGTTCCAGCGCGGACTTGACGTCCTTGCCCTGGCTGGACTTGTCCCCCCCACCAAGGAGGATCACGATCTTGAGTCCCTGCTGGATGAAATAGACCCGATAGCCTGGACCATAGTGGATCCTCATCTCGGAAACGCCTTCTCCCACGGGGCGGCAATCCCCCAGGTTGCCTTGCTCCGCCCGCCGAATGCGGGCACTTATTCTTGCCTTGGCGCGGCCATCGGTAAGCCCGCTATACCAAGCCTCAAAGACCTCGGTGGTCAGCACCGTCTTGCTTCACGAAGTGTGAACCATGGTTCACGTTTGTCCAGGGGACTTGTAGGGCTTTTCCACCTTCCCCTCCAAATCCTTCAGCTCGGGCTGGGTGGACTGGTGCAAGAAAAGGAAAAAACTTTTATCGAGGGCAGTCCCGGAATCGCCTGCTTGCAAAACGTGGCGCAAGGGTAGCAACCAGCATCCCCCGATGCGGCTCCAAAGGAGTTTGCCTAGAATTATGGGTCGATGCGCTCCTGCGCCGGGAGTCGGCCCTGAAGCCAGGTCCGGCCAACCCCCGACCGACACCCGCGAACTAACTGTCTGTACTCGGGAAGTTCGTTCGTAGGCATCGCTGTAGCGATGGAAGATTCAGGCAGCACCGCAAAGCCGACCAGCGATGATGGGCTTTGTGATCGTTCAGCCTGCCTTGCTGCCTGGTGAGGATGGGAAGGGCTGGTTGTGGGATTGCAGTCGCACTTGCGGGACCACGAAAACGCCTCGTAGGGAGATTTGGCATTGCTGGTTAGGGAAAACCTAGTCTTCGGATTGAACAAGAATCCTGGTCCACTTTCCATTCACATAAGCAATAACCCAGCGATAAGCCCACTCATCAAAAACGAAACTTCTATCGAGGCTGACATTGTAGGTCTTCTTGTTTTTGATATCTTTTTGGTAATTTTGTTTATTGGGAAGGAGAAATGGAACCGGATTTCCATAGGCCCACGAATCATGAATAAGCGAAGTTGCTTTTCCATTATTGAAGATATGAATTACCTGATATTCAATTCGTTCAGTCCCTTTTCTCGATATCAGAACAACCCTGCTCTTGTCACCCAATGTTAGTTCGACCGATGCCCCTGGGTAATCTTTGTATTGAGGCGCAGATAACATGGACTGTGGAATAAAACTCCACCCCGGGTATTGCTGTTGTATTCGTTTCTGGTAATCACTGATCCCAGGTATACCCGCCAAAAGAGTTGAAGCCCAGAAACACCCGATCAAGATCGTTGAAGTAAGAGATCTGATCATCATCTAACTCCATGACCCAAGTGGGAAACCGCCCGTGGATGGCATATAGTCCCGCAATGGGGTAGGTTTGTCCTGATGCGCAGGAGGTCTAGTTGCAGGGTTACTTCCACCTGGTTTAGGCAAGTCTCCTCTTGAACCGCCCCTACCTGGTCTTAGCTGTAAATGGATGTGGGCACCTTTTGTCTTTGGTGTTGGATGTTTCTTCTCATCCAAACCAAACTTGGCACCACTTTCGGCTGCAGCTTTCAGCATTTTTGCAGGATCCTTTGGATACTTTAAATCGACGGCCAGCCTATCAGAATGCGCCGAACCAGGGTTGTGCTCTCCGTTAGTCGTAGCCGTGACAAGCATCTTTTCGTCTAGCTTCGGAGCCATCTCTCTTAGCATGAGATCGACTTCAGCAGGTAAAGGTAATGGGACCTTTGAGGTTGTGTCGTAGGGTGGGTTTGTATCCTTTTGCGCCACTACATCCTGTGCAACTGCATGTTCAGCGCTTAACTCCATCGTATCGTTTCCCCACATGAAACTGTAGTCGCCTGACCCAGACATGGCGCCTTGGGGTCCCATGGTCTGGGTGGCATTCAGCTGGTCGGCAAGCATCCCTGTCGGGTCGGTGCTCATGATCGGGTTGTTCCGGACGTAGCTGTAGATGTTCCAACTCTGGGTGTTGTCGAAGTGCTGGTCTCTTGCGGGGTCGGGGGCGGTGAAGCGTCCGAAGCCGGGGTGGTAGAAGCGTGCCTGCATGTAGATGAGACCACTGGAATCCGTCTGCTCGTGGTTGGTGTAGCCCTTGGCGGTCTTGAAGGTTCCGCTCTGTTCGAGGAATTCACCGAAGGGCAGGAACTTCTGCCGGGCTTCGACGGTCCCACTGGGGCCCACCACGACCCGGGGTGAGCCCAGGTGGTCGACCATGGTCACGTGCATGCCGGCGGCATCAATCTCCGCGGCCTCCCGGGTGCCCAGGTAGAGGATGTCCCGCTTCCAGGTCAGGGCTCCGGCAGCGGCCTTTTCGTACTGCGCCACCAGCTGGCGCTGATCGTTATAAACGTTCACCCGGGTCCTGATCAGGGTGGCGCCGCTGTACTCCTGCACCCCCGTCCGCAGACCCTCCGCGGTGTACTGATACCGCTCTGTGATGCTCGTGCGGGTGTTGGCGACACTGAGGACGCGACCGAGGGCATCGTAGGTCATGGAGACCACCGCCGGGCTGACGCTGGTTGGCTTTTCAAAGACCTGGGTCAGGTTCCCCTGTGCATCATAGACCGCCCCGGTGGGAACGCCAGTGGCCGTGGTCGCTGGCAGACGGTTCTGGAGCAGGGCCGTGGACCCTTGGGCGAAGGCTGCGTTTACCACCTGACTGGTCGCGACATTGCTGAGTCCAGAAGCCGTGGTGCTGGCGTTTGAGGCCCCTTTGGCCCCGCTCCAGGCCGCCACCTTCATGAGGTTGCTGGAGGTGCGGTTGCCGAAGGCATCGTAGTCAAACTGCTGGAGCTGCTCCCCGTAGGTCGAAGACTGCACCACGGCCACCACCAGCCGATTCAGCTCGTCGTAGGTGTACTGGTCAAAGCTCCCCGTGAGCAGGTCGTTTTCTCGGGCGAGGTTGCCTGTGCTGGGGTCCCAGGTGTAGTTCCACTTGGCAAAAGGGGCATTGGCTGGTCCATGGGTAATTCCCGTGAGACGCGCCTGGTCACTGTCATAGGTGAAGGCACTGTGGGCGCCGTTCCCATAGGCGATATCCAATACGCCCCAGGACACGGCATCGTAGCTGGTCCAGGGGGTGCTGGCGACCGGGGCTGCCCCGTACCTAAGCTGGTCCGGCAGGCCCGCCTCGAGGTGGTAGCTCTGGGTCCAGCCGGCGTGGCTGGTGTTCCCGGCGGTGCGGTTGCCATGGGTGTCAAAGCCAAAGGTCTGAATGAAGGACTGGGGCACCCCCTGTACCGGCAGGGTGGTGATCAGGCTGTCTAGGCGGTTGCCCTGGCCCCCGTAGGTGTAGCGGGTGGTCACGGGACCATCGCTGCTGCTGGTGAGCTTTCCCTTGCCGTTCAGGACCGTGTCGTAGACCAGGGTCTGGGACACCGTGCCATCGTCACTCCAGACCCAAACCGGGCGCCCCATCCAGTCAGGCGTGGTGCGCACGATGCGCCCGGCGTAGCTGGTGACCGTGGGCTTCCCGGCCACGGTAAAGCCGCTATAGGCAGTGATGCCGCTCTCGGGTTGGCCCAGGGCCGTGAGCCAACCCAGGTTGTTGTAGGCCCAGGTTCGGGTCTGTATCCTCCCAGCTTCGTCATGCTGGCGGTCTTCCCGGATGCGGTCGCCGCCGTCGTAGCGGTATTCCGTGCGGAGAACTTGCTGGGTGGTGGCTGTGGTCCTGAGGGGATCCGCATACCTGGTTATAGAGGTTGTCAGGCGCACGAAGCGACCTCCGGCGTCATTCTCGAACCACTTCACCTGGGGCCCGACACTGACTTTTCGTATTGGCCCGCTGTAACCCGTGGATCCAGGTAGCAGGCTCGTTGGGCCGAAATACTCTGTGGTGGTCGCTACCCCATTGGCATCCTGGGTGAGGGTCACCCGGCCCCGGCCGTCATAAGCGATGGCCGAGCCAGCATAGGCGGCATCGGATTTTATCGTCTGGGTGGTGGTGCTGGCTGGGATCCTCTGCCATGAGAGACAGACAGCTTCCCCATTGGCATCCACCCCGTAGCGCTTGCAAATATTCATCGCTGGGGTCGTGGTGGTGATGGTGGTGGAAAAGCTGCGGGTCAGGTTCGGCTTGAACCACTCTGCTTCGTGATTGGTTCCAACCCCTGGCTGCCAAACGGTTTCACCCGTCTTGCGGCCTGCCGAGTCATAGCCGAATAGCCGATGGGTTCTGACCCCATCCGGCGCCGTCCGCCCCTCCAGGATCAGCTCCCCAAAGCCGTTATAGCGATAGGTGGTGACCTGGGCGCCATGGGAGACAGTGATGCCCCGATGGTCTGTGTCATCGTAGGTGATGGTGGTGGCGACCTCGTTGTCGGAAGAGGTGACGCCACTGAGGCGGCCAGCGGCGTCCCGGGTGAACCTCTTGACGGTCCCGTTCACGTCAGTCTGGGATTGCGGTCGGCCCAGCTCATCAGCCACCTGGGTGACGGTGAGGACTGTTCCTTCGTTGGGTTTCTGGGTGATGGCGTTCAGGTAGCCATTGGCGTCATAGCCATAGTCACTGACACCCAGCTGACCGCTCAGGAGGAGGCCTGGAGAGGTCAAGTAGGCCGATTTAAGCTCCAAGGCCAAGAGTCCCGAGGTTCCCTGGAAAGTGAAGGCGGTGGTAACGGTGGGAGCCCCCACGTTGCTGATCTCCACCGATTCCACGCGGTTGATATCTGGGCTGAAGGACTTGGCCACGAGAGGTTGCGCATCCGGTATCGCAACACCAGGCGCCATGGTGCCGGTGTTGTCCTCCAGGGTGGTGGTTCGCTCGGTCTTGACCCGGGCCAGGATCCAGTCTGCTGCATTCGGCTCGAAGGTCTTGTCAATACGCCGGTAGAGTCCCTGGGTAGCTGGGTAGGGGGAGTAGGCAAGTCCTTGTTTAGCTCGGCTCTGGTACTCCACCGTCAGAGTGGGTGAAGGCGTGATGGCTGTGGTCGTATGCGTACTCTTCCACCCAAAGGCGCTGCTGTCCCAGTCGGTCGTCTCCTGGATGGTGAGAAGTTGGCTCTCCTTGTCCCAGGTCCGCACCCGCGTGGGGTAGGGCACAGCCTGCTCCATGGAACTGCCGTCTGGAGCTCCGACCGTGCGGACATCGAAGCGGTCCCTGACCACCCACTTGTAGGCCGAGCTTGCGGCGGGTGACGTGATACCAAGGTCTGCTCTCCAATCCACGCCGGGAAGGTAGTAGCGGACTTCTCGCTCAAGCGTCTTGATGAAGGACAAGTTCTGCATGCCATCGGACCCGCTAATGCCGTTCGCTGCCGGGGGTGATACGAAGCGGTGGACGCTGAAAGAGCCATCCTGATGGGTGATGGCACCGTAGAAGGTGGTGTCGGCCCACTGGTCGAGCGGGCTAAGGACGCCGGCTTCCGTCGCCCAGTTCGAGGTGGGGACCACCCGCTCATGGCCGAGGGTGCGGGACTGGGTGCCGTCCGAATCTGAGATCAAAGTTACGCCGTAGGCGATGGCGGGTCGCCCTGGGCGGCTGCTTGGGACGTAACCACCCCAGGCCTCGGGGTTGTAGTTCATGCGGAAGCGGTAGGGCTGCCAGGCGAGGGTCACGGTACGGGTGGGGAAGGTCACCATTTTTAAGGTGGTGGGAGTAATGGTCGTGACCCCCCAGGTGGAGATTGGGCCCGTTCCATAGGAGAAGCTGATCTCCTCGCCGGTGGCCTCTTGAACCAACCGGAGCGGTTGGACGCTGTGCATCGCCGAATCGAAGTTGGCCATGCCCACCGAGCGCTGTCCTGCCTGCTTGATTGCGGCTGTGGGGCTCATGGGCCCGGTCATCAGCGACGAATGAAAGGCTTGGCCCGCTCTCGGCTCGCACACCTCGAGAAGGAAGCTACTCAGGGGTTGGCTCATCCCCTGATAGGAGATTCGGATCCGGGTGGCAGAGGTCGCCTGAAGGGAATTGGTCAGCAGGCAAGGCTGCCCAGCTGCAACAGAGGTGCTTCCTACCACCTGAACCTGGATGATCACATTGGGGTTGGTGCTCCAGGTCGCCGTGTAGCCAATGCCATCAGCATCGTAATTGAAGTCGATGGACTCTTGATAGCGGTTGCGGATCTTCGAGAGCAGGTAGTGCCCGTTGTAGAGCTGCCGCTTGTTGCTGTTGGCCAGGTAGGGGATCGGCTTGGAGTAGTACGTGTGGTTGACGTAGTGAAACTCGTAGGCAACATCCCCCTGGATGACCAGCATGCGTCGCGGGAAGTCCCACTGGTAGGCCGTTGGGGGATAGGCCTGGATGCTATCGCAGACCTCATCTGTGAGGGCGCCAGTCCCCCCTGCCAAGCGGAGTCCCACCACCAGACTGCCATCGGAGCCCATCTGGATGAATGGTTCCTTGATGCTGCGGTCGGTTTGGCCCGGAAGGTAGGCCACCCCATCCCTGTTGAGGCCAAACTTGGGTAAGAGGGCCTGTACGCTTGCTCCTGTGACGCCCGAGGGGACCCTTCCCAGCACCCGTCCACCACCCCCGCCGGGCAGGCTCCATGTGGTTACATGGTCGTCGAAGTCGCTGACCAAACCGCCGAGGTCCAGAGCCCCAGGGGAAAAGGACGCACTGCCAAAGGATCGCTGATACAGGGTGTCCAACGTATTGGTCCCCCACGTCTGTGTCCCTGCGGCGGTGGTGAACATCAAGTAGTTCTCATCGACGGAGCTGACGGCCAGCTGGGGCGCCATGCGCATGGATAGGACGGGCCGGAACTTTAGGCCCCGCTCGCCGATGCCCGGGCCGAAGGGCAGGTTTATGCTCGCCGCGCCCGAAGCCGCATCGACTTCGATGCCGGCGGTGAAGGTGGCGGGTCCTTTGGCGCGGTCGAACTTCACGTCGCTGAACGAGGTCTGGTAGCTCTGGGCGTGGAGGGTGGCTGTGCTTAGGAGGACGCAGGCAGTGATAACCCTGAGAAGGGCAGACGGAGACATGGCTACTCCATGGGAGGGGGATCCCTGGGGGTCCGCAGGTGCCGCGGACGGTGGCGTGAGGGGGGAACCCCAAGGATGGATCGCCAAGTGGGAAAGGAAATCCCTAAAAAATTTTGTCCAAAATTTTTATAAAAATACAAAATAAAGATATTTAGGTATGGTCGACCAAGAAAAACTCTGGAACCTGAAGGCCGCCTGAAGGACTGAAGATTCATTTCTTCGGCGACCTTCCTGGGGGGAGTCGAAGCACTCGGAGTCTCCTCGCCAGCGGTCTGCGACGCACTCGCCCCCCGAGGCGGCTATGATGATTACCTGACCAAACAGGTCGGGATTCCGGGGACTCCATGAAGGTGATCGTCGCCAAGACCGCAGGCTTCTGTTGGGGCGTCAAGCGCGCCATGGATGCGGTGCTGGAGGCGTCGGTGCGCAACGATGGGCGTCCGGTGCAGACGCTGGGGCCGCTGATCCACAACCCCCAGGCCCTGGACCTCATCGGCAAGCGGGGCGTGGCCGTGGCCGAGTCGCCCGCAATGGTGCGGGACGGCACGGTGGTGATCCGCGCCCACGGCATCCCCATCCAGGACCTGCGGGGCCTCAAGGAGCGCCAGGCCCGGGGCGAGCTGAAGATCGTCAACGCCACCTGTCCCGAGGTGGCCAAGGTCCACCACAAGATCAAGAAGTGGAGCCCCAAGGGCTACTTCACGGTCATCCTGGGCACGCACGGGCACGCCGAGAGTGTGGCCCACCGCAGCTTTGCGGAGCACGGCAGCCAGATCGTCGCCAACATGGCCGAGGCCGAGACCCTCACGGACGAACAGCTCAAGAAGGTGCTGGTGGTGGCCCAGACCACCTTCACGGTGAAGGACTACCACGAGATCAGCGACTACCTGCGCAGCCGGGCCGGCGATGCGGTCTTCGAGAACACCATCTGCGAAGACACCTGGACCCGGCAGGAAGAGGCCGAGCGCCTGGCCCGCACCGTGGACGCGGTGATCGTGGTGGGCGGCAAGGCCTCCAGCAACACCAAGCATCTGGCGGAGCTGGCCCGGCAGCACGGCAAGCCCGTGCAGTACCTGGAGACGGCGGCAGAGCTGGACCTGCGAGGCTTCACGGGGCGCGAGACCGTGGGCGTGCTGGCCGGTGCTTCCACGCCCACCTGGCTGGTGGACGAGGTGGTGGATGTGCTGGAGCAGCTGGGCGACGGCCCCAGCCGCTGGCGCAGCTTCCTGCAGGCGGCCTTTGGCAGCTCGGCCCTCATGGCCGTGGGTGCTGGCCTCATGACCCTGGGCGCTCACACCTGGCTGGGTCTGCCCTTGGGCTGGCGCTACCCGGTGCTGACAGCCACCTACGTCATCGCCATGTACCTGTTCAGTCCCTTCCTGGATCCCCTGGGCCTGGGGGCCAAGGGCCCGGCCCGGGCCCGGTTCCTGGAGCGCAACCGGAGCATCCTCCTGATCTCCGCGGCCGTGGCCACCCTGCTGACGCTGATTCTGGCGGCGAGCTTGGGTCCCAAAGTGTTGGCTGTGGTAGCGGGGGCTGCGGCACTGGGCGCCCTCTACAAGCATCGCTTCCAGATCGGCTCCCGCACCTTCAGCCTGCGGGCCATTCCCGGCTCGAAGGACGTGATGGTGGCCCTGGCCCTGGCCTCCGTGGCCATCATCCTCCCCCTGTGGCAGGAGGGCCGCGCCTTTGACCTGCGGGCCTTCGGTGCCATGTTCCTGGTGGGCACCCTGGCCTTTGTTCGGACGGTGATCTACGAGATCCGGGACATGCAGAACGACCAGATCGTGGGCAAGGAGACCCTGCCCATCTTCCTGGGCAAGCGCACCACCAAAGTCATCCTGGTGGCCCTGCTGGGCACCCTGCTGGCGGGCACCCTCTGGCTCACCTTCCGCACCCAGCACCACGGCCATCCTCTGGCGGTGGCGCTGGTGCTGGTGCTCTGCGCCGCCTATCCCATGCTCTACCTCTGGCTCTTCCACGAGCGCTTCACCACAGGCCGCACCCGCTTCGAGCTGAGCGTGGACTTCAGCTTCTGGCTGGTGGGTTTGTTGGCGTTGGTTGCCTAACGTCTTTCCCGCCGCAGGCGGCCTAGGAGAATCAGGGCGCTGCCAGCGCCCTGATTCTCATTCTGTGAAAAGATGAAAAGCCTATGCGCAACTGGGTCCTCATCACTGGGTGTTCGACGGGCATTGGGCGGGCCCTGGTGCCCCTCTGCCGGCTGGCGGGGTGGGGCGTGGTGGCCACGGCGCGCCGCCTGGAGGACCTGGCGGACCTGCCGTCGGGCGAAGACCTGCGGGTGCTGGCCCTGGATGTGACGGACGGGGACAGCGTGGCGGCTGCTGCTGCCGCCTGTGCCGACCTGCGCCTCAAGGCCCTGGTGAACAATGCGGGCTACGGCCAGGTGGGGCCCCTGGAGCTGCTGCGGCCGGAGGAGCTGCGCACCCAGTTCGAGACCAATGTCATCGGCCTGCACCGAGTGACCAACGCCTTTCTGCCCCTGCTGCGGCGGGAGCCCGGCGCGCGCATCGTCCAGGTGGCCTCCATGCTGGGTCGGCTCTCCATTCCCCTGGCCGGGGCCTACAACGCTTCCAAGCATGCGGTGGTGGCTCTGGCTGAGACCCTGCGCCTGGAGGTGGGGCGGGAGGTAGCGGTGATCCTGGTGGAGCCCGGTGCCATCCGCACGGCCTTCCGGGAGACCCTGGCCCGGGTCTGGGGTGACCTGCCGGAGCGGGCCCAGGGCACGCCCTACGAGCAGGTCGTGGCCAAGCATCTGCAGGTGCGGAAGGAGCGGGCCGAGCGCTTCGCCCTGGACGCCGAGCCCTGCGCCCGGCAGATCGTCAACGCCCTGAATGCGGGGCGCCCGCCCCGCCGGGTGGTCATCGGCAAGGACGCCTTCTGGGCGGCCAAGCTCAAGGCCCTGCTGCCCGCCGCCTGGTGGGAGTGGTTCCTCCGCCGATCGTATCGGATGGACTGAGCTACTTGTAGATCCCGCAGCCCACGACGATGCCGTTGTCGGCCAGGCAGAACGAGGTCTTCTGCTCGATCTTGCGGGTGTCGGGGTTCATGCGCTTGTAGTCGGACCAGCCGCCACCCTTCTTCTGGCCCACGGCCAGGAGGTCCTTGATGTACTGCTTGCCGTCCGGGTCTTTGACGTTCAATCGGTTTACGCCCAGCAGGTTGGCCTCGGCGCCATGGGCCAGGACCACGCCATTCAGGTCGTAGACGAAGAGGTAGAGGGGGTTGCCGGGCTTGGCATGGAAGCGGCCCGAGCCCTTGTGGACCTCTCCAATAAAGGCGTCCTTGCCGCTGGCCTTCAGGAACGCAATCCCCTCCTTCACCAGGGCCTCGGCCTTGGCCTTTTCCGCAGGCTGGGCACCCAGGGGCAGGGCCAGGATCATTGCAAAGAGAGGCATCAGAAGGCGGTTGCGCACGGGATTCTCCTGGTTTGGGATGCAATCGTATCGACGGCTGCCCCCGGGGACCTGAATCCCGGCGGCCCTGCCAGACTGGGGACATGTCTGAAGACCGCCTCTACCTCATCGATACCTTCGCGTTTATTTTTCGCGCCTACTTCGCCAATCCCCGGCTGAAGAATGGGGCGGCGTACACCTTCACGCGGCTGGTCCTCCAGCTGCTGGAGAAGCACAAGCCCACGCACCTGGCCTGCGTCTTTGACACGCCGGAGCCCACCTTCCGGCACATTATTTATCCCGAGTACAAGGCCAACCGCGCCGAGATGCCCGAGGACCTGCGGCCGCAGATCCCCATGATCCGCCAGCTGGTGGAGGCCCTCTCCATCCCCATCGTGGAGCTGCACGGCTACGAGGCCGACGATGTGCTGGCGACCTTGGCCCGGGAGTCCGCCGCCCACGGCCTGCCCTCAGTCATCGTGAGCCCCGACAAGGACCTGCTGCAGCTGGTGGACGACGACCTCCACATCCAGGTGCTCAACACCAAGGACGGCGAGATCTGGCACGACCGGGCCAGCGTGAAGGAACGCATGGGTGTGTGGCCCGAGCAGGTGGTGGACTTCCTCACCCTGGTGGGCGATGCCTCGGACAACGTCAAGGGAGTTCCGGGCATCGGCGAGAAGGGTGCCGCCCTGCTGCTGGAGCAGCACGGCAGCCTGGCGGGCGTGCTCGCCGCCAAGGCCGACCTCAAGCCCCGCCAGCGGGAGGGCCTGGAGACGGCGGCCCCCTGGCTGGACCTCACCAAGCGCCTCGTCACGGTGGTCACGGACCTGAGCCTGCCCCTGCACCCGGCTGACCTGGCCTATCCCGGCGTGGATGAGGCCAAGGCCCGGGAGACCTTCAAGGCCCTGGGCTTCCAGGGGCTCACCAAGGAGTTCACCCAGAGCGCCCAGGAAGCGGGCAGTGTGCGGACCTACCGCGCTGCCGCCTCTCTGGCGGATGTGGAAGCAGCGGTAGCCGCCTGCCGGGCTGCCGGCCGCTTCGGCCTGGACACCGAGACCACCAGCCTGGATCCCACCCGGGGCCACATGGTGGGCCTGAGCCTGGCCTGGACGCCCAATGAGGGCCTCTACGTGCCCCTGGCGCACCTGCTGCCGGCCTCGGCGGATACGGCGGGCGCCTTGCCGGGTCTGCTCCCCGAGAGCGGCCTGCCGGACAGCCTGCTGGACCTGCGGGGCGAGCCCCGGGCCTTCTTCCAGGAACTGGCACCCCACCTGGATCCCCGGAACCTGCCCTTCGCCGGGGTCGCCGCCCTCCTGGGGCCGCTGCTGGCGGATCCGTCTGTGGGCAAGTGCGGCCAGAACCTCAAGTACGACTTCCAGGTCCTCACCCGCCATGGCCTGCCGGTAGCGGGCCTGGTGGACGACAGCATGGTGCTCAGCTTCCTGGTGGAGAGCGGCGTGCGCCACAACCTGGATGACCTGTCCTCACGGCATCTGGACGTGCGGCCCATCGCCTTCGAGGAGCTGGTGGGGAAGGGCAAAGGCCAGAAGCGCTTTGATGAGGCGGACTTCACCCAGGCCGTGCAGTACGCCGCTGAGGATGCGGACCTGGCCCTGCAGCTCTGCGACAAGCTCCGCACATTGCTGACGGACGACCGCCTCAAGCGCCTCTACGAAGAGGTGGACCTGCCCCTGGTGGAGGCCCTGGCGGCCCTGGAAGCCCACGGAGTGAGGCTTGACCTGAATGTCCTTTCCCATCTCGCCATGCACATGCATGGCGAGCGCAAGCGGGCCGAGACCCGGGTACTGGAGCTGGCCGGCGAGCCCTTTAACCTCAACAGCCCGGCTCAGCTGGGCGGCATCCTCTTCGGCAAGCTGGGCTACAAGCCGGTGAAGTTCACGGGCAAGACCAAGGCCCCCAGCACAGATGAAGACGTGCTCCAGGAGCTGGCCGAGACCCAGGGTGCCGAGATCGCCCGGGAACTGCTGCGGCACCGCCAGATGGTGAAGCTGCTGGGCACCTACGTGGAAGCCCTGCCGCAGATGGTGAACCCCGTGACGGGCCGGGTGCACACCCGCCTGCACCAGGCTGCCGTGGCCTCGGGGCGCCTGGCTTCCAGCGACCCCAACCTGCAGAACATCCCCATCCGCACCGAGGAGGGCCGGGCCATCCGCGGTGCCTTCGTGCCCGAGCCGGGCTGGGTGCTGCTGGATGCGGACTACAGCCAGATCGAGCTGCGGGTGGCGGCGGCCCTGGCCCAGGATCCCGTCCTGCTGGCGGCCTTCGAGGCGGGGGAGGACATCCACCGTCGCACGGCCTCCGAGGTCATGGGCGTGCCAATGGACCAGGTGACCGCGGATGACCGGAGCAAGGCCAAGGCCGTGAACTTCGGCCTGCTCTACGGCCAGGGGGCCTTTGCGCTGGCTGCCAGCCTGGGCATCACCCAGAAGGAGGCCAAGGCCTTCATCGAGCGCTACTTCGAGCGCATGCCCAAGGTGGCGGCCTGGATCGAGGGCGCGAAGACGAAGGCCATCGCCGAGGGCCTGGTGCGCACTCACTGGGGCCGCATCCGCCGCATCCCCGAGCTGGAGAGCCCCAACAAGCAGTTCCAGGCCCAGGGCCTGCGCGAGGCCGTGAACACCATCGTCCAGGGCACCGCTGCGGATCTCATGCGCCGGGCCATGGTTCGCCTGCACCGCAGTCTGCAGGCCTCGGGACTCCGGGCGCGCCTGCTGCTGCAGGTCCACGATGAGCTGCTCATGGAGGCCCCACCCGAGGAAGTGGAGCAGGCTTCGGCCCTCCTGAAGGACGCCATGGAGGGCGCCGACGACCTGGGCCCCCTGGGCGTGAAGCTCGCCGCCGAAGTCCGCACCGGCGCCAGCTGGCTGGCGTGCAAGTAGCATGGGCGAGGCCTGGGTTTTACAAACTGTCGGACCCTGACCAGCAGGGGTGGGGTTTTGCGGGTTTTTGTGCTGGCTTTAGGAGCCCAATGGTGACGATGGAGGCATCATTGGCGGGTCTGGCGCATGCGCCCGCCGTCCTTAACCTGAGCAGAGGAGCCCATCATGAGCCAGTACAACATCGCATGGCTGCCCGGTGACGGCGTCGGCATCGAGGTCATGGAAGCCGCGAAGATCTGCCTCGACGCCCTGAAGTTCGATGCGACCTACACCCACGGCGACATCGGCTGGGAGTTCTGGTGCCAGGAAGGCGAGTCCTTCCCCCAGCGCACCATCGACCTCCTGCATGCCAGCCACGCTGCGATGTTTGGGGCCATCACCTCCAAGCCCGTGAAGGACGCCGAGGCCGAGTTGATTCCCGAGCTGAAGGGCAAGGGGCTCATCTACCGCAGCCCCATCGTCCGCATGCGGCAGATGTTCGACCTCTTCACCTGCCTGCGCCCCTGCAAGGGCTATCCGGGCAACCCCCTGAACTACAAGGAAGGCATCGACCTGGTGATCTTCCGCGAGAACACCGAGGACCTCTACTCGGGCGTGGAGTTCAGTCCCGTGCCCGATGAGTTGAAGGCCTGCCTGCAGAAGCTCAGCAAGCCCTTCGGCCACTTCGCCGACATCCCTGGCGACGAGTTCGCCATCACCTGCAAGATCAACACCCAGAAGGGCTGCGACCGCATCATCCGGGCCGCCTTCGAGTACGCCAAGACCTTCGGCTACCCCAAGGTCACGGTCATCCACAAGGCCAACGTGGTGCGGGCCACCGAGGGCATGTTCCTGGAGACCGGCAAGCGCATCGCCAAGGAATACCCGGGCATCGAGATGGACGACGCCAACGTGGACGCCATCACCATGTGGCTGCTGAAGAACCCCAAGAGCTATGGCGTCATGGTGGCCACCAACCTGTTCGGCGACATCGTCAGCGACCTGGCGGCCCAGATGGTGGGCGGCCTGGGCTTCGGCTGCTCCGGCAACATCGGCGAAAAGCTGGCGGTCTTCGAACCCAGCCACGGCAGCGCGCCGAAGTACGCGGGCCAGTACAAGGTGAACCCCATCGCCACCATCCTCGCCGCCAAGATGATGCTGGACTGGCTGGGCGAGACCGAGAAGGGGACCCGCCTGGAAGCCGCCACCGCCGCCATCATCGCCGAAGGCCAGGTCCGGACCTACGACATGGGCGGGAGCGCCACCACCCTCGAAATGGGCGAAGCCATTGCCCGGAAGCTCTGAGGGCTCTGTGAGCGCTATCCTGATTCACGAAGTTGGTCCCAGGGACGGTCTCCAGGCGGAGGCGGGGGTGGTGCCTTCGCTTGTGAAGCTGGACTGGATCCGGCGGGTGGCGGACTCGGGGGTGGACATCGTGCAGGTGGGGTCCTTCGTGCGGGGGGACAAGGTGCCCCAGATGGCGGACACGGACGACCTGTTTCGCACCCTGGCGGGGGAGTCCCACCGGGCCCTGCTGTCGGCCCTGGTGCTCAACGACAAGGGCCTGGAGCGGGCGCTGGCAGTGGGGGTGCCGCTCATCTGCCTGGGCGTCTCGGCCTCCGAGACCCACAGCCGCAAGAACACCGGCATGGGCACGGACGACGCCCAGCGCCGCATTATCGCGCTGGCCCTGGAGGCCCGGCAGGCGGGTCGCCGGGTGCAGGTGAGCGTGCAGAGCGCCTTCGGCTGCGGCTTCGAGGGGGCCATCGCCGAGGACCGCGTGCGGGCCATGGTCGAGGCCTACCTGGCGGCGGGTCTGACTGCCATCAGCCTGGCGGACACCGCCGGCCACGCCTTCCCGGCCCAGATGCAGCGCCTGGTGGCACAGGTGCTGACCCTGGAGCCAGCCGCCGAGGTCACTGCCCACATCCACGACACCTACGGCCTGGGCATGGCCAACGTCTACGCCGCCATGGAGGCCGGTGCCACGGCCATCGAGACCAGCTTCGGCGGTCTGGGCGGCTGCCCCTTCACCAAGGTGGCCGCCGGCAACGTCGCCACCGAGGACCTCGTGCACGGCCTCCAGCGGGCCGGCCAGCGCACGGACATCAACCTTGCCACCCTCGTCAGCGTCGCCCAGGACGTCGCCACCCACTTCGGCCGCGAGCTACCCGGCCGCGTCCAGCGGGCTGGAGGGATCAAGGCATGAGGACAGCCCCGATGAGCTTTTTCGCCAAATCAATTTCATCGCAGTGCGAAGCGCCGCGGGCGCGTCGCACGGCGATGACATTGATAGGGTGAAAGGACTTTA
>CAIMFT010000084.1 GCA_903840385.1 uncultured Holophagaceae bacterium
AGTCGATCATGAGGGACTTCTCGACGCAGAACTTGCAGAACTTGGCGCGTCGTCCCCCAAAAGCCTTCTTCTTCTTGGGCTTGCCCTTCTTGGCATCGGCGCGGCGCTTCATCCCATCACCTCTTCAGCGGAACGTTCCTTGATCCCGGCCTGGGCCTTGCGCTTGGCTTCGCGCTCGATGCGCTGCTTGGTGCGGCCGGCGGCCTTTTCGGCCACGTCCATGCGGACGCTCATGTACTTGATCACAGCGTCGTTGTTGCGGAAGCGGCGCTCCAGCTCAGCGATGAGCGTGGGCCCGGCATTCAGCTCAAACAGGGTGAAGTACCCTTCGCTGAACTTCTGGACTTCGTAGGCCAGCTTCTTGCGGCCCCACTTGTCGGTCTTGAGCAGCTCGCCACCCTGCTCGGCAATAACCCCCTCGTACTGCTTGACGAGCTCATCAGCCTGTTCGTCAGTCAGCGTGGGGGAGGCGATGAAGATGGTCTCATAGCGACGCATCGTTCCTCCTTGTGGATGTGAAGCCCCCATGGATTCCGGGAGCAAGGAAGAGCCCTCCAGCGGAGGACGCGAAGGACCAGTTTCCCTCGAAAGGGCTTGCAGATCAAGCCAAAGTAACGCCACGTGAGGTGCCGCCAGGCGCCGGACTGGTGGCCAGCGCGGTTCGCGAATGCCCCTGGAGCCATCTGCGGCACAATGTTGGGCGGGGTGCGCGTCCACCCGGGAGTCACGAATGACCGACAAACTTGCCCAGCTGTCCCCCGCTCTGCGCCGGAAGATCTTCCTGGGGGAGCGGAACTACGTGGAGGACCCGGCCACGCCGGTCTCCAACTACCTGGCCCTGACCAAGCGCCACTGCAACGGCGGCAAGACCGTGGATGCGGGACTCTGGCTGCGGGACCACTGCGACCGGGGTGGCAAGATCTTCCTGTCCATGTCCGGGGCCGGCTCTTCCTTTCAGATGGGCATCGTGATCAGCAAGCTCATCCGGGCCGGCAAGATCGCCGGCATCTCGGTGACCGGCGCGAACCTGGAGGAGAGCCTCTATCGCCTGGTGGCGCACTCGCACTACGCCTACATCCCGGACTACGTGGAGCTGACCGCCGAGGAGGAGAAGGAACTGGACCGCAAGGGCTTCCGCCGCATCACGGACACCTTCCTGCCGGAAGAGGAGTCCGTCCGGGCCGTCCTGCCTGCCATGGAGCGCCTCTGGCGCGAGGCCCAGGCGACGGGCAAGCCCCGGTTCTGGCACGAGTACTTTTTCGAGCTGTTTGAACAGAACCTCATCACCTTCGACCCGGCCGCGAACCTGGATGACTGCTGGCTCTACTGGGCCTGGAAAGAGGGCATTGAGGTCTGCGTGGGCGGGGCCGAGGACTCCACCATGGGGAACATCTTCGCCTACTACACGTACGGCGGCGGGCACCCCTTCCTGGCGAAGTACGCGCAGGGCGAGCCCATCAGTGCTGAGGTGGTGCATCACTCCTTCCGCTACATGCACCGCCTGGCGGAGTGGTACACGGACAACTCTGCGGGCGAGGGCCTGGCCTTCGTTCAGCTCGGGGGCGGCATTGCCGGCGACTTCCCGATCTGCGTCGTGCCGCACCTGAAGAAGGACTACCTGGCTGACGAGTCCAATGAGGTCCAGGAGACTCAGGTCCAGCCCTGGGCTGGCTTCATCGAGATCCACTCCTCGCCCATGAGCTATGGCTCCTACTCCGGGGCTGGCGGCAAGGAGAAGATCACCTGGAGCAAGCTGGAGCCTGGTGCCTTCATGATGCAGATCCTGGGCGACTACACCGAGCACTTCCCAGACATCGCCGCCCTCGTCCTGCGGAAGTAAGCGCCGGAAGGCTTTGGGACCCTGCCTAGGGGGCCGGGGCCTCCCAGAAGGCGGCGCCGTTGACCTGGTTGCCGAGCCCATCGAGGGCTTCGGCGACCCAGAGGTGCTCCAGGAAGCGGGCAAAGGGAGCGTCCAGGCGGCCGATGGCCTCCCACTCGGGCTCGGTCCAGGGCTCCAGCACGAAGTCCACCAAGGGCCGCTGGAAGGGGCCGATGCCCAGGCGCAGGCGGGCGATGTCCTGCGTGCCCAGGCAGTCAAAGATGGACCTCAGGCCGTTGTGCCCACCGTCCGAGCCGTTCAGGCGGAACCGACCGGTGCCCAGGGGCAGGTCCTTGTCGTCGTGGAGCAGGATCAGCCGCCGGGGGTAGAGACCCGCGGCCTCCGCCTGGGCGCAGGCCTCACCCGAGAGGTTCATGTAGGTGCTCGGCACCAGGGCCTGCAGGCCCGGCGTCAGCGGGTAGAGGGAGCCGGAGGGGAACCGCTTGCGAGGGGCGGGCGTGAGGTTCCGGTCTGCCATCCAGCGCTGGAGCAGCAGTCGCCCGAGGTTATGGCGGGTGTCCTGGTATTCAGGGCCAGGGTTGCCGAGGGGTACGAGGGTCCACATGGGTTTTTAAGCTATCAGCTGTCGGCTATCAGCTGTCAGCCAAAGCAAAGCGGGCGCCTCTCGGCGCCCGCTGCTGGTAGCCGCTGGCTGACAGCTGATAGCTACTTCTTGTCTTCCTTCTTGCCCTTCTTGGCCACTTCGGGCTCGGCGGCAGCGGGGACGGCAAGCTCTTCCTCGGCGGCCTTGCCACGCACGGAGCAGACGACCTGGTGGGCGTCGCCGGTGATGAGCACGTTGATGCCGAGGTCGATCTGCTCGAAGCGGACGCTGTCACCCACGGCCAGGTTGGTGATGTCCACGTCGATGTGGGCAGGGATGAAGGTGGGGAGGCACTCGATCTCGATCTCGCGGTGGGCGAAGTCGAGGACGCCACCCATGGCCTTGACGCCGATGGAGGTACCCACGAGGCGTACGGGCACCTTCACGCGCACCTTGAGGGCCATGTCGACCCGCATGAAGTCCACGTGGCGCAGGCGGGAGGTGATGGGGTCGCGCTGCAGGTCCTTGATGATGACGTGGCGCTTGATGTCAGTGCCCTCGCGCTGGAGGAACATGACAGAGTTCATGCCGGTGTCGCTGGCCAGCACGCGGGCCACGGCCTTGGGGCTGATGGCGATGGCCACCGGGGGCTCGTTGAGGCCGTAGACGACGGCGGGGATCATGCCGGACTTCTTGAGGTCGCGGACAGCGGCCTTGCCAAAGGTCTCGCGCTTGGGAACGATCAGGACTTCAGTGCTCATGGGTTCCTCCTACCTGGCAGCGGACGCTGCCCTCTCGTTGGGGTGGGTCCGGGCGGACCGTACGGGCCGCCCCCGATGGGGGGCCGAACCTCTGATTGTGCCTGAAATGGCCTGAAGATCAAGGCAGATCCTCCAACAGGTCGGACGCCGCCGCTCAGCCGAGGCCAAGGTTGCGTGTTCTGACTCGGATCCGCCGTGGCAGACTGGTGGGCTGGAGAACCGCATGACCAAGATCAGCCGCGCCGCCCTGTTTGAAGCCCTGAACGCCTACACGGTTCCGGGCACCGAGAGCACCCTCATGGCCCTCAAGGCGGTCCGGGGCATCGACGTCACCGAGGACCGGGTGACCGTGCTGCTGCAGCTGGCGGAGAGCTTCCAGGACCGCGTCCAGGCCATGAAGCAGGCCCTGGAGGTGCTCATCCTCGCACAGCCCGGTGTGGCCGGGGTGGACATCGAGGTGGGCTGGGAGAAGGCCCCCCAGGTGGAGTTCAAGAACCTGATCCCAGGCATCAAGCGCTGCGTCGTGGTGGGCTCTGGCAAGGGCGGGGTCGGCAAGAGCACCGTCACGGTGAACCTGGCAGTGGCCATGGCCGAGAAGGGCCTCAAGGTGGGCCTGCTGGACTCTGACATCTACGGTCCCTCCATCCCCATGATGCTGGGCCTCAAGGACTCGCCCCTGGCGACGCCGGACGGCCAGATCATGCCCCTGGAGGCCTTCGGCGTGAAGGTCATGTCCATGGGTGTGCTCATCGAGGAGGACCGTCCGATCATCTGGCGCGGCGCCATGCTCAACAAGGCCCTTCAGCAGTTCCTCAAGGACGTGGCCTGGGGCGACCTGGACGTGCTCCTCATCGACCTGCCGCCGGGCACTGGAGACGTGCAGCTGACCCTCATCCAGAACGCCCAGGTGGACGGAGCCGTCATCGTCAGCACACCGCAGGACGTGGCGTTCCTGGATGCCAAGAAGGCCATCGGCATGTTCTCCACGGTGAAGGTCCCCATCCTGGGGGTCATCGAGAACATGAGCAGCTTCCTCTGTCCCGGCTGCGGCCAGGAGACCCAGATCTTCGGCCACGGCGGGGTCAAGGCGGCGGCCGCCCGCATGAGCCTGCCCTTCCTGGGTGAGGTGCCCATCGACCTGGCCATCCGCATGGGGGGCGACAGCGGCAAGCCCCTGGTGGCCGAGCACCCGGCCAGCCCCCAGACCCAGTCCTTCAAGGCCATGGCCGACACCCTGGTTCAGGCCCTGGGCCTCTAGTTTTTCCCGGGCCGGGTACACTGAAACATGCCCAAACCGCACCTTCCAGAGACCCTTGCGCCGGATCTCGTGGAGCGTCTGCGCACCCGCTTCCATCCCTGGGAGCTGATCCGGGACTGGGGCCTCACCATCGACAGCCTGGAGCCAGGCCGGGCCGTCATGCGCCTGGTGCCCACCCGCTGCGTGGTGAATAGCCCTCGGGGCAACGTGAACGGCGGGGTGCTGGCCTCCATGGCGGACCTCACGGGGGCGATGGCTGTGTGCACGGCCTTCGATGGGGCCATGCCCTTCGCCACCTCCGACCTGCACATCCGCTACCTGGAGCCGGCCCGGGGCGAGGTCTTGGCCGATGCGTCCATCCTCCGCTTCTCCGGGCGGGGCGCCATCGTGGAGTGCCGCCTCACCGTGGGGGACCACCTGGTGGCCCTGTGCACGGCCAACTTCGCCATCCGCCAGGGCCTGGGGGGCTGACATGAAGCTCACCCATCCCTTCCCCCATCCACCGGGCAGCGGCCACGCCGACGCCCCTCTTCAGCGCCTGCGCTATGCCCTCGTCCTCCTGGCCGTGGTGATCCTGGCTGGCGCCCTGGGCTACCACTACCTGTCCCGCCTCGGGGCCCTGGACAGCTTCTACATGGCCATCACCACCCTGTTCACGGTGGGCTTCCGGGAGCTGGGCGAGGTGACCGCCCGCACCAAGCTGTTCACGATCTTCTATCTCATCATCGGCCTGGGCGTCGCCACCTACGCCCTGTCCAACCTCACCGCCCTGCTCCTCGAGGGCGATCTCCGGGGCTACCTCATGGAGCGGCGCATGCAGAAGCAGCTGGACGAACTCAAGGACCACGTCATCGTCTGCGGCTTCGGGAAGATGGGCTTCCAGGCCGCCTGGGAGCTGAAGAAGGCCGGCGTCCCCTTCGTCATCATCGAGCAGGACGAGACCAAGGGCCGCAGCCCCCGCTTTGCCGGGGAGCTGATCCTCTACGGCAACGCCATGGACGACCTCGTCCTGGAGCGGGCCGGTGTGCGGCACGCCCGGGGCCTGATCACCGCCCTCACCACTGACGCCGACAACGTGCTGGTGACCCTGACCGTGAAGCAGATCCGACCCGACCTGCCGGTGGTGGCCCGCAGTGCCAAGCTGGGCACCGAGCGCCAGCTCAAGGCGGCCGGCGCCGACCACATCGTCAGCCCCTACGAGATCGGCGGCCGGCGCATGGCGGGCCTCCTGCTGAAGCCGGAGATGATGAGCTTCTTCGACATCGTCCTGCAGCAGGAGCAGCTGGAGCTGGGCCTGGAGCGCATCACCATTGCCCCCAGCTCGCCCCTCTGCGGCCAGACCCTCCGGGAGGCGCGGCTCCGTCATGCCACTGGGGCCCTGCTGGTGGGCCTGGTGCACCCGGGCGCAGGGCTCCGCTTCAACCCCTCTGGCAACGAGCGCTTCCAGGCCGGGGACGAGCTGCTGATCATGGGCCCCACCGAGGCCCTGGAGACCCTGCAGAAGCTGGCCGCCGGCTAGGCCTAGCAGGGACTTTTTAGGCTCAGGGGCGCTTGGCTGACGCCGCTGCCGCAGCGGAAGCAGTGGGCGCTGCGGGGCGGGCCACGGTGCCGTGGGGCAGGCGGCCGGACATGTTGAGCAGCTCCCACGTCGCGACGGCCATGGCCTGGGCGCCTTGGATCAGCTGGTCCGGCTTCAGGTGGTCGGCATAGTCCATCTGGGAGTGGTGGGTGCCCTCGAAGTAGTCCACAGGCTCCTGGATGGCGGCAAAGGCCGGCACGCCCGCCCGGTCGAAGGAGGCGTGGTCCGTGCCGTTCATGGTGCGCAGGGACAGCTCCCGCACCCCCAGGTCATTGAGGGGGGCGATGGCCTGGGCCATGAGGCCCCGGCAGTTCTCCCGGCCCTGCAGATCGAAGCCCTTCACCATGCCCGTGCCCATGTCGTGGACCAGGACGGCCTGGACAGCGTCCAGTTCCGCTTTGTGGGCCTCCACATAGGCCCGGGAGCCCAGCAGGCCCTGCTCCTCACCGCTCCACAAGATGATGCGGAGGGTGCGCCGGGGCTTGAGGCCCGTGGCCTTCAGCGCCCGCAGCGTCTCCAGGGCGACCGCACTGCCCGTCGCATTGTCGGTGGCGCCGGTGCCCAGGTCCCAGCTGTCCAGGTGGCCACCCAGGATGACCACCTCGCTGGCCAGGTCCGTGCCGGGAAGATCGGCGATGACGTTGTGGGCCTGGACCGGCTGGGCCGAGAAGGTGCCGCCCAGGGACAGCTCGAGCTTCACAGGCTCCTTGCGGGCCACCAGGCGCAGGAGCATCCGGTAGGGCTCCTGGGGCAGGTAGGCCGAGGGGACGGTGGCCCGCTTGGGGTCGCGCCCGGCACCGGCCGTGGTGAAGCTGAGGCCGTTCTTGCGGCCCGACATCATGAGGACGGCCAGCGTCCCTTCATCCAGCAGGAAGCGGGTCATGGCCACCTGCTCGGCCTGGAAGGTCGCCATGTCGCCACCGCCGCGCCGGGGCAGGGGTGGGCGCTTGTCGTCGGGGTTGGTGCGCAGCAGGATCTTCCCCTGCAGACGACCCTTGAAGGCCTGCAGCTCCTCCAGGTTGCGGGCATCCACCAGCAGCAGCTCGCCCTGCACAGGGCCGGGGGTCGCTGCGGTCCAGGCCAGCTGATCCACCCGGAACCGGATGCCGTTCTGGGTGAGCAGGCGGGCGCTGTCCACCCCCCGCGTCCAGCCCAGGCCCAGGTCGTAGGCCTCTTCATGGACATTCACGGCACCGAGGGCCTTGGCTTCGGCCATGGCCCAGGCCTGGGCCTGGCGCAGCTGGGTTGAGCCGGTGAGGCGGGGTCCGATCATGTCGGCCAGGTGCTCCACCCGGGCCACCACCTCGCTGTGCTCTTTGATCTCCTTCAGCAGCTTGCCTGCCGGGGTGTCCGGGTAGCTGGCCAACACAGGCACCGGGGAGACGACCGGGGCGGCGGCCGGGAACGGCGACTGGGCCTGGAGGATGCCGGCAAGGGCCAGCGATAGGAAGGCGGGGGTGGGCCGCAGCATGAGTTCTCCAGAGAAGGCTGCTATCAGGAAACATCATGTGTTGAGGTATGGCAAGCCCCGGGATCAAGGGTATTCTGGTTGTTGTTCGGGAAAACGAGAAATGGCGACAGATTCCCTTCGGCCCCTGGTGGACCTCCTCAAAGCCCTGGCGCACCCCGTGCGCCTGCGGATCCTTGCCCTGCTGCGGGATGGGGAGCTCTGCGTCTGCGAGGTGGCCGAGGTGCTGGAGCTGGCGCCCTCCACCGTCTCGGAGCACTTGACGGACCTCCGTCGGGCCGGGCTGGTGCAGGAGCGGAAGGTGGGCCGCTGGGTCCACGTCGCCCTGACCGAAGCGGCCGAAGCCAGGCCAGTCATGGACGCGGTCTGGCCCCTCATGGCCGCCGCCGAGCCCCAGTTGGCCCGGGACCGCGCCCAGGCCCTGGCCCTGCGCAGCGCCGCCGGGGCCTCCTCCCCTCAACCGGACCCCGTGTCCGACCTCGCCTGACCCTTTCCTCTCACCTCCAAGGAGTCCCCATGTCCACCCAGCCCCAGACCGAGCCCCAGACGGACGCACCGGCCGAGTCCGGCCTGAACGAAACGACCATGAACCTGATCGCCCTCGGGGCGGCCATCGGGGCCAATGCCGAGCGCGCCTTCCGGGCCCACCAGGCCCGCCTCGAGGCCCTCGGCGTCTCCAAGGACGACATGATCCAGGCCGTGAACATGGCCCTGCGGGTCAAGGGTGACCCCCACCAGATGATGCTGGCCCTGGCCGAGTCCACCCTCACCGAAGGCGGTGGCGGTTGCTGCGGCGGCGGTGGTTGCTGCGAGACCGAGGGCAAAGAGAAGGGCGACTGCGGCGACGACTGTGCCTGCGAAGCCGAGGGCAAGGCCAAGGGCGACTGCGGCGACGACTGCGGCTGCGCCAAGTAGGTTTCCCCGGCTGGTTGAAAAAGTCTGGGAAGGTCAATTCGGGGTCTTGCTTTCTTATTTCTAGAAATTTAGAATTAAGCTATGACCTCCCCTGGCAGCCCCACCCTCCCCCACGCCACCCGGCAGCTGAAGGCTCTGGCCCATGCGGGCCGGCTGGCCATCGTGCGGGCCCTGGTGCAGGGCCCCATGGAGGGCACCCCTGCGGGGCAGGTCCAGGCCCTCCTGGGTCTGCCGGCTTCGACCCTCAGCCACCACCTGGCCGACCTCACGGAGGCGGGCCTGCTCAAGGCCGAGCGCCAGGGCACCACCATCCGCTATGCCGTGCGCTTCGATGAGCTGCGGGCCCTGACGGACTACCTCTGGCAGGACTGCTGCGGCGGTGGCTGCCGCGATCCCCACTGTCTCTGATCCCGGAGTGACCATGGAACCCATCCTCCATCCCACCCACCTCAAGGTGCAGGACGCCTATGGGCGCATCGCCCGCATCGGCGGGGGCTGCTGCGGACCCCAGTCCGGCTGCTGTGGCGGGGGCCGCATCGATGAGGTCGCCCAGGGCGTGGGCTACTCGGCCGAGGATCTGGCCACCCTGCCTGAAGGCGCCAACCTCGGCCTGTCCTGCGGGAACCCCACCGCCATGGCGGAGCTGAAGCCCGGCGAGACCGTGCTGGACCTGGGCAGCGGGGCGGGCCTGGACGTGTTCCTGGCGGCGCAGCGGGTGGGCCCCGCGGGCCAGGCCATCGGCGTGGACATGACCCGGGACATGGTGGCCAAGGCGCGCACCAACGCAGCCTCCTTCCGGCGCCGAACAGGGCTGGACAACGTGGTGTTCCACCATGGCCAGATCGAGGCCATCCCCCTGCCGAATGCCTCCGTGGATGTGGTGCTCTCGAACTGCGTGCTGAACCTGAGCCCGGATCAGCCCGCCGTGTGGCGGGAGATCGCCCGGGTGCTGAAGCCCGGCGGCCGGGTCTCCATCTCGGACATGGTGCTGCTGCAGCCCCTGCCCGAGGCCGTGCGGGAGAGCGTCATCGCCCTGGTGGGCTGCATCTCCGGCGCCCCCCTCCTCGCCGACCTCCAGGCCATGGTGCAGGCAGCAGGCTTGGTGGACCGGGCCTTCCTCCCCAAGGGCGAGGCCATCGAGGCCATGCTCCCCCTGGACGACCCCATGACCCACCACCTATTGGGTCTGCTCCCAGCGGGTACCAAGGCCTCGGACTTCGTCACCAGCCTCATCATCTCCGCCCGCAAGACCATCTGACCTGGAGGCTCCCATGAGCGACAGCAAGCGCCTCTCCTTCCTGGACCGCTACCTGACCCTGTGGATCTTCCTGGCCATCGGCCTGGGCGTGCTCCTGGGCTACGGCGTACCCGCCTTCAACGGGGCCATCAACGCCTTCAATGTGGGCACCACCAGCATGCCCCTGGCCGTGGGCCTCATCGTCATGATGTATCCGCCTCTGGCCAAGGTGAAGTACGAGGAGCTGCACCTGGTCTTCCGCAACAAGAAGGTGCTGGGGCTGTCCCTGCTGCAGAACTGGGTCATTGGGCCCCTGCTCATGTTCGGCCTGGCCGTCCTGTTCCTGCGGGACCGGCCTGAGTACATGCTGGGCCTCATCCTCATCGGCCTGGCCCGGTGCATCGCCATGGTCATCGTCTGGAACGATCTGGCCAAGGGCGACACGGAATACTGCGCCGGTCTGGTGGCCTTCAACTCCATCTTCCAGGTGCTCTTCTTCAGCGTGTACGCCTGGTTCTTCGCCACGATTCTGCCCGCCAAGCTGGGCCTCCAGGGCGCGGTGGTCAACATCACCAT
>CAIMFT010000085.1 GCA_903840385.1 uncultured Holophagaceae bacterium
CAAGCTGCTCTTCGGCCTCGACTACAACATCGCCATCTTCGCGGTCGGCCTGCTGATGATGGTCTACGTGATCTTCGGCGGCATGGTGGCCACCACCTGGGTGCAGATCATCAAGGCCTGCATGCTGCTCATCGGCGGCACCCTGGTCATGGTCCTGGCCATGAGCAAGTTCGGCTTCTCCTACCACAACCTCATGCAGCAGGCCATGGCAGCCCACAAGCTGGGCCCCAAGCTGATGCATCCTGGCAGCCTCCTGGCTGACCCCGTGACCGCCATCTCCCTGGGCCTGGGCCTCATGTTCGGCACCGCCGGCCTGCCCCACATCCTCATGCGGTTCTTTACCGTCACCAACGCCAAGGAAGCCCGCAAGTCAGTGCTCTACGCCACGGGCTTCGTGTCCTACTTCTTCAATGTGATCTTCCTCATGGGCTTGTGCGCCATGATCATCGTCGGCAAGAACGGTGCTTTCTTCACCGACGGCCAGGTGGGCGTCGTGGGCCCTGCCGCCAAGCTCATCGGCGGCGGCAACATGGTCGCCATGCACCTGGCCAAGGCCGTGGGTGGCAACATGCTGCTGGGCTTCCTGGCGGCGGTCGCCTTCGCGACCATCCTGGCGGTGGTGTCGGGTCTGGCCCTGGCGGGTGCTTCTGCCATCAGCCACGACCTCTATGCCCGCGTCATCATGAAGGGCAAGGCCTCGGAAGCCACGGAGATCAAGGTCTCCAGGGTCGCCACCATCTGCCTCGGCTTCGTGGCCATCGTGCTCGGCATCCTGTTCGAGAAGCAGAACATCGCCTTCATGGTGGGCCTCGCCTTCGGCGTGGCGGCTGCCGCCAACTTCCCCGTGCTCATCCTCTCCATGTTCTGGAAGGGCCTGACCACCCGGGGTGCCCTCTGGGGCGGCTACGGCGGCCTCATCTCGGCGGTGCTCTTCGTCCTGTTCTCCAAGTCGGTGTGGGTGGACGTGATCCACATGTCCAAGCCCCTCTTCCCCTACACCCAGCCCGCCCTCTTCGCCATGCCCATCGCCTTCGGTCTGGCCTACATCTTCTCCAAGCTGGACGGCAGCGACCGCGCCAAGGCCGAGATCGAGGCCTTCGAAGACCAGTACGTGCGTGGCCAGACGGGCTTCGGCGCCAGCGGCGCCACCACCAAGCACTAGGCAACAGCGCCGCAGGGCGCTGAGTCCAAACAACAAAAAAAGGCCGGGGGGCGACCCCCGGCCTTTTTTTGCAACACTAATGGGTCAATTCGCTCGAATTATCGAGGATGAATTATACCGATTTCATTGGCTTTTTTATAAACTAAGCCGATACTTTCGGAGTGAGTCCCTCACCGTCCAAGACTGCACAGATCATGGCCCTCCTCGAGGCCAAGGGAGTTCTTCGCCCGCGAGACCTTGAAGGGATGGGGATCCATCCCCGGAATCTATCGAACCTTTACCGGCAGGGGAGACTGGCACGGACGGGGCGCGGCCTGTACATGCTGGTTGATGGGACATGGACAGAGCACCACAGTTTCGCCGAGGCCGCCAAGCGGGTTCCTGGATGTGTCATCGGCCTGGCATCTGCCCTTCGCTTTCACGAACTGACCGACGAGATGCCTCACCAGGTCTGGGTGTTCATCAGCAGAAAGGCATGGAAGCCCAAGGTTGATTACCCAGTGCTTCAGATCTTCCGATGTGAACCAGATCGCCTCCTTGACGACACCATTCAGCCCCTCATCGAGGGTCTGGAGGTTCGCATCACCAACGTGCCTCGTACCGTTACGGACTGTTTCCGCCATCGAAGGGCCATTGGACTCGACGTAGCTATCCTTGCCCTTCGGGAAGCAATCCAGCGACGTCTGTGCACGCCAGCCGAGCTTGCCTTGATCGCAAAGAAGCACAGAGCTTGGAATCTCATGCGGCCATACCTGGAGGCACTTCTGTGACGCCCGACAGCAAGAAGGATCTCCCGGCGTCAGTAAGGGCCCGCCTGTTGAACTTGGCCAAGCAACGGGGCGAAGAATTGGATCTGGTTTTGAAGCGCTACGGCATTGAGCGTTTCCTATTCCGGATGAGCCAATCCGCCCACAGTGACGCCTTCATCCTGAAGGGTGCCATGCTCTTCGAGTTGTGGTTGGGCCGTGCGCACCGAACAACAAAGGACCTAGACCTTCTCGGATTCGGAAGCACCGACATCTTGCACCTGGAAGCCATCTTTCGGGAGCTCTGCACGCTACCAGTTACCCCCGATGGACTGGATTTCTTGCCAGAGAGCGTGAAGGGCACAGAGATCAGGGAGGACAACCTTTATCAGGGTGTCCGGATCACCCTGCGTGCAATGCTTGGCGCGGCCCGTATCGCTCTCCAGGTAGACATCGGATTCGGCGATGCCGTCTACCCGGCCCCGGAAGAAGTTGAATACCCAAGCCTGCTGGAATTCCCCCGCCCTAGGCTTCGGGCCTACTCACAGGCCACCGTGGTGGCAGAGAAGTTCCATGTCATGGTCGAACTCGGTCTGGCGAATAGCCGCCTGAAGGACTATCACGACATCTGGATGATCCTGCGTGCTTTCGAGGTCTCACCAGAGACCTTGCGACGGGCCATCCAGGCCACATTTCAGCGCCGCAAGACAGGCGTGCCACTCACCCTTCCCATTGGGCTTTCTGCGGCCTTCGCAACAGACGCCCAGAAGCAGGTTCAGTGGAAGGCCTTCCTCCGCAAAACAGGTTCCGACCCCAACCTAAGGCTCGAGGAAGTGGTCAACGAAATTGCTGGAAAGCTTGGGAGCGTTCTGGGAATCCATTAGGCCATGGCCGCGAATAATTTGGGTGACGAAGTAGATGAACCGTTGCTTACCCATGCGGCCATCGCAGCAGAGCCACACCTCTTGCTTGGCCGCTCAGAAGTGCGAGTGCCCCTCGCCTCCGGTGAGGTTGGCCACCTGGCGGTCGGGATGCCCGATACGGCACAGGCCCACCTGGTCCTGAATGCCCGCCTGGGCCAGGAAGGGCAGCAGGCGCTGGAAGACCTGAGCGGTGACGTAGGCGTCGCCGATGGCTGTGTGGGCTGCCTCCACAGGGATCTCAAAGGCCTGGGCCAGATCAAAGAGGCTCGGTGCGGTGGCCTCCAGAGCAAAGGCCGGGTGCTCAGTCGCCCGGCGCCGGAGCCAGCCGTAGAGGGCCAGGGTGTCCACGGCCCGGTTCGCCAAGGGACTCCCACGCAGGCGCTTGGCATCCCGGTTCAGGAAAGCCAAATCGATGGCGATGCAGTGCCCTACAAGGATGCTCTCCCCCAGGTACTCGAGGAAGGCACCCAGGACCCCATCGATGGTCGGCATCTCCTCCAGCTGTGTGGGGGTGATCCGGTGCACCACCACGGTGCGGCCATCCAGGGTCGCGGCCGGCTTCACGAGCTTCTGGAAGGTGTCACCCAGGGCGATGCGTCCGCCCCGCATGCGGAGGGCCCCGATGGACACGATGTCGTCCTTCCGGTCGTCCAGACCGGTCAGCTCGGTGTCGAGGACTGTGAAGGGGATGGCCTCGAGCGGACGGTGGGCTTCAGGGTTCCGTCCCCGCCACCAGCGCCGCCAGACCTCCGTGAAGCCCATGGTCCCGCCTCAGAAGATGAAGGCCTTGTAGCGGTCCATGACCATGTCCTGGACCTTGATGATCAGCCGGAAGGTGTTCTTCAGCGACTGCCGCTCCAGGCTGCTCAGGGCATCCAGGCGGATGAAGTTGTCGATGGGCTTGCCCGCTTCCATGAGTCGGTACTGGTGGTGGACCCGCAGCAGGGCAATGAACTCGAAGGCCTGCTCCAGCTCGTCCACCAGCTCCGACAGCAGGGAGGTGCCGCCGCGCAGGCCCTCCAGCCGCTCGATGGTGGAGGCATGGCGGAGGCCCCTCTCCAGCGCAAAGAGGCGGGCAATGTCCACCAGGGGCGCCACAGCCTTGATCTTGAGGTTCAGGCCATCCTTGTGCTCGCCGCTGCGCTCCACAGCGACGGTACCGAAAAAGCCCAGGGGCGGCCGGTTCCGCACCAGCATGTTGGCCAGGAAGCCCATGAAAGCCGGGTAGTCCGCCAGCAGCGAGCCCATGTGCTCCCGCAGCTCCCAGGCCAGGGACTCGTCCCCATAGAGGGGCCGGAAGTCAAAAAAGATGAGCGACTTTAGCACCGCCTCCGGGGACGGCTCTGAGATCCAGCTGGTGAAGTAGCGCTTCCACTGCGAGAGGGGCTGCCGCCACTCCGGGGTGCTGGCCATGTAGAAGGCTGGGCAGCGCTCAAAGCCGCAGGCTTCAAGACCCTGCTGCATGAAGAGCGAGAAGCGGCGGAAGTAGTCTTCCACTTCGGCCCGCTGGCCTTCCTCGACATCCGCATAGACCAGCGCATTGTCCTGATCCGTCCGGAAGGTCTGCTCCTTGCGGCCCTCGCTCCCCAGAGCCAGCCAGCAGTAGGGCACCGGGGGCGGCCCCAGCTCGCGCTCGGCCAGCTCCAGGACGCGCCGCACCACGCGGTCGTTGAGCTCCGAGATGATGCGGATGATGTTGGCGGCCTTGGCCCCCTCCCGCAGCAGCCCACCGATGATGGTGAGAACCTTCTGCGACACGGGTACCAGGCCCTCCAGGGTGGTCTGCCGCTCGATGTCCTCGGAGAAGGCGAGGGGGCTGCGGCCCTGGAGCAGCATGAAGTCGTGGTTGGTGACCACGCCCAGGATGCCGCCATCGCGGGTCACCGCCACATGGTGGATGTTGCCCTGAAGCATCTTGAGGACGACCTCGAAGCAGGGGTCCTTCTCGTCCACGGTCACCACCGGATGGCTCATCACCTGGGAGACGGGCTGATCGTAGGAGGCACCCTGGGCCACCACCTTGGAGCGGAGGTCGGTGTCGGTGAGGATGCCCAGGGGCTCCCCCGCCGGCCCCGTCACCAGGGCGGCGCTGCGGCGGGCCGAGACCATCTTCTTGGCGGCGGTCCGCACCGTGGCGTCCGGTGGCACCATCACCGTGCCCTGACGGCAGATCTCCCCTACCTGGGCAGTGAAGAGCAGGTGATCACTGCTCCCCAGGAACAGGCTCTTGCCCTGGATCTCCCGGGAGGTCATGTCCACGTACTTGGTGAGGTGGAACTGCAGCAGGTACTCCGCCACCGCGGGATGGCTCACCACCAGCTCGTTGAGGCGTTCCTTGGGGAGCAGGTAGCAGAGGGTGTCCTGGATGGCCGTGATGGTGGTCTTCTGCTGGCCGCCCATGAGGGACACCAGGCCGAAGGACTCGCCCGCCTCCCGGTAGTCCACCACCACCTCGTCGCCGCCGCCCTTGGGCCGGAGGGTGATCTTGACCACCCCCTTCTGGATGACGTGCAGGGCATCCCCGGCAGAGCCCTCCTGCTGGAGGATCACGGTGCCCTTGGGGTGGAACACCAGAGACAGGCTCTGGGCTACGCTCCGCAGGGCAGACGCTTCAAGAAACTGGAAGGGGGGCACCTGGGACAGGAACCGGACCGCTTCTTCGATCAGCATCGTCCCACCCAGAAGAAGGGGGAAGTCGGTCCCCCAGAGCCGTCCTTTGGTCCGCTAAACATACCACCCACAGGGCCCTGCCCTCTGCTTCAGGGCTTCTTCACGAAGTGTTTCACCAGCGCTTCGGCATAGGCCCTCAGGCTGGCCTTCCGGGCAGCAGCTAAGGTCCGCTCCCCTGGCGGCAGTGGGCGCACGTAGGGGCGATAGTCCAGGTAGGCGCTGTTCTGGCGTGCGATCACCTGCTCGAGAGGGGCCGGGTTGCGCTCCAGGACCTCCCAGTCGCTCCGGAAGGACCAGGGCAGGTAGCCCAGCTCCTTCAGCACAGCCTGGTTGTTTGCGTAGTGGGAGGGTCCGTAGGCCAGCCCCCCGAGCAGCCCCAGGCCAGCGCCAATGGGCACGGCAGGCAGGCCGAAGGCACCGGCATAGAGTGGCAATAGACCCCCGGCGAGCAGGCCACTGCCCGCCGTGGCCGCCCAGGTGGACATCAGTCCTTGCTGCTCATAGGCATTCCGTCCCCCCTGCAGGGTCAACCTGAACACCCGGTAGGGCACCGGGAGCGGCTCCGGAGGTGCCACCGGAACCCCGAATCCCTCCGCCAGCTGGGCCTTGAGTGCCTGCTCCTCCTCGGGGGTAGCGCCATCAACTTTCAGGATGAGCTCCACGCCATGGATGGGCTGCTCCCGCAGGGCCGTCTCGGGGCGCTTGCAGGCGGTCCCCAGCACCAGCAAGGGGAGCAGCAACAGGGCCAGGAGCGCATGGGAGGGTCTGCTGAAGCCACGCATGGGACCACCCTGGACAATGGACAATCCTAGCATCCGGCTTCCGCCCGCCAGCACCGGGTGCGCTAAGCTGGAGCCATGCGCCCTGCCCCCTCTCGCTCCCGCGGCTTCACGCTCATCGAGCTCGTGGTGATCATGACCATCCTGGCCCTGCTGGCCACGGTCGGGCTGGCGGGGTATCGCCACAAGACCACGGTGGCTCGGGAAGCGGTGCTCAAGGAGAACCTCTTCCAGATCAACCATGCGCTGGAGCAGCACCGGGCGGATCGCGGCAAGTACCCCTCCAGCCTCGGCCCACTGCGAGACCTGGGCTACCTGCGGGACATCCCCTGGGACCCCATGACCCAGTCCCGGGACACCTGGCAGACGGAGCTCGAGCCCCCGGATCCCGACAACCCGGATGCGGAGCTGGGCGTCTTCCGGGTGCGCAGCGGCAGCACGGACAAGGGCTCCAACCAGATCCCCTACAACGAGTGGTAGGGGCCCGCCGCCCCTGTCCTCCAGGCCTGCCCAAGGCCGCTACCCGACGGAACCCATGACCCCCACAGCCCTCCGCCGCGTTGATCTCCTGTCCCGCATGGCGCTACTCCTCTGGGCCGGCGCCGCCCTGGGCTTTGGCATCGCCATGGCCCCGCTCCTCTTCCGGGAGCTGCCCAGCCGGGACGTGGCAGGCCGCATCGCCGGGCTCGTGGTGGAGCGCCTGGACTGGGCCGCCTGGCTGGCCTTTGCCCTCGCTGGTCTCAGCTGGGTGGGCCGCTGGATGGCCGAGATGGAGAAGGACACCATCGGCCCCATCCAGCTCTGGAGCGCCGCCCTGCTGGTGGCCCTGCTCGCCTGCCTGGCCAGTAGCTTCATCGTGACCCCCAAGGTCAAGGAGATCCGCGCCCGCATCAATGCCCCAGTGGAGAGCCTCGCCCAGGACCACCCGGACCGGGTGCGCTACAACAAGGCGCATGGAGCCAGCCGCAACCTGTTCTTCCTCCGCATCCTCCTGGCCCTGGGCCTGGGGGCCACCGTGGGCCTGATGCCCCTGGCAGAGAAGAGACTCGAACCGGCCCCAGAGGCCTGAGCCCAGCGGGACTAGTCGGCCAGGGTGGCCTCAGTCTCGCCCTGGGCCAGCTCCCAGTCCTCCAGCTCCCGGGGCTGGGCGGGACCCGGGATGAGCTCCCGGAGCCAGGTGCGCACCTCGTCCAGGCCGGTGCCCTCGGTGGCCGAGATCTGGGCGGCCCCGGGATGGCGACGGCGCAGGTCCAAACGCTGGGGCCGGTGCAGGCGGTCCACCTGATTCAAGATCAGCAAACGAGGCTGGGCCTCCACCCCTTCGGGCTCGCAACCAATCTCCCGCAGGGTGGCCCCCACGACCTTCAGGTGGTCCTCCAGATCCGGGTGGGCGGCGTCAGCCACCACCAGCAGGGCATCCGCCGTGCGGACCTCCCCCAGGGTGCTGCGGAAGGCCGCCACCAGCTGGTGGGGCAGCTTGCGGATGAAGCCCACGGTGTCGGCCACCAGGCAGTGCCGGGGCAGAAGGGTGCCCGCCCCGGTCTCCGGGTCGAAGTCCTGACCCAGCCAAGCCTTCCGGGTGGTCGTGTCGAGGGTGGCGAAGAGCAGGTCCCGGGGCTCGCCTTCACCTGTAAGGGCGCGGAGCAGGCTGGTCTTGCCAGCATTGGTGTAGCCCACCAGGGCCACCCGGGGGAGCCCACTGGGGCGCCCCTCCCGCTGGGTGCGACGGACCTGCTCGAGATGGATGAGCTCACGCTTGAGCTGGCTGATGCGGGTGCGGGTGATGCGTCGGTCCACCTCGATCTGGGTCTCACCGGGCCCACCCCGCAGGCCCACGCCGCCGCCCTGGCGCTCCAGGTGGGTCCAAGCACCCTTGAGGCGGGGCAGTTCGTACTCGCAGCGGGCCAGTTCCACCTGGGCCTTGGCCTCCCGGGTCTGGGCCCGCTGCTCGAAGATGCTCAGGATGAGGCCCGTGCGGTCCAGGCAGATGAGGCCCGTGAGCTTCTCGATGGCGTTGACCTGACTGCCGCTCAGCTCGTCGTCGCAGATGAGGTGACGGACTTCCTGGCGCTCGGCCTCCGCCGCCAGGGCTTCCAGCTGACCCGAGCCGTAGAAGGTCCTGGGGGCCACCTGGGGGCGCCGGAGCACCCGCCTGGTGCCGGCTTCGAAGCCGCAGCTGCGGGCCAGCTCCGCCAGCTCGAGCAGGTGGTCCTGGATACGTTCCTCTCGGTCCTCGGGGCCCTGGCGGGCGATGAGCAGGCAGCGGGGAGGGGTGGAATCCATATCGCTCAACCTGCCTGTTCGGGGGCCAATAATCAAGCCCCTCTGAGTAAGGTCGATGGGTTCAGTGGGGAGCCCCGCCTTCATGGCCATGTTCGGATCGAAAAAAGCCAAGCCCTCGGAGGGATCCGAACTTGTCCTCGCCTACCTGGAGGATGCCCAGCGGGTTCGGGCTCCGTTGCTCATGGTGGACGCCCGGGACCGGGAAGTGCCAGCCACCCTGGTCTCCGTCATGGAGGACAAGGTAATTCTGTCCCCCCAGGGCGCCCTGACCGTGGACAAGGGTGCGTCCCTCTCCCTGGTGCTGGTGCTGGAGGGCCTGCGCTTCAAGCTGCCCACCCGACTGCTGGAGACCAAGCAGGGCTCCGCCACGGTGGAGCTGCCCTCGGAGATTGTCCTGGCCGAACGCCGTAAGCGCCCCCGGGCCCGCATCAATGCCCGGGAGGGAGCCACGGTGACAGCCCTGACTGGGCTCTTTGACGGCGTTGGCATCACCGGGAGCCTGGAGAACATCTCCGAGACCGGCTTCTGCGTGCGCGTGGAGCGGGCGATGGAGGTCAAGACCCAGCGCAAGATGCACATGGGGCCGAACCTGATGCCCCCGGGCCAGGCCCTGATGCTGGTGAAGCTGGCCAAGCTGCCCAAGTGCCCCACACTGGAGCTGGAAGGCACCGTGGTCCACCTGGATGCAGCCTCTGGCCTGGTCATTGGCATTGCGTTCGAGAAGGGCAAGGAAGGCCTCCTCGCCCCCGTGCGCAGCCTCGTGGCTGGCCGCGCCGGCGCCATCCCCACCACCGTCCCCCCCAAGGCCCGGCGCCTGCCCGAGGCTGAGCCCCGGGAAGAGGCTGCACCCGCCCCCAAGCCCGCCCCCAAAAAGGAGCCCGAGGCCGCTCCGGCCCCGCCGCCCCCACCAGTCCCCGAGGCAGCGGCCCCAGTGCCGGTACCTCCGCCCACACCAGTGCCTGCCCCGCCCGCTCCGGTCGCAGCCGCTCCGGAACCACCACCTCCGCCCCCGGTCCCGGTCCCGGATGAGCGCAGCAACGCCCTGCTGCGCGTGAAGAAGCGGGCCCGCGGCCTGCTCCTGGCCATGCCCAGCGGTGCCGAGCGCGAGGCCCTGGTCCAGTACCTGCTCGGGGATGGCTATGGGCGTGTGCACACCGCCGACACCCTGACGGAGATCCTGGAGCACACGGGTCGGCCCGGCCTCCACCTGATCCTGGTGGACGGCGGCGTGGCTGAACTGGAGGGTCTGGCCCTGGCCTCCTTCCTGCGCCAGAGCTCGGATGATGGCCAGCCCAAGGTCATCCTGGCGGAGGGGGCCGTGGACTCCGCCCTGGTGCTGGGTGCTCGGGAGGCCGGTGTGGCCCAGATCCTGGTGAAGCCCTACGCCCTGGACCCGGAGTTCCGTCGGATGCTCGAGGAGCACCTGGGCCTGGCTTAGGCCTGCCCCTGCTACGCTTGGGCCTGTGTGCCCCGCGGTCCTGCGGGCCCGCCTGGACACCCTTCATGCCCGCTTTCGAGCACATCATCGCCGACCGCTACCTGAAGACCCACCGCAAGGGGGCCTTCGTGCGGACCATGGTGCGCTTCGCCCGGGGCGGCACCGCCTTGGGCGTCTTCGCCATGGTGGTCACCCTGGCGGTGATGAACGGCTTCCGCGAGGAGATCCAGGCCACCCTGTTCAGCGCCACGGCCCACTTCACGGTCTTCAACCTGGGCGGCGACATCCCCGACACCGAGGGCACCCTGCGGACCATCCGTACCGTGCCCGGCGTGCAGGCCGCCAGCCCCATCCGCCTGGAGAAGGGCCTGCTGCGTCGCCCCGGCAGCGAGATGCCCCCCGAGACCGTGGTGGTGAAGGCCGTGGATCCCGCCAGCGCCCACGGCACCTCCAGCATCTTTGACTCCATGAGTCCGGTCCCCATCGAGCGCATGCAGGAGGGCGAGATCGTCCTGGGCAAGGAACTGGCTCAGCGCCTGGGCCTGCGGGCCGGCGATCCTGTGGCCCTCGCGGTGTTCCGCCTGGAGCTGGGCCTCGGCGGCCAGCAGCCCAAGGTGGCCGCCTTCAAGGTCGCCGGCACCTTCTACTCCCACAGCTCCGAGTACGACAAAGCCTGGGCCTTTATCCACCTGGCCGATGCCACCCGGCTCGCCCGCTCCGAGGGCCGGGCCGAAATGATTGAGGTGCGCGCCCAGGGCATCGACAGTATCGAGACCGTGAAGGGCCGGGTGCTCACCAAGCTGGGTCCCGCCTACCGTGCCACGGACCTGCGGGAATCCAACCGGGCCCTGTTCGCCGCCCTTACCGTGGAGAAGTGGGCCTTCGCCGCCATCCTCAGCCTCATCGTGCTGGTGGCCGCCTTCAACATCGTCGCCTCGCTGGTGCTGCTGGTGACCGAGAAGCGCCGGGACCTGGGCGTGCTGCTGGCCCTGGGGGCCACCCCCAAACAGATCCAGCGCCTCTTCGAGCTTCAGGGTCTGCGCATCGGCGCTGTGGGCACCGCCTGGGGCCTGGGCGTCAGCGTCCCCCTCTGCCTGGTGCTGGACCGCTTCAAGCTCCTCAAGCTGCCGGCGGCCGTCTACGACTTCATCACCTACATGCCTTTCCGGCTCAAGCTGCTGGACATCCTACTCGTGGCCGCCTTCCCCCTCCTGGTCTCCTGGCTGGCGGCCCGCTACCCCGCCAAGAAGGCCGGTGCCCTGGACCCTGTCGATGCGCTGAGGGCGGAATGATCGGTCACCCCCTCGCCATCACGGACCTCCACAAGACCTA
>CAIMFT010000086.1 GCA_903840385.1 uncultured Holophagaceae bacterium
CGCATGGCATCCTCCCGAGGGGGGTGGCGGCCCCTGGCTGCCCGGCGGGCAGACCGACCTCAGCCGACCGTGGCGGAGGCACCTGGGGCAGTGTTGAGGGGTGGAGGGGGCAGACCCAGGGCTGCGGTCACTGAGGACCCTCCGCATGGATCTTCCGGGCTCGTAGGGGACTGGACGATTGAGGGGTCCGCGTCCTGCTTCACTGGAGGCCAGAGGGTTGCTCCAGCGCACAGCCTCTAATGCAATTGTGGAGCCAAGTTGTTTAAGTAATTATTAGAACCATATTTACAGCGTAAGGACTGTCCGGGTTCAAAAACATTCACTGCATTCTGCAATGCAACATGAGACTTGAAAGCATGCACATTGCAGGGGTTGACCTCAGGTGCGCCGGAGCTTCCGCCACAGGGTGGTGGGATGGATGCCCAGCTCCCGGGCAGCGGCGGTTCGGTTCCCGGCGTGGTGCTCCAGGGCGGCCTGAATCGCGGCCAACTCCCGGCTACGCAAATCTTTGCCCATTAAAGTTCCAGCCTCATCAAGGGCCCCTGATGGCTCCCCCTGGATGCCAATGGGCAAGTCCGTGGCGCGAATGAGCTCCTGCCGACAGAGCACAAAGGCGTGCTCTACGGCGTTCTCCAGCTCCCGGATGTTGCCAGGCCAGCTGTGGCGCATCAGACGGTCCATGGCTTCGGGGCTAAAGCCCTGGATCTGCTTGCCATGGAGGGTCGTCTGGCGGTCCAGGAAGCGGCGGGCCAGGGCGGGGATGTCTTCCTTGCGCTCCCGCAGGGGGGGTATTGCAATCTGCATGACGTTCAGGCGGTAGAAGAGGTCCTCGCGGAAGCGCCCTTCCCTGACCTCGGTGCGGAGGTCCCGGTGGGTGGCGGCCAGAAAGCGGACGTTGGCTTTTACCGAGTCGCTCGATCCCAGCGGCTCATAGGTGCGCTCCTGGATGATGCGCAGGAGGCGGACCTGGAGGGCGGGCGAGATGTCGCCCACTTCATCCAGGAACAGCGTCCCGCCTTCAGCCGCGGCGATGCGTCCCTTGCGGTCCCGCTTGGCATCCGTGAAGGCCCCGGCCTTGTGGCCGAAGAGCTCCGCCTCCAGCAGCGTGTCCGGCAGCGCTCCGCAGTTGAGGGTCACCAGGGGCTTGCGGGCCCGGGCGCTGAGGTCGTGGATGGCCCGGGCCATGAGCTCCTTGCCGGTGCCGCTCTCGCCGTGGATCAGCACCGTGCTGTCGCTCTGGGCGATGAGGGGCATGAGCTTGAAGATCTCCCACATCTGGTGGTTGGCGGAGGTCATGTGCTGGAAACTGGCGCGCCCCTCCACGGCCTTGCGCAGCTCCTCCACCAGGGTCAGGTCGCGGAAGGACTCGACCCCGCCCACCACCTTGCCCTCCTGGTCGCGGAGCAGGGCCGTGCTCACGCTGATGGAGACCTTCTTGCGCAGGGAGGTGTGGATGTTCACATGCTTGTTCACCAGCGGAGACCCGGTGGCCATGGTCTCCTTGAGGGCGCAGGAGCCCTCGCAGATGTCGGCATTGAAGACCTTCCAGCACTGCTGGCCCAGGGCTTCCTCCGGGGTGATGCCGATGATCTCGGCAGCGGCCCGGTTGAAGGACGTGATGCGGAAGTCGTCATCCACGGTGAAGACGCCATCGTTGATGGAGTCCAGGATCGTGCGCAGGTCCAGGGAGAGGGTGCTCGAAGCAACTCCCGGTGTAGCCTTCCGCACGAAGTACTTCATGGAGGACTCCCGCATTGCAGTATGCAGTGCATGGGTAGGCCACCTGAGTTCAGCGCCGCAAACGTGACGCCCGGCATTCCACCCCAGTGCCTGGTTCCAGCGAGGCTCTCAGCGCAGCCAGTGGCGCAGCTCAGCGGCGATGGCTTCGGGCGGGGTGCTGGCCGGGAGGCGGGCCACCAGCCGACCGTCGGGGGCGAGGACGAAGGTGTCGGAGGTGTGGTCCACGGCGTAGCGCCCGGCACTGTCGGTGCCTGTGCGGGAGAACAGCACGCCGTAGCGGCGGGCCACGTCGGCGATCTCCGGCACCGGTCCCGTGAGGCCCTGGATCTGGGGATGGAAGGCCTGGGCGCACGCCTGTACTGCCGCTGGTGTGTCCCGCTCCGGGTCCAGGGAGATGAACAGACCCGCCACCCTGCTGCGCTCCTGGGGCGTGAGGAGACGGAAGGCGGCACCCTGGGCGCCCAGGGCCTTGGGACACACATCGGGACAGCCCAGGTACCCGAAGAACACCAGCACCACCCGCCCCCGGAAGCCCTGCGTGGCCACGGGTCCCTGGGCCGAGGCCAGGGTGAAGTCCCCGCCGGGAGCCAAGCCCCCCTGCCCGCCCGTGCGGCTCAGGGAGAAGAGGCCCAGCCCCACCAGGACGACCAGGAAGGCGATGGCAAAGAGGCTGTCGCGGGTGGGCTTCATGGCGGCTAGGTGGGGCTCAAGTGGTCTGCGTCCGCGCCCGCACCAGGGCCTCGCGGATGGGCAGGTTCACCAGGGCGGCGGCCGCGGCCAGGGCGATGTCGGCGTACCACATCCACTCGTAGCTGCCCATGCGGGTGATGGCAAGGCCCCCCAGCCAGGCTCCGAAGAAGGCGCCGGTC
>CAIMFT010000087.1 GCA_903840385.1 uncultured Holophagaceae bacterium
GGGGGCTCCGGGGTGCACCCCCATCCTAGGGCAGAGACCCCGATAAGATGGAGCCCATGCGCTGCCTACCGACCCTCGCCACCCTGCTTCTCCTCGCCCCGGCGGCCTTCGCCCAGGACCCCTACCGGGCTTCGGTGGAGGCCTGGCATGCGGAGCGGGAGGCGCAGCTGGCGGCGGAAAACGGCTGGCTCACGCTTATCGGGCGGGACTGGCTCAAGCCTGGTGTGAACACCCTGGGCTCGGCGCCGGACTCAGCGGTGCTCCTGCCCGCCTGGGCCGCCCCGGCCAAGGCTGGAGCCTTTGTGCTGGAGGGGACCACGGTCCGCTTCCAGCCGGCCCCTGGCAGTGGCCTCTTGCTCAATGGCAAGCCGGTCACGGAGACCCTCCTCAAGACCGATGCGGATGGCCGGCCTGACAGCTTCCAGGCCGGGCGGGTGCGCTTCTTCCTGATCCGCAGGGGCGACCAGATCGCGGTGCGCATCCGGGACTCGGAGAACCCTGCCCGCAAGAGCTTCAAGGGCGTGCCTCGCTACCCAGTGGACCCAGCTTGGCGCCTCGAGGCCACCTTCGAGCCCTACGCCACGCCGCAGGTGCGGGCCATTCCCACGGTGCTGGGCACCACCACGCCCATGACCGCCCCGGGCCTCCTGCGCTTCAAGGCGGGTGGGAAGGAGCTCACCCTGGAGCCCATGCTCGAGGAAGAGGACGGCCACACGGAGCTGTTCATCATCTTCAAGGACACCACCAGCAGCGGCGGAACCTACCCCGCCGGGCGCTTCCTCTATGCCGATCTGGCCAAGAACGGCAAAGTCATCCTGGACTTCAACCGGGCCATCAACCCGCCCTGCGCCTTCACCATCTTCGCCACGTGTCCGTTGCCACCGAAGGAAAACCAGCTCCCCATCGCCATCACCGCGGGCGAGAAAGACCCCGGGCATCACTAGCCTTGTCCTATGCGGCTATTGGTCTGGCCTGAAAAGCAAAAGAAGGAAGGAACGCGGAGGACAGCAGAAGCGCGGAGGAGAGCGGAGAAAATCAGCAACTCAATTATCCCCTTCATCCCCTTCATCCCTGTTTATTTGTTTTCAACTCAGTTTTGGCCTTGTTCAGTCCCAGGCGATGCTGCCGCCTCGGCTGCGCTCTTGCCAGGCGTGGTCCAGGGCGGGGGCGAGGTCGGGGGGGCACTGGAAGCGCAGGACGGCATCGGGGCCGACGAAGGTCTGCTCCAGGGGCTCGGCGGCGGGGAAGGCCCCCAGGAGGGCGAAGGGCAGGTGGGCCTGGCTGGCGGGCACCCGGAGCGTCCCGGTGCGCAGGATGCGGACTTCCGCCCAGGCCCCGGCCTCATCGACCACGGCCAGAGCACCCTGGACGCCCTCCGTGTAGGCCCGCACCAGGCCCCCAGTGCCTAGCTTGGTGCCGCCGTACCAGCGGATGCAGACGGCGATGAGGTCCGTGACCTGGGCCCCCTCCAGCACCGCCAGCATGGGCCTTCCTGCCGTGCCCGAGGGCTCGCCATCGTCATCGGCGCCCTGACTCGTCACCGGCACCCCCTCGCGCCAGGCGCTGCAGTGGTGGGTGGCATCGAAGTCCCGCTTGCGGAGCAGGGCCAGCACTGCCGCCCGCTCCCCCGCATCCCGGGCCGGGTGCAGCTCCGTCAGGAAGACCGAGGCCTTCTCCCGGAGGCGGTGGACGGCGGGATCCTTCAGGCGGCGCATCTGTCCAGCATGGATGCCCCTGGGGCATGAGGCAACCAACCCAGCCGTTCTTGCTTTCCCACATGAGAATCGGCCCGCCAAAGCGGGCCGATTCTCATTTTCCGGGACTGGCGTCCCGGAAAAGCAACTAGCTACATCAGCGCATTCACGATGGCGTTCAAGGTTGCGCTGGGGCGCATGGCGGCGCTGGTCTTGGCGTGGTCGGGGTGGTAGTAGCCACCCATGTCCACGGGCTTGCCCTGGGCGCCGATGAGCTCTTCGTTGATCTTCGTCTCGTTGGCACCCAGCTCCTGGGCGACCTTGGCGAAGCGGGCCTGGAGTACGGCGTCCTTGGTCTGGGCGGCCAGGGCCTGAGCCCAGTAGAGGGCCAGGTCGAAGTGGCTGCCGCGGTTGTCGATCTGGCCCACCTTGCGGGCGGGGGACGTGTCGTTGTCCAGGAACTTGGCA
>CAIMFT010000088.1 GCA_903840385.1 uncultured Holophagaceae bacterium
GCTGTCAGCTATCGGCTACCAGCCACTGATCGGGACCGGGGTGTCTGGGCAGCATGACTGGGGCTGTCAGCTGTCAGCTATCGGCTACCAGCCACTGATCGGGGACGGGGTGTCTGGGCAGCATGACTGGGGCTGTCAGCTATCAGCTATCGGCTACCAGCCACTGATCGGGACCGGGGCGTCTGGGCAGCATGACTGGGGCTGTCAGCTATCAGCCCTTGCTCGGGCCTCGACCGCCCGGCCCATCCGGGCCCCGCTATAGCTGACAGCCGATAGCTGACAGCCGATAGCCGATAGCCGATAGCCGATAGCCGATAGCTGATAGCTGACAGCCGATAGCTGACAGCCGAGAGCTGATGCCACACTCATCCCATGCTGCTTGCCCTGGACACTGCCACCGAGTTCCTGCACCTGGCCCTGATCGATGGGGACCAGTCGTGGACCTGTCGGATGGGGTCGGGCCCGGGACGGAGCCACAGTGAGGGCCTGCTCCCGGCCCTGGAAGGCCTCCTGGGCGAAGCCAGGGCCACGCCCCGGGACTTGATGGGGGTGGTGGCCTGCCTGGGCCCTGGCGGCTTCACCAGCCTGCGCATTGGGGTGGCCACAGCCGAAGGCCTGGGCCTCACGGGCCTGCCCACCTGGGGCTTCACGGCCTTCGCCCTGCGAGCCGAGGCTCTGGTGCAGGCCGGGGTGCTCGCCCCTTTCTGGATCCTCCTGGACGGCCAGCGGGGTGAGGCCTTTCACCAGCGCTGGGCTGGCGCCGCCACAGCGCCCGCAGCCAAGCTGGCCCTGGCCGACTTGCCCGGCCGTGTGAGGGCGGAACCCTGGTGGGCACCGGAGGCCTTCGCCCCCCGGGTGGCGGAGCACCTGCCCCAGGGCCGCGTCCCCCTGCTGGACGAAGGTGCGGCCATGCTCAGGGGCCTGGTGGCCCTGGCCCGCCGAGTGGCGCAGGGCCACCCCGAGGCACCCCTCGCCCCCTTCTACCTGCGGGAGACCGACGCCGAGGTGAACTTCCCCCTGGCCGCAGCCCACCTGCCGGAGGCCCTGCGTCGGGGCCTGCCCCGATGAGCCCCTGGCCCGAGGCCGAAGTCCAGCGCCTGCCCCTGGCGGAGCCCCTGCCGGACTGGGTGTCCCGCCTGGATCGGACGGCCTTTGGCTCCGCCTGGAAGGCCCCCGCCAACCACGAGGCCCTCTGGGTGATCGCACCGTGGGCCTTCGCCCGCTGGGCTACCATTCCCGCCGCCGGCGAGGCCGAGCTGCTGCGCATTGCTGTCTCGCCCGAGGCCCGGGGCCAGGGCCTCGGACGCCGACTGCTGGAGGCCTGCCAGCGGGAGCTGGCAGCTGAAGGCCTGGACCACCTGTACCTGGAGGTGCGACCGTCGAACGCCCCGGCCATCCAGCTCTATCGCACCTGCGGCTGGACGCCCTGCGGCCGGCGGACGGGCTACTACCCGGATGGCGAGGACGCAGTGCTCTACCAGCGCTCGGGGTCGGCCCTAGATACATGACTGTCTAGGTTTGAATGAATTGACGAACAGCACCTCGGGGGTCATATTTGAGTCCATCGGGGTGGATCCATGCTCGGCATCTCTCGACAGACAGACTATGCGGCGCGGGTGGTGCTTCATCTGGCCTGCCTGGCCCCTGGCGCTCGGGTGCCCATCTCCGACATTGCCAAGCACCGCATGCTGCCCTTGGACTTCGTGCGGCGCATCGTGGGTGACCTGGTGAAGGCTGGCGTCCTCATGACCGTTCGGGGCTCGGGCGGGGGTGTGAGCCTGGCGCGGCCCGCAGCGGACATCTCCCTGGGCGAGGTGGTCCACGCCATGGAGGGCGGGGTGGCCCTCAACCACTGCGTGAGCGACCGGCGGGTGTGTCCCATGGCCTCCACCTGTCCCGTGCAGTCCATCTGGGTAGAAGCCACCCATGTGCTGGATGACTACCTGACCTCCGTCCGCTTCGACGCCTTGGCCCTGCGCAGCGAGGGCCATCAGCCTGCCCACCTGCGGGTCCAGGCCACCGGCCGCGTGCGCGGCGCCCAGCGGTGTGCAGCAGCCGCACTGGCTTAGGTTCGTCGCAAAGGTCTCGAAGTCCCCCTTCCGCCTGCCCTTCGGGGGACTTCCAAGGTAGCCTGCTGGGGATGCCATCCCCTGGTTCCAAGCGCCACCCCGAGCTCACGCGCCTCTATGTGGCGGCGGGACTGGTCGTGGTGATCATCATGATCATCCTGCTGTATAAGATCGTGGGGAACCGCATTGCGGAGGGCGGGCTGGACGCCCCCAGCCGCTGGGCCCTGGTGGCCCTGGGCCTGTCCAACGTGCTGGCCATCGGCAGCCTCTGCTTCATCGTGGCCCGCAGCATCGCCAAGCTCTACTTCGAGCGGAAGATGGGCATCCTGGGCTCGCGTCTGCGCACCCGCATGGTGCTGACGCTGTTTGTGGTGGGCATCGTGCCCAGCCTGATCCTGTTTCTGGTGGGCCGGAACTTCATCAACAAGAACGTGGAGCGCTGGTTCAGCCCCGAGACCGAGGTGGCCATCCGGGATGGGCACATGGTGGCGGGGGACCTGCGGGCCGCGGCCCAGGCCCGCCTGGCCTTCGGCGCCGGACGCCTGCGGGTCTCGCCCTCCGCCGAGCCCGCCGCCCTGCGCACAGCGACGGGGGTCGATCTGGTGGCCCTGCGCAGTCCCCGGGGCGAGACGGTCCCCGACCTGGCCGCCGGCCTGCCCCCGCCAGTGCTGGCGGGCCCCGCTGTGGCGGGAGAGAGCCGCCAGGACACGCCGGAGGGCCTCTGGCTGCTCCAGGATGTGCGGCGTGGCGACGGCGCCTGGGTGCTGGGGGTCTTTCTGCCCCGGGCCACCCTGGAGCGGGTGCTGGCCCTGGAGCAGCGCTTCAAGGAGAGCGAGCAGATCCGCGCCAACCGGGCCATCCTGGAGACCCTCCCCCAGAGCACCTTCCTGTTTCTGACCATGCTCACGCTGTTCTTCGCCGTGTGGTCGGGTCTGGCGCTGGCCCGCTCGCTCAGCGAGCCCATCCGCGCCCTGGCCAAGGCCGCCCAGCGCGTGGGCTCCGGCGACCTGGAGGTGCAGCTGCCGGAGCTGGGTGAAGACGAGCTGGCCTTCCTGGCCCGCACCTTCAACGCCATGACCCGGGACCTCAAGACCAACCGGGCCGCCATCGAGACCCAGGCGGACCGCATCGAGCAGCAGCGGGCCTACCTGGATCAGCTGCTGGCGGCGCTGCCCGTGGGCGTCATCACTTGGCGGCCGGACGGTGAGCTGCGCACCTTCAACGCTGCGGCCCGGCTCTGGCTGGGCCTGGAGTCCTTCGACCCCACCCTGGCCCGCTGGGAGACGGTGGCGTCCCTGCCGCGCCTGGGGCGGTTGCCGGACCTGCTGGCCCGGGTGCGCGAGTCCCGCCGGGGGGCGCAGGAAGAGCTGCGCCTGGGCGGCGAAGGGGAAGGGCGCCTGGTGCGCGCCATGCTGGAGCCGCTTCAGGGTGGTGGGGTGCTGGCGGTGCTGGAGGACCTGTCTTTGCTGGCCCAGGCCGAGAAGCGCGCCGCCTGGCAGGAGGTGGCTCGGCGCATGGCTCACGAGGTGAAGAACCCACTCACACCCATCCAGCTCACAGCCCAGCGCCTGCTGCGCCGCTGCCGGGAGGGTCGCCTGGACCTGCCCGCAGTGCAGGAGGGGGCAGAGACCATCCTCACGGAGGTGGCCAGTCTCTCGCGCCTGGTGGACAGCTTCAGCCGCTTCGCCCGCCTGCCCGCCCCCCAGTTCGCCCCCTGCGATCCTGCGGAGCTGCTGCGCCAGGTGGCGGCCCTCTACCAGCCCAACCACCCGGACGTGCAGTGGGACCTCACTCTGCCGGAGGGCCCCCAGGCGGCGGTCTGGGATGGCGACATGGTGAAGCGGGCCCTCATCAACTGCGTGGACAATGCCGTGGCAGCGGTGGAGGGCCAGGGCCGCATCAGCCTGGCGCTGGCCGTGGAGAGAGAGTCCTTCCGCTTCGATGTGGAGGATGGGGGGCCCGGCGTGCCCGAAGCGGACCGCGAGCGGCTCTTTGAGCCCTACTTCTCCACCAAGCGCAAGGGCACGGGCCTGGGCCTGGCCATCGTCCGCCGCATCGCCCAGGACCACAGCGGTGAGGCCGCCTACGAGCCCCTGCAGCCCGGCAGCCGCTTCAGCCTGCACCTGCCCAAAGTGGCGGGTGGGTGAGGCCAATGTAAGGCAAAGGCTGAAATGCTTTCACCGCCAAGAGCGCCAAGAAAACAGCTGCTGGTGAGCCTTGCACTTCTTGGCGGTGATCTTTGTCTCTTTAGGAATCAGTGCCGGGGCTTTTTGCGTCGGATGAGCCACAGGGTGAGGCCTAGGCTGAGCACGGTCACCTGCAGGAGGGCGAGGAAGCTGAGGAGGGCGTTCCGGGGGTCCTTCCCGATGTAGGGCGTCATCCAGTCGGCCTTGTGGAAGGCGGAGAACACCCAGCCTTCGGTGGCGTCAGCGTTGCGGATCCAGGCAGCCAGGGCTCCGGTGGCGGGCTCTACGTAGAGGCGGTCGCCCTCGGGGGCGCGGAAGGCCACGCGGATCACGGGCAGGCGCTTGTGCACGAAGCCGTACTCACCCGAAAACTGGGTGATGGGGGTGGTGCCCGTGACCTGATCCGGGGTGTAGCCGGAGTAGGCGCACGCCAGCTCAATGGCGCGCTGGGCTTCGCCGTCCGGGACATGAGAGCCATCCCCGGCGTTGACCCAGTGGGCCAGGGGACCGGCGCTGGCGGAGGCCACCGCACTGTTGTGGTGGGCATGGGGGTCGGCGGCCTCCTTGGCCATGCGGCTGGGGACCAGGCGGTAGCGCAGGCCGCTGGCGGTGCGGGCCACCGCCGAGAAGCGGGGTGGCTGCTCCTCTGTGCCCAGCTCCGTCGGGGCGAGCAGGGTCGCAGGTGCGGTGATGGCGGCCTCCACCTGACTGCGGTGGTTGTTCCGCAGCAGGTGCCAGAAGCCGCTCCCGGCCAGGGACAGGGTGACCAGGCCCGTGACCAGGCCCAGGCGGCGGTGCCACCGGCTCACGCCCGGGCTCTGGATACGCTGCCAGAGGAACCCGTAGAGCAGCAGACCTGACAGCCCGGCCAGGACGGCTAGGGCCAGGCCCGCAGTCATCAGGGAGGTGCGGATCAGGGGCAGGCCTTCGGCGCCGTGCCAGCTGTGCAGCAGGCGGAAGGCGCTCATCAGGCGGGTCCGCCAGGGGGTGCCCAGGGCCAGGAGGCGATCCGTGCGCGTCTCCACATAGGCTGTCACCCGGTCCGGGCGGTCCAGCACCACCCGGTAGGCCGGCAGGATGCGGTTTACGTAGGGGTAGTCGGCCGTGAAGCCGTCCAGGCGGGTCACGCTCCGGAGGGGCGACTTGGCATCGCCCAGGTAGTGGCGGGCCAGGGCCACCGCATGGGAGGCATCGGCCCCCGGCAGGGCCAGGCCGTTGCGGGTTTGGAAGCCCGCACGCTCCCCCTGGCCGGGCAGGTCGACGAGATAGACTGCCGTGCCGTTGAGGCCGATGACCCGGGCGTTCAGAAAGGCTGGGACGCCCGCCGCCTGTAGCACGGTGCTGAGGGGGCGGTCCCCCTCCTGGACGGAGACCTGGACCTGGGGTGGTGCCTGGGTGGCGGGGCGGGGCTGGAGGCTGCTGAGGATGGGATGGATGAAGCCGCTCAGGGCCCAGGCCAGGGCCAGGGGGGCCGAGGCCAGGGCGATGCGGCGGTGCCAGCGGTGGAGGGCTGGAAGGTTCAGGGCCATCTCAGAAGGCCCACCGAAGCTCACCGGTGTAGGTCCGGTGAGGATAGGGGTGGTAGATGAAGGCCCGGGCTGAGCCCGCGTTGTCCACGGACAGGCCCGCCGTCAGGCGCTGGGAGAGTTTCCAGTTGGCTTTGAGGTCCACCATGGTGAAGCTGCTGGCGCCGCCGAAGGTGTTGTGGTTCATGTCGGTGCCGTCGGGGTTGGAGTAGGTGTCGCCGGTGTGGCGGGCGGCCAGGACGAAGGTCCAGTCGGCCCGGGGCCGCCAGGTGGCCACCAGCGAGGCCCGGTCCCGGGGCACGGTGGTCATCCACTTGCCCTCGTAGGCCGGGTAGCGAGGGTTCTCCAGGGTGAGGGCCTGGGTGGCGCTGAGGCTGGCTTGGAGGTCGAGACCCGGCAGCAGTTCGACCCAGTGGGCGCTGAGCTCGGCCCCGCGCACCCGGGACCGGCCCACGTTCTGCAGGTTGGTGATGTTGGGGACCACCAGGATGTTGGTCTGGCGCAGGATGCGGTCCCGGATGTCGTCCTCGTAGAGGGAGAGACGTACCAGACCGCTGCGAAGGGTCCACTCGCTGGTGAGGTCCGTGGCGGAGATGCGCTCGGGCTTGAGGCTGGGGTCGTTGTTCACGATGGACCCGGCGCTCAGGCTGCCTTGGAAGAGCTCGCTCACGGTGGGGAAGCGGGTGGCTTTGCCGACGCTCAGGCGGAGGCTCCAGCTGTCTTGGACCATCCAGGTGGTGGAGAGCTTCGGTGAGGCCGCGCTCTCGGAGCGGCCCGCCAGGGTGCCGAGGGCCGTGCCGGACTGGATGAGGCCGTCGTAGGCCTTCCAGCGCTCCAGGCGCAGGCCGGCGGTCAGGGTCCAGGTCGGGCTGAACAGCCAGGCATCCTGGACATAGGCGGCCTGGGTCTCGGACTGGCCGGCGAAGCGGCTGCCCAGGGTGGTGAGGGTGCCCTGGCGCCAGTCCGTGGCGTTGAAGACCCGGTTGTTCAGGCGGTAGTGGTCCCAGTGCAGGCCCAGGGCCAGATGGTGCTGGCCACCGATGGCCTCCCCGGTGGCCTTGAGGTCGCCGGTGCGCCAGTAGGTGCCGTCCTGGAAGGCCACCTGGCCCGCCCCCCCGGCCGCTCCCGCCGGGGCGGCGGTGGTGTTGCTGCCCAGCTGGTCCTTGTCCACCTGGTAGCCCGAGAGGATGGCCTCCAGCAGCCAGGACTGCCCCAGCTTGCCCTTGGCGGTGAGGCCCATGAGGGTGGTGGCTTCGGTGCCGTCGGCGAAGGGGAAGATGGGCGAGGAGGGCGACAGGTTGTAGGTGAGGCCGTCGATGACGGTCCGGCCCGACCAGAGCGGCGCCCCGGTGGCGTCCTTGAGCCAGCTCTCGGAGCTGCGGGTGAAGTGGTTCTGCCAGCGGGCCACGGTGAAGGCCACGTGGAAGTCCGGCGTAATGAAGGCCCCGAAGCGCAGCTTGGCCTGGTCCTGGACCGTGTGCTCCAGGTTGGTGGGGCCGAGCACGAGCCGCCGAGCGTTGGTGGGGTCCAGGTCGTGCCCGGCCCCCGTGGCCGTCGGGCCGGTGCCCGTGGTGGTGGCGCTGGCCAGGAGGGTGGCGTACTGCATGGGCTGGCCCAGGTTATCCAGGTGGTTCACGCCCACGCTGTAGCTGAACCGACCAATGCGGTCCCCCATCCAGGCGGAGGTCTGGAAGCCGTTGAAGGTGCGGGAGAAGCCGTACTCATCGGAGTAGGCCTGGGTGAAGCCCTGGAGGCGTAGGCTGGCCTCCAGCTTCTGGGGCTCCCGGGTGGTGATCCACGCCGTGACCCCCATGCTGTTGCCCGGGTAGAGCGCCGAGTAGGGCCCGTAGATCAGGTCCACGCGCTCGATCTCCTCCGGGGCCACCGTGCCCCAGCGGGGGCCGAAGTTGTAGTTGTTCCCCAGGAAGTTCGAGAGCAGCAGACCATCGGAATAGACCAGGGCCGCAGCGCTCTGGATGCTGTTGCTGTTCCGGCCGGAGATCACGCCGTTGCGGTCGCCCACGAAGCGCTTGCGGACGAGCACGTTGGACATGTACTTGGCACTGTCCTCGGTGTTCACCAGGTTGGCTTCCCGCAGCTGGATGCCGTCGAGCCCCTCGGTGGGGGCGGGGTTGTGGATGTCCACCGGGGTGGGCTTGGACTCCACCACCACCGTGGCCTCGGGCTTCTTCGGGCCCTCGGTCTCGGCCTCCCCGGCCGAGAGCAAGCTGGCGGTGGTGGCGGCGGCCAGCAGCAAGGCGATGCGTCCCATTGATTCTCCTTAAAAAAAGAATCATGAGGCCGGTGGAGCACATTGGTGTTGCGACAATATGTCGCAGGCGAGCTAGGGCCGCTGCTGCAGCCGCTTTCGCCGGCGCAGCCAGAACCCCAGGGGACCCAGCACCAGCCAGGCCAGCAGGACCAGCTTTACGAGAGGTGACATCAGAGGGCCGCTCGGCCCGGGCGGTCCCCCCTCACTAGTACCTCAATACGCTGAAGACCGGCAGCCCCTCGACCTTCTCGCGGCCCGGCAGCAGGGCCAGCTCGATGAAGACAGTAAGGGCCACGGGGTGGGCGCCGGTGGCCTGGATGAGGCGCTGGGCGGCGGCGGCGGTGCCACCGGTGGCCATGACGTCATCCACGATGAGCACCCGGTCGCCGGGGCCGAAGGCATCCCGGTGGATCTCCAGGGCGTCCGTGCCGTACTCCAGGCCGTAGCCCTCCCGGTAGGTGGGCAGGGGCAGCTTGCCGGGCTTGCGGGCGGGCACGAAGCCCACGCCCAGCTTCTGGGCGAGGGCGCTGCCGAAGATGAAGCCCCGGCTCTCCAGGCCCAGCACGTGGGTGGGCTGGAGGTTGAGCACCGGCTCCGCCATGGCGGCGATGGCCTTGGTGAAGGCCGCGGCGTTGGCCAGCAGCGGTGTGATGTCCCGGAAGAGGATCCCCGGGATGGGGAAGTCCGGCACGTCCCGGACGAAGGAGCTGAGGAAGGCGGCTGAGGACATGGTTACCTTCGCATCCCGAATAAGCGGGGAGGCGAGCATGGCACAACCCATCCGGCCCAGTCCAGCCTGTCTGCGGGGCTTGGCGCGGTGCTAGGCGTTGAAGGCCGTGTGAAAGTCAGCCTGGCGGGCCAGGGTCTCGGGGCAGCCCAGGTCCAGGCGCAGGGGCGTGACGCTGGCGTAGCCCTCGAAGACGGCCTCGGCATCGCTGCCGGCAGCCTTGGCGTAGGTGGGCCCCGCATCACCGCCGATCCAGTAGTAGGGCATGCTGCGGGGGTCCGTGCGGCGCTCCACCAGGTCGTGGTAGGCCCGGCTGTCCTGGCCCGTGAGGCGGAAGCCCTTGGGCTCGTCCTTGGGGAAGTTCACATTCCAGATGCGGTTGGCCGGCAGGTCCATGGTCTCCCAGCGCTCCAGGAAGCGGGTCACCCAGGGCAGGGCCACATCAAGGCTGCCGCCGGGATGGATGGAGAAGGCCGCCGCCCGGGCCCCCTGCAGGCGGCCCTCGAAGGCCGCGCCCACGGTGCCGGAGTAGAAGACATCCTCGCCCAGGTTGAAGCCGTGGTTGATGCCCGACAGCACCCAGTCCGGCCGGCGGCCCAGGACCTCCCAGACACCCAGCAGCACGCAGTCCACGGGGGTGCCATCACAGGCCACGCGCTCGGGGCCCACCTCGTTCAGGCGGAGGATGTTGTGCAGGCTCAGGGCCGAGGAGATGGCCGAGCGGTTGCGGTCGGGGGCCACGGTCACCACCCGCCCGAAGGGGGCGGCCGCCTTCGCCAGGGCCGCAATCCCCGGGGCCCAGAGGCCGTCATCGTTGGTGAGCAGGATCAGGCGTTCAGACATGGAGCCAGTGTAGCAACAGGGGCGGGGTCAGCCGGCTTCCAGCACCTGGGAGAGGCGGCGGTCGAGGGGCAAGGCTGCTGGGATTGGCAGGGCCGCCAGGGCAGGCTGGGGACAGGCGAGCACCTGCTGCTCGGCACAGAGGAGGGCGGCCTCGAGCGTCTGGAAGGCTGCGCCCAGGCCGCTACCCGGGGCTCCGGCGGGGGCCTCCTGCCAGGAGGCGGCGGCGCCGCAGATCAGCAGCTCCTTCCCGGCGGCGCGGAACCGACTCGCGGCCTGGCCCAGGACGCCGAGGGCTGAGCTGTCGATGGTGCGCACGCTGCGGCAGTCCAGGATCACCAGGTCGGCGTCGCCCTCGGTGGTGCGGAGCTCCTCGGCCAGCTTCTGGGCGTTGCCAAAGAAGAGCACCCCCTGCAGCTCGAGGATGGCGAGGGTGCCAGCCCAGGCACCCAGGCATCGCTCCTCTGCGGCAGAGCGAGCCTGCACCGGGGGCAGGAGGAGGTGGTTACGCCGGGTGGCCACCTCGGGGCGGCTCATGTCTAGCATGAACAGTATGCAGGAGAGGCCCACCCCGACCCCGACCCCTGCCACCGGCTGACCCAGCAGGGTGGCCAGGAACACGGCCACCACCACGGCGCTGTCCCGCAGGGCCCGCTGGCGCTTTTCAGCATCCCGGGAGGTGAGGGCCAGGTGGATGACCTGGAAGCTCCAGCGGTCCACCAGGCGAATGGCCAGGGTGCAGAGGATGGCCGCCAGCACCACCCGGGGCAGCAGGGCCAGGGCCGGAGGGAAAGCCACCCCCGCCAGGAAGAGCACGGCGCAGTTGGCCAGGGTGGAGATCCGGGTCCGGCCTCCGGCCTTCTGGTTGGCCATGGACACCGACAGGGAGGTGGAGATGGCCAGGCCACCGACCAGGGCCGACACGAGGTTGCCCACGCCCTGCCCTAGCACGTCCCGCTTGGGATCCACCGGGATGTCGGCCACGAACTGGGCTGTCCGTAGGGCGAAAAAGGTATCCAGGGTCCCCACCAGGGCCAGGGTGATGGAGCCCAGCAGGATGGCCCGGGGCAGGTCTGGCCCATGGAGCAGCAGGGGCAGTGCACCCCACTCCAGGTGGGGTAGCACCCGCAGGGCGTGAGGGGGGACGGACCCGATCACCCCGCCCAGCTCGGTGGTCGGGAGCAGGTGCCCCAGGACGTGGAAGCCCGCCGTCCCCACCAGCAGGCCCGCCAACAGGTTGGGCACCATAGCAAAAGAGCGCCCCAGCACCAACATGAAGGCCACCAGACCGCCGCCGAAGAGGGTGGCCCAGGGGTGGGGGAACAGGGTGTCGAAGCGCCACCCGGTGGCCCCGGGGCCCAGCAGCGCGGGGACTTGATGCCAGGCAATGAGCGTCGCCACGCCCGTCACAAAGCCTGCCATGACGGGATGGGGCACGAACTGCATGGCCCGGGCCATGCCGGTGTAGGCGAAGAGCAGCTGCCACAGGCCCGCCAGCAGGACGCAGAGGGTCATGGCCAGGACCAGGGTGGCACCCGTCACGCCCGGCAGTGCCGTCAGTCCCAGCAGGATGCTGCCCTGGATGACGCAGATGGGGGTGGTGGGGTAGCTGACCACGAAAGAGGAGCGCCGCACCAGCGCCGCCACCGCACCGCCGGCGATGGCGCAGAGGAGACCCGCCAGAGCCGCCTCCGGGACCGTGTCCACACCGAGCGGCGCAAAGGCCAGCACCCCAGCGCCCACGCAGAGCGGCAGGGTCAGGCAGGCCGAGATGAACCCAGCGCCCGCTTCCCGCAGCCAGCTCTCGTACTGCATCGCCAGCTTCATCGCGGCTCCGCTCCCTCAGGACCGGTGAGCCTAGTCCCGGTTCTGCTCGGCAGAGAACGGATCGCGGGTCAGGGTGGTCCGCTGGCCGACGGCGGCGAAGGCGTGCACCAGACGCCGGAAGGCGGCGAGGAGGCCCGAACCAGCAGCGTTGAGCGAGGGGGTGGTGGGGATGGTCTGCAGGACAACCGGGGGGTGGGCGGAGACGTGCATGGGGAACCTCCAACCAGGGTTGCGAAGGGGCCGAACCTCGACCCAGCGAACCGCTGATGGCCCATGTTGGGATCAGTCACGATCCGGCGGCAGAGCATGATCATGCGTTTTTTTTCTTAATTCATGCACTGCCCTGCTGGGGTTCAGGAGATCAATCCCTGCCGCAGGGCCTTGCTCACCGCCTCCGACTTGGAGTGGACGTGCAGCTTGTCGTAGATGCTGCGGATGTGGTTGCGGACGGTGTTCTCGCTGACGTTCAGGAGATCCCCGGCTTCGCCGTAGCCATGCCCCTCGGCCAGCAGCGCCAGCAGCTGAGTCTCTCGGGGGGTGAGCTGGCGGTCCGACTGCTCGGGCCGGGGGGTGCGGCGGAACAGCACCACCACCTTGCGGGCGATCTCCGGGGACATGGGGGAGCCCCCTTCCTTGGCTTCCTGGATGGCCTCCAGCAGCCGCACCGGGGGCGTCTTCTTGAGCAGGTAGCCCGCCGCCCCATTGCAGATGGACTCGAACACGCTCTCCTGTTCGCCATAGACGGAGAGCATCAGGACCTCGATGGCGGGCCAGCGGTCCTTGATGATCCGCACCCCTTCCCGCCCGGACATGCCCGGGAGGTTGATGTCCATCAGGAGGACATCGGGCTGGGCCAGGGCCAGGGCGGGGAGGGCGTCCTCCACGCACTCGTAGGCCCCGATGCAGCTGAAGCCGGGGCTGCCGTGGATCAGGAGGCGCAGACCCTCCCGGGTTGAGCCGTCATCCTCAACCAGGGCCACCGTGACTGCCGACCGTTCGCTCATCCTGGGCCTGGGGGGTGTGGTCCCATGGTAGGGCCAAAGCGGATTGGGGGGGATGGCATGATCATGCTCCCCTGGTTCGGAGCGGCGCTTCGAGGCGGACCACGGTGCCCGCAGCGCCCGAGTCGATGCGCAGGCGTCCGCCCATCTCCCGGGCCCGGGCCTGCATGTTGACCAGACCTCGCCCTCGACGGCTGGCAGAGGTATCCCTGGAGGGGGGTTGCGCCGGCATCCCCGTGCCATCGTCCCGGACCAGGGCTGTCACCTTGCCCTGGGCCACGGTTACCTGGAGGTGCAGGGACCGGCACCCGGAGTGCTTCACGGCGTTGTTGATGGCCTCCTTCAGGATCAGGTAGAGGCCCCGCCGCTGCTCGGGGGTGAGCTTGATGCGGGCCGGGTCCTCGGGCAGCTGGATGGTCCAGCGGATCTCCTTGGCCTCGAGCACCCCGGCGGCAAACTGGCCCACCCGGGCCAGGCAGTGCTTGAGGTCGTCCCGCCGCGGATCGATGGACCACACAATCTCGGACATGGAGTCCACGAGCTCCCGGGAGGAGTCGGCGATCTCGGACAGGAAGCGGGCCGTCTCCGGCTGGTCCTCCGGGGTGCGCCGCTTGACCACCTCGCTGAGGATGGCGATGCGGGAGAGGCTGGCGCCGATGTCGTCGTGCAGGTCGGCGGCGATGCGGGTGCGGATGCGCTCCACCGCCAGCAGGTTCTGGAGGCGGTAGCGGTAGCCCAGCCAGCCCAGCCCCAGGAGGCCCCCCGCAGCCAGGGAGAGGAACCAGCCCCGCCGCCAGAGGGGTGCCAGGATGGTGAACCGGAGCTCTGCCGGGGGGTTGCTGGCGGCCCCCTCCTCGCCGATGGCCCGGACCTGGAAATGGTAGAGGCCGGGGGCGAGGTTGGCCAGATCCACGCTGCGGGCGGCCTCCGGCGGAGTCCAGTCCTGGGACACCCCCTCCAGGCGGTACTGGTAGAGCAGGGCGCTGCCGCCCGGTCCTTCGGGGCTCGTGAAGTCGACCTGGATGCGGTTCTGCGAGTGGGAGAGGTCTGGCAGCTGCCAGTCCGCAACACCGGACTCGGGGAGGGGGCGGGGGGCGCCCCCCACCCGGAGGCCGGTCATGTAGATGGGCGGCGCCTGGGCCGGCCCGGGGGCGATGGGGACATAGCGGGACAGGCCCTCGCTCATCCCGAACCAGAGGTTGCCCTCCCGGTCTCGGAAGGCGGCCCTGGGGAGGCCGGACGCCAGGCCCTGGGCGGCGGAGAGGTGGAAGACCCGCCCATGGGCCAGGTCCAGACGGTCGATCCCTGCGCCGGTCCCTGCGTAGATCCGCCCCCACCGGTCCTCGGTCACGCTCCAGACGGAGTTGCTGGCGAGGCCCTGGGCGGTGGTGAGGGCGCGGATGCGGGGCTGGGGCGAGGTGGGGTCTTCCACCAGGCCCAGGCCGCCCAGGGAGGTGGCCATCCAGAGGCGGCCGGAGGCGTCCGTGAGCAGGGAGCGGATCCAGCCTTCGGGGACCCCCTGGGCGGCACCAAAGCGCTCGAAGCGCCCCTCCCGGAACCGGGCCAAGCCCGCCCCATTGAAGGCGACCCAGACCTGGCCTGCCTGGTCCTCGGCGAAGGCCGTGGGCAGCGAGTTGAAGAGGCGGGGCAGGCCATCCTGCTCGCGGAAGCCCTCCACCCGGTTCTGGGCCCGGCGCCAGCGGCCCAGGCCGTTGGTCATGGGGGAGGCCACGGAGAACCAGATGTCCCCCCGGCTGTCCTCGAAGAGGGCAAAGACGCTGTCGGCGCCGACGGCACCTGCCACCGTGTGGAGGCTGGGTGGGCGAGCGAGGGCGGCCTCGGCGGGGCCGGGCGCAGGGGGGAACTGGGCGAGGCCCTGGCTGGTGGCCATCCACCAGGCGCCGAGGTGGTCCTGCAGCAGGGCCTGGTTCCAGCCCCAGCCCGGGTTGAGGGGACTTGGCGGGAGCCTCCCCTTGGTGAAGCGGTTGCCCCGGAGGCTGTGGAGCCAGTAGGTCTGGCTGTCGGCTCGGCCAGCAACCAGGCTGCCCGCTGCGTCCTGGAGAATCGCATCCACCCGGGCCAGGGCCAGGCCCTCCCGCTGGGTGAAGGTGGTGAGCCCATCCCGGAGCCAGCGCTGGACCCCGCTGTCGTTGCCCAGCCAGAGGTCGCCGTTGGCCGTTTCGGCCAGGACAAACACAGGTCCCTTGATGCCCTGGTCTGGGCCATGGTTCTGGATCCGCCCGCCGTCCAGGATGCTCAGGCCAAGGGCGGTGCCTGCCAACACCCGGCCTGGGCCCGACACCAGGAGCACCAGGATGTCGGCACTGCTGAGGCCGTCAGTCGTGGCGAAGGTGCGGAGTTCCTGGAGCCGGGCGGTGCCGGCGGAGAGCCGCAGCCTGGCCAGGCCCTTGGAGGTGGCCACCCAGAGGGTCCCATCTGGTTCGGTGCCCAGGGAGCGGATCATCCGGCTGGGTAGCCCATCGGCTTCCGTGAAGCGCAACACCCGGCCTGTGGCTTCCAGGGCATAGAGGCCGCTGCCGGTGCCGACCCAGAGGCCACCCTCCGCGCGCGCCGCCAGGGCCGAGACGATGGGGTCGTCCCACAGCTGGGTGGGCAGGCCCAGGTCCACCGGCCGCAGGGCCTCGTGGCCCGGGGTGCGGTCTACCCGGAACAGGCCGGTGCTGGTTCCGCACCACAGCACACCCCCGGGATCCTCCAGGAGGCGGCTGGGCGCCGCCTGCCCGCCGGGCACCGCCAGGATCTTGAGCTTGCTGGAGCCCCCCTGGCTCCCGGTGGCGGCGGCATCCAGGCGGCACAGCCCCTGGCTGGTGGCAAACCAGTAGCAGCCATCCCGGGTCTGGAGGAGGTCATAGACCAGCGGCGAGGGCAGGCCCAGCTCGGTGCCGAAGCGGACAAAGGCGTGGCCATCAAAGCGGGCCAGGCCCTCGGTGCTGCCGAACCACATGAACCCATGGGCGTCACGGATGATGCGGCTGACCCCGCCCCCCGGCAGGCCATCGGCGGCGGAGAAGGAGGTGATGGGGAGGCGCTGGGCCCACAGGAGGGGGCCCACCAGCAGGACGAGAGCCGCCACCATCGATCGGATGCATCGCGCCATGGAGCCTTCCCTGCAGCGGCGGGGGTCAAGGGATTGGATTGAGGAAAAGCCGATGGTAGCCGCAGTATTCGCAGGTTCTGTCTAATTTGTGGGCACGGACTGGGCGCTCTGTCCTGCCCCGGTTGTGGCCCCTGCCCCGGCCATGAAACACTCGGACCCACCATTCCACGATTGTTCTTGGGTTGTTTTGCGGCTGGGCAGCGCCCCGCCGAGCTATGGGAGGGACCATGCCGATCACGCCGGGGGGGCCGCACCGCAGGAGGACCGCCGTCGCCGGCACCAAGGTCCTGTCCGCCGCTGACGCGGTGGCCCTGATCCGGGATGGGGACACGGTGGCCACCGGGGGCTTTGTGGGCATCGGCTTCGCCGAGAACCTGGCCATCGCCCTGGAGCGCCGCTTCCTGGCCACGGCGGCCCCCCGGGACCTGACCCTGGTCTACGCCGCCGGGCAGGGGGATGGCAAGGAGCGGGGCCTCAACCACCTGGGCCATCCGGGCCTGGTGAAGCGGGTCATCGGTGGCCACTGGGGCCTGGCGCCTCGGCTGCAGGCCCTGGCCCTCAGCGGCCAGATCGAGGCCTACAACCTGCCCCAGGGGGTGATCACGCACCTCTTCCGGGACATCGCGGCAGGCAAGCCCGGGACCCTCACCCGCATCGGGTTGGGCACCTTCGTGGACCCGGTCCACGGCGGTGGCAAGCTCAACGACCGCACCACCGAGGACCTGGTGGAACATATGGCCATCCATGGGGAGGACTTCCTGTTCTACCGGGCCTTCCCCATCCAGGTGGGCCTCATCCGGGGCACCACCGCGGACGCCGAGGGCAACGTGACCATGGAGAAGGAGGCCCTGACCCTGGAGGCCCAGGCCATCGCCATGGCCGTCCACAACAGCGGCGGCATCGTCATCGTGCAGGTGGAGCGCCTGGCCGAGCGGGGCTCCCTCAACACCCGGCAGGTGAAGGTCCCAGGGATCCTGGTGGACGCCATCGTGGTGGCCGAGGAGGCGGGCCACCACATGCAGACCTTTCGGGAGCAGTACAACCCGGCCTACAGCGGAGAGATCCGCATCCTGCTGTCGGGCATGGCGCCGGCGGCCTTCGATGAGCGGAAGATCATCTGCCGCCGCGCGGCCCTGGAGCTGCGGCCGGGGGTGCTGGTGAACCTGGGCATCGGCATGCCCGAGGGCATTGCTCAGGTGGCGGTGGAAGAGGGGGCCTCGGACCTCATGACCCTCTCCACGGAGCCCGGGGTGTTCGGTGGCGTCCCCGCTGGGGGCCTCAGCTTCGGCGCCGGGTCCAACACCTCCGCCATCATCGACCAGCCCGCCATGTTCGACCTCTATGATGGTGGCGGCCTGGACCTGGCCTTCCTGGGGCTGGCCCAGGCGGATCGGGAGGGCAACCTCAATGTCAGCAAGTTCGGCACCCGGCTGGCGGGGGCCGGTGGCTTCATCAACATCTCCCAGTCCGCCAAGACCGTGGTGTTCGTGGGCACCTTCACCGCCGGTGGTCTGGTGGTGGCCACGGAGGAGGGTCGCCTGCGGATCGTCCAGGAGGGCGCCACCCAGAAGTTCGTGGCGCAGGTGGAGCACCGCACCTTCAGCGGCGAGGTGTCCTTCAGAAAGGGCCAGCGCGTGCTCTACATCACCGAGCGCTGCGTGTTCCGCCTCACGGCCCAGGGCCTGGAGCTCATCGAGATAGCACCGGGCGTGGACCTGGAGCGGGACATCGTGGCCCACATGGCCTTCCGCCCCGCCATCGCGCCGGACCTGCGGCTCATGCCCGACTGCGTCTTCCGCCCAGAGCCCATGGGGCTTCTCTCGATGCTGCCCAGCCCGGAGTGCTAGACTCCCTTCCAACCCAGCCAACTCATGCCGTCAGAGGCCCTGCCCGGGAGTCCTTCAAGGTGTCCACCCATAACCCCGTGCCCAGCGAACGCGCCCTGGCGGACCCCATCCTGGAGACCAAGCGGCTCTCCAAGGAGTTCAAGGGCTTCGCAGCGGTCAGCGACCTGAACCTCAAGGTCGAGCGGGGCCACATCCATGCCCTGATCGGTCCCAACGGTGCCGGCAAGACCACCGTCTTCAACCTGCTGACGAAGTTCCTCACGCCCACCACAGGCACCATCCTGTTCAACGGCACGGACATCACCCGGGAGCAGCCGGCGGACATCGCCCTGCGGGGCGTGATCCGGTCCTTCCAGATCTCGGCGGTGTTTCCCGGCCTGACACCCCTTGAGAACGTCCGGCTGGCCCTGCAGCGGGCGACCAAGACCTCCTACCACTTCTGGCGGAGTGACCGCTGCCTGGACCGCCTGGATGCCCGGGCCATGGAGCTGCTGGACGCCGTGGGCCTGGCGGAGCACAGCGGGGGCCTCACCAGCGAGCTGGCCTACGGCCGCAAGCGGGCCCTGGAGATCGCCACCACCCTGGCCCTGGAGCCGGAGCTGATGCTGCTGGACGAGCCCACCCAGGGCATGGGGGCCGAGGACGTGGAGAAGATCACCGCCCTGGTGAAGCAGGCCTCCGCTGGGCGCACGATCCTCATGGTCGAGCACAACCTGAAGGTGGTGGAGACCCTGGCCGACCGCATCACGGTGCTGCAGCGGGGCTCCATCCTCGCCGAGGGCACCTACGCCGAGGTGTCCCAGGATCCCCAGGTGCTCGAAGCCTACCTGGGGAGCGCCCATGCCTGAGGCCGCACCCAGGGAAATGCTCCGCATCAGCGGGCTCCATGCCTTCTATGGTGAGTCCCACATCCTCCACGGCATCGACCTGGTGGTGGGCGAGGGGGAGCTGGTCACCCTGCTGGGACGCAATGGTGCCGGCCGCACCACCATCCTGAAGTCCATCATCGGGCTGGTGGGCAGCCGCAGCGGCTCCATCACCGTCCATGGCACCGAGACCATCAACCTGCCCACCCACAAGATCGCTCACCTGGGGATCGGCTACTGCCCCGAGGAGCGGGGCATCTTCTCCAGCCTGACGGTGGAAGAGAACCTGATGCTGCCGGTGGTGGTCCGCAAGGGGGGCCTGTCCCTGCCGGAGATCTACGACATGTTCCCCAACCTGCTGGAGCGACGCACCAGCATGGGCACCCGCCTGTCCGGTGGGGAGCAGCAGATGCTGGCCATGGCCCGCATCCTGCGCACGGGGGCCAACCTCCTGCTGCTGGACGAGATCACCGAGGGCCTGGCCCCGGTCATCGTACAGACCCTGCGCCAGCTCATGGGCCAGCTGAAGGAGCGGGGCTTCACCATCATCCTGGTGGAGCAGAACTTCCACTTTGCTGCGGATCTGGCAGACCGCCACTACGTCATCGACCGCGGCACCATCGCCGACATGATCACCCGGGACCAGCTGTCTGCCAGCACCGGGAAGCTCAACCAGTACCTGGGCGTCTGATCCTCATACCGGACCCCAGGGAATGTCTGTATGCTTGGCCAACCTTCCAACCTCAACCCGTCATTTCCCACCCGCGCCTGGGCTCCCCCGGCCGTTGCATGGAAAGGATCTCCCATGAAGAGCCTCATCACCCTCGCCGCCCTGGCCGTCTCCCTGGTGGCTGTCCCGCCCCTCATGGCCGCGCCCCCCAAGGAGGTGGTCTCCGACGGCGTCGTGAAGATCGGCGTCCTCACGGACATGTCCGGTGTCTACTCCACCCTCGGGGGCAAGGGCACCCAGGTGGGCGTGGAGATGGCCGTGAAGGACTTCGGCGGCAAGGTGCTGGGCAAGCCCATCGTGGTCATCGGTGCGGACCACCAGAACAAGGCTGACATCGCCTCCGCCAAGGCCCGGGAGTGGTTCGACAACGAGAAGGTGGACATGATCACCGGCCTGCTCAACTCGGGCTGCGCCCTGGCGGTGCAGAAGCTGGGTGGGGACAAGCACCGCATCACCATGAACACCGGCGCCGCCAGCACGGACCTCACCAACGGGGCCTGGACGCCCTACAGCATCCACTACGTCTATGACACCTACGCCCTGGGCAAGGTGACGGGCCAGGCCGTGGTACAGACCGGCGGCAAGAGCTGGTTCTTCATCACCGCCGACTACGCCTTCGGCCAGTCCCTGGAGGGGAACACCAGCCTCTTCGTGAAGAAGCTGGGCGGCAAGGTGGTGGGCTCCGTGCGCCACCCCCTGTCCTCGGCGGACTTCTCGTCCTACCTGCTCCAGGCCCAGGCCTCGGGCGCTCAGATCATCGGTCTGGCCAACGCTGGCGGGGACACCATCAACGCCATCAAGCAGGCCCGGGAGTTCGGCATCGGCCAGAAGGGCCAGAAGCTGGTGGGCCTCCTGATCTTCGACACGGACATCAAGAGCCTGGGCCTGAACGTCGCCCAGGGGATGCAGTTCACCTCCGGCTTCTACTGGGACCGGGACAATGCCACCCGCGCCTTCTCCAAGCGCTTCTTCGACATCCACAAGGCCATGCCCACCATGGATCAGGCCGGGGCCTACTCCGCCACCATGAACTACCTGAAGGCCATCAAGGCCGCAGGCACCGACGAGCCGGACGCCGTCATGGCCAAGCTGAAGTCCATGGACATCAGCGACTTCTTCGCCGTCAACGGCAAGATCCGCATCGACGGCCGCATGGTCCACGACATGTACCTCATGGAGGTGAAGAAGCCCTCCGACTCCAAGGGCGAGTGGGACCTGCTGAAGATCGTCAAGACGGTGCCCGGCGACGAGGCCTTCATGCCCCTCTCCGAGAGCACCTGCCCGGCGGTGAAGAAGTAGTCCCGCCGGGACCCGGAGGCACTGCCCCATGGGAATGTCAGTCCAGACGGTCCTGTCACAGGTCATGCTGGGGCTCAACAATGGCGTCTTCTACGCCATCCTGAGCCTCGGCCTGGCGGTGATCTTCGGCCTGCTGAACATCGTCAACTTTGTCCACGGCGCCCTCTACATGCTGGGTGCCTACGTGGCCCTGCTGGGCTTCACGATGCTGGGCCCGCTGCTGGGCAAGCCGGACTTCCACCTCAACTACTGGGCGGCGCTCATCGTGGCCCCGCTGGTGGTGGGGGCGCTGGGTGTCCTCATTGAGAAGACCATGCTCCGCCGCCTGCGCAAGTTCGACCACCTCTACGGCCTGCTGCTCACCTTTGGCCTTGCCCTCATCATCCAGGGGGTCTTCACCAACTACTTCAACGTCTCCGGCGATGCCTACGACGGCAAGCCCGAGTCCCTGAGCGGCGTGGTGGACCTGGGCTTCATGCTGTTCCCCAAGTACCGGGTGTGGGTCATCGGCAGCTCCCTGGCCGTCTGCTTCGGCACCTGGTTCGTCATCGAGCGCACCAAGCTGGGCTCCTACCTGCGGGCCGGCACCGAGAACCCTGAGCTGGTGAAGGCCTTCGGCATCAACGTGCCCCTCATGATCACCCTCACCTACGGCTTCGGCGTGGGCCTGGCGGCCTTCGCCGGCGTGCTGGCGGCACCCATCTACTCCGTCAGCCCCGTCATGGGCTCGGAGATGATCATCACGGTGTTTGCGGTGGTGGTCATCGGCGGCATGGGCTCGATCATGGGCTCCATCCTCACGGGCCTGCTGCTGGGCATGGTGGAGGGCTTCACCAAGGTGGTCTACGCCCCGGCTTCCAGCACCGTGATCTTCCTCATCATGGTGCTGGTCCTGCTGGTGAAGCCGGCGGGGCTGTTCGGGAAGGAAACCTAGGTGAACCGGTACGCCTGGATCGCCCTCGCCCTGCTCGGCCTGCTGGCGCCCTTCGTCGTCTACCCGGTCTTCATGATGAAGCTGCTGTGCTTCGGCCTGTTTGCGGCGGCCTTCAACCTGCTGCTGGGCTACACGGGCCTGCTCTCCTTCGGCCACGCCGCCTTCTTCGGGGGCGCCGCCTATGTCACCGGTCACCTGGTGAAGAATGTTGGCCTGACACCTGAGGTGGGGGTGCTGGCGGGGACTGTGTTCGCCGGGCTACTGGGCTGGGCCGTGGGCAGCCTCGCCATCCGGCGCCAGGGCATCTACTTCGCCATGGTCACCCTGGCCCTGGCCCAGATCGTCTACTTCGTGGCCCTCAAGCTGCCCTTCACCGGCGGCGAGGATGGCCTGCAGGGCATCCCCCGGGGACTGCTCTTCGGCCTCATCGACCTGAACCGCGTCGCCATGGTGGGGGGCAATCCCCTGCCGCTCAGCCTCTATTACTTCATCTTCGCCCTCTTCTGCCTGGGCTTCTGGGTCATCCACCGGGCCATCCACTCGCCCTTCGGGCAGGTCCTGAAGGCGATCCGGGAGAACGAGGCCCGGGCCATCTCCCTGGGCTACAAGGTGGAGCGCTTCAAGCTCATGGCCTTCGTCCTGTCCTCGGCCCTGGCGGGCCTGGCGGGGTCCATGAAGTGCCTGGTCTTCCAGCTGGCGTCCCTGACTGACGTGAACTGGCACACCTCCGGCGAGGTGGTGCTCATGACCCTCCTGGGCGGGGTTGGCACCGTGCTGGGGCCCCCGGCGGGCGCCTTCACCGTGGTGACCCTCCAGTCCAAGCTGACCATGGTGGGGCCCTGGATCACGGTGATCATCGGCGGCATCTTTGTGGTCTGCGTCCTGCTCTTCCGCCGCGGGTTCATCGGCGAGCTGGGGCGGCTGCTCCGGCGCCCGCTCTAGGCCCATCCCTCATCCTTGCCAAGGAGCCACCGTGCTGAAGGGGAAGAAGGCGCTGATCACCGGGTCCACCAGCGGCATCGGCCTGGGCATCGCCCGGGCCCTGGCTGCCCAGGGCTGCGCCATCATGCTCAACGGCTCCCGGGACGCTGAGGTCGTGGAGCCGGTTCGCCGGCAGCTGGCGGAGCAGGCTGGGGTTCCTGTGGCCTATGGTCGGGCTGACCTCACCCGGGCCGAGGAGATCGGCCCCCTGGTGGCCCAGACCATGGCTCGGCTGGGGGGCCTGGACATCCTGGTGAACAACGCTGGCATCCAGTACACGGCCCCTGTGGAGGACTTCCCGCCGGAGAAGTGGGACACGATCATCGCGCTCAACCTGTCCTCCGCCTTCCACACCATCCACCATGCCCTGCCGTTCATGAAGGCTGCCGGGTGGGGCCGCATCATCAATGTGTCTTCCGTGCACGGCCTGGTGGCCTCCGTGCGCAAGGCCGCATACGTCACCGCCAAGCACGGCCTGGTGGGGCTCACCAAGGTGGTGGCCCTGGAGACCGCAGGGCAGGGCATCACCTGCAATGCCATCTGCCCCGGCTGGACCCGCACAGAGCTCATCGAGCCCCAGATCGTGGCCCTGGCAGAAAGGCTCGGCGTGGATGTGGAGGAGGGGGGTCGGGCCCTGCTGGCGGGGAAGCAGCCCTCCGGCCAGTTCGTGGCCATCGAGCACCTGGGTCAGCTGGCCGTATTCCTCTGCTCCGAAGCCGCCGGACAGATTACGGGGACAGCGCTCCCCATTGATGGCGGGTGGACGGCGCAGTAGGGGAGCCTCCCTTTTTGTCTTGAATCCAACCAAATAAACTTGCAAATCGTCCAATACAACTCCATGATTGCAAGGATGATTGAACGCCTCCTCACCCCTCGCCTGCTGGAAGCCCTGGGCGACAGCCCGGCGGTGGCGTTGCTGGGGCCCCGCCAGTCGGGGAAGACCACTCTGGCTTTGGAGGTGGGCGCCAAGCTGGGTGCCCTCTACCTGGATCTGGAGTCTGAGGGCGATCGCGCCAAGCTGGCCATGCCCGAGCTGTACCTCGCAGAGCATGCCGACAGGCTGGTCATTCTGGACGAAGTGCACCGGGCCCCGGGCCTGTTCCCGGTGCTGCGCGGCCTCATTGATCGGCGCCGGCGGGCCGGGCGGCCGGCGGGCCAGTTCCTGCTGCTGGGTTCGGCTGCCCTGGAGCTCCTGAAGCAATCGGGCGAGACCCTGGCGGGTCGTATCGCCTACCTGGAGCTGGGGCCCCTGAATGCCCTGGAAACCCAGTCCCGGCCCCTGGAGGAGCTCTGGGCGAGGGGCGGGTTCCCGGACAGTCTGCTGGCCCGGAATGAGGCCCGCAGCCTGCGCTGGCGGCAGGACTTCATCCGCACCTACCTGGAGCGCGACATCCCCCAGCTAGGCCCCCGCATTGCCGCCGAAACCCTGCGGCGCTTCTGGACCATGCTGGCCCATCACCAGGGGGGGCTGCTGAACACCGCCCAGCTCGCCCGCAACCTCGGGGTGGATGGGAAGACGGCCGCCAGCTACCTCGACCTGTTGGTGGACCTGCTGCTGGTGCGCCGCCTCGCACCCTGGCACGGCAACCTGAACAAGCGCCTGGTGAAATCGCCCAAGGTCTTCATCCGGGACAGCGGGCTCACCCATGCGCTGCTGGGGATCCAGGACCGGGAAACCCTGCTGTCCCACCCCGTGCTGGGCCAGAGCTGGGAAGGCTTCATCATTGAGAACCTCCTCGCCGCTGCGCCCTCCCAGGTGGCAGCCCACTTCTATCGCTCCAGCGCCGGGGCTGAGATCGACCTGCTCCTGTCTTGGCCCAACGGCACCCTGTGGGCCGTCGAGATCAAGCGCAGCCTAGCGCCCAAGCTGGAGCGGGGCTTCCACGCCGCCTGCGCTGACCTGCAGCCGCATCGGCGCTTCGTGGTGTATCCCGGCACGACACGGTTCCCCGTGACCCAAGCGACGGAGGCCGTGCCGCTGGTCGAACTTGCAGCAGCGATTCGAGCGATGGGCGGGGGTGGTGAGGCCTCTTGAAAACGGCCGGTCCTTGCCTTTCTGGGTCGTCATCCAACGGCCCCGTGCCCTGTAGTTGGCGCCGACCCATCAGGGCTGAGGATTCGAACGCGTCCGGCTGCGCCGTCCGCCGGTCTTGTTCGGCGCGGCATCTAGCCGCGCCTCGGCAAGCCCACTCGGAGGTCCGAATCCCCTCGCGCCGACGACACAAAACACACCAAAGGGCCCCGAGGGGCCCTTTGGTGTGTTTTGGTCGGCGCGAGAGGATTCGAACCTCCGACCCCTACCACCCCAAGGTAGTGCGCTACCAGGCTGCGCCACGCGCCGTGAACTATTGACTGTAGAACGGCAATGGCTTGGGGTCAAGGTTTGGGTGGGGAGGACAGCCTTTCGTGCAGGGTGCGCACGGCCCGGAGGATGGGCTGGAGGTCGGAGCTGGTGCGCAGCAGCCTCGGAATGGTGGCCTTGGGCTGGCGGCTGGGGGCGGCGGGGAGGTCCTCGGGGGCGAGGCCCAGGTCCAGGCGCTGCACCAGGTGGCCATGAGCCAGCAGCTCGGCGCAGTCGGCCACGGTGAGGCCCTCGGCCAGCCAGCCCTTGATGCGCTTCAGCCGGGGCAGCTCATCGATGTGGTAGTAGCGGAGGTTGCCCTTGCTGCGCCGGGGCCGGATGGCCGGGATCACGTCCTCCCAGTAGCGCAGGTCCTTGGGGCCAACGCCGATGTGCTGGGCAGCTTCGCCGATCTTGAACCACTTGCGGTCAGCCATGATCCACCGCCTAGCTCTCCCTGGGCTCGATGCCCAGGGCTTTGAGGCGCTTGTAGAGGTTCGACCGGTCCATGCCCGCCCGCTCGGCGACGCGGGTCATGTTGCTGTTCTGCAGCCGCAGCTCCCGCTGCAGGTACTGGCTCTCGAACCAGTCCTTGGCGTCCTTGAGGCTGGCGAACTCCGGGAAGGAGAAGGGATCCTGCTCGGCGAGGTGGCGGGCGGCGAGGGGGCCCAGGTCCCGGGGACCGATCTCGGTGCTGCGGCCCAGGATGACGGCCCGCTCCATGAGGTTCTTCAGCTCCCGCACATTGCCCGGCCAGTCGTGGCGCAGGAGGGTGTCCTTGGCCTCGGGCCCGAGGCGCTTGGGGGGGCGGCCGTACTGCCGGCCGATGCGGGTGATGAAGGCGTCCGCCAGGGGCAGGATGTCTTCGGGGCGCTCCCGCAGGGGGGGGATGCGCAGGGGCACCACGGCCAGGCGGAAGTAGAGGTCCTCGCGGAAGCGGCCCCGGGTGATCTCGCTGGCCAGGTCCTTGTTGGTGGCAGCGATGACCCGCACGTCCACGCCCACGGCGCCACCGCCGCCCACAGGCTCCACACGACCCTCCTGGAGGGCGCGCAGCACCTTGGCCTGGGTCTTCAGGGACATGTCGCCCACTTCATCCAGGAAGAGGGTGCCGCCGTCGGCCTCGCGGAACTTGCCCTTCTGGTCCCGCACTGCACCGGTGAAAGCGCCCTTCTGGTGGCCGAACAGCTCGCTCTCGATGAGCTCCTCAGGGATGGCGGCGCAGTTCACCTCGACGAAGGGGGCGTCCTTGCGGGGGCTCTGCAGGTGGAGCAGGCGGGCGATCTCTTCCTTGCCGCTGCCGTTCTCGCCCATGAGCAGCACCCGACCTTCGGTGGGGGCCACCAGAGCCACATCGGCCATGAGGCGGTTCATGGCGGGACTGTCGGCCAGGAAGAAGCGGCCTCCCTCCACTTCGGCCAGGAGGCGCTGGTTCTCGTGCTGGAGGCGGGACTGGCGCAGGGCGTTGCCCACCACCAGCAGCAGGCGATCCAGGTCGATGGGCTTCTCCAGGAAGTCAAAGGCCCCCAGCTTGGTGGCCTGGAGGGCCGTGTCGATGCTGGCATGCCCGGAGATCATCACCACCGGCAGGTCGGGTCGGATCTGCTTGGCCTGCTTGAGGGTCTCCAGGCCGTCCATGCCCGGCAGCCAGACATCCAGCAGCACCAGCTCCAGGCTCTCGGAGTCCGGGTTGTGCAGCAGCTCAATGGCCTGCTCGCCCCGCTCGGCCTTGACGACGTGATAGCCCTCGTCCTTCAGGGCTTCGCCCAGGGACCGCCGGATGCCCGGCTCGTCGTCCACCAGCAGGATGGTCGTGGGAGGCCGCATGGGTCCATGCTGTATGGAAGACAAGCCTTTGTCCAGCAGGACTTTGCCTAAATTACTGCCAGCTCCCTGTCGAGCTCGTCCAGGAGGCCTGCCACCAGGTCGGCGGCGGCCTGGAAGTAGGGCGCCGGTGCGGCAGACGGAAGCTGGCGGGCCACGGCGTCGCTCAGGGGGCGCAGGTGCTCCCGGAGGAGACGCAGGGCGAGGGCCCGGAGGCGCTCCTCCTCCAGCGGATCAGACGCATCCAGCGATTGGCCGAGGATGGCACTGAGGCAGGCCAGTTCCAGGCCCAGGTGGTCGGGCGGGACCCCCAGGTCGTCCTGCAGGGAGAGGTCGGCCTCATCGTGGATGGCCTTCAGGGGCCCCAGGATGTCCGGGGCCTGGTGGTGCCCCCGGGCCTGCACGGAGGCGAAGAGGTGGACGGGGTCCCCCTCCAGGGTGTGCAGGAAGAGCCGGGCGTACTCCACGGAGCGGTCCTGGTCGTCCAGCGAGGCGGCCACGATCTGGGCGAGCGGCCCCCGCAGGGCAGGGGACAGGCCGTCGCTGGCGGCCAGAGCAGCCTCCAGATCGGGTCCCAGGTCGGTGTCCGGCTCGAGGAACACCTCGGCAAGCAGCTGGGCCAGGTCGGCGAAGGTGGCGAGGGACATTCGGGTTCCTCTTCGGATGGGTGTGTCGGAGGTATGGCAGGGTGTGGTGAATCAAGATCAACAGGGCGAAGGGGGTATTCCGCGTCCGACGGATGAGCATATCCCGGCGCTTTTATCCCTGTTGAAAGGCTTGTTAACAAGGATGAAGGGGATGAAGGGGAGGCAAGGCGCGGGTCCATCAGGTCCCCCCAATTCACCAGCTTTTGTGCGCCTGGGTCCCAAGTTGTTCAACACAGAGTGTCAGTGCAAGGACCCCATCTTGTGGAAGCTGCTCAGCTGGCCGGCGTAGACGAAGATGTAGCGCAGCAGGAAGCCCCCGCAGAGGACGAGGCTGGAGGCCACCAGGGCCAGCTTGCGGTCGCCGTGGAAGGCATGCCCCTTGAGGAGGCTGGGGGCCAGCTCGTAGACCTCGATGGCCAGCGGCGTGAGCAGCCCGAAGCCCATGAAGAAGACCCAGAACACCACGGTGTAGGGGCCCCCGAGGATGAGCCAGAGGGCCTGCTTCACCGCCAGGACCGACAGCTGGCCGTGGATCAGGTAGGGCAGGATGATGAACAGCTCCAGCACGATGAAGACGATGTCGAGGGTGATGAGGAACTTGGTCTCGTGGGTCTGGATGGGCTCCCGCCGGTCCAGCACCATGGCCAGGAGCAGGGCGGCGGCGCCGCTGGAGAGGGCCGAGAACAGGAACATCTGAGCCACCAGGTTGGTGTTCCAGAAGGGGCGCGCCGAGACCGCACCCAGCAGCACGCCGGTGTAGATGCCCACCCCGATGGCGAAGGGGAAGCCGATCATGGCGATGAGCTTGGTGTGGGCGCTGAGGTCCACGTTCAGCCGATGCACCCGCGCCCAGGTGGCGGGGACCTTCGCGAAGAGCTGCTGGCGCCAGGCCTCCGGCAGCCAGGCGTAGGCGTAGAGGAACGCGATGCCCGTGAAGAACGTCAGCAGGTAGGACCCGATGGACATGGGGCTCTCCCACCGGAAGTGGGTGAACAGCTTGTAGAAGCGGTACCAGTTCCCCAGGTCGAGGATGAGCAGGGCCGAGCCCAGCGCCACGGGCCAGGGGGCCAGCAGGGCGCCCATCCGGGCGACGCGGGGGTAGGCCGGCTGGCCGTCCACCTCCAGGTAGTTGGCCAGGCCCGCGGCGAAGAACAGGCCAGCGGAGAGGCCACCCAGGAACAGGTAGACCACGATGAGGAGACCCCAGTTGAGCTCGTGCATGGCTTCCTCCTAGAGCAGGTAATAGAGTTGGGGGCCGTTGCCGGTCTGGGGTTCCTTGAGGCGGTAGCGCCGCGTGGCCAGCAGCTCGTGGATGCGGCTGGAGCTGTCCTCCAGGTCGCCGAAGACGCGCACCTTGGAGGGGCAGGTGGCCACGCAGGCCGGCAGCTCGCCGCCGTCGATGCGGTGGCTGCACAGGGTGCACTTGTGGACTGTGCCGCTCTCCTCGTGGAAGTAGCGGGCCTCGTAGGGGCAGGCCACCATGCAGTAGCGGCAGCCGATGCAGTCGTCGTAGTCCACCAGGACGATGCCGTCCTTGCGCACCCAGGTGGCACCCGTGGGGCAGACCCGGGCGCAGGAGGGGTGCTCGCAGTGGTGGCACTGCTCCGGCTCGAAGTCGATGCGGAGCTTGGGGTACTCACCCTGGCGGGCCTCGTTGATCCAGTTCCGGAACCGGCCCACGGGGACCTCGTTCTCGGCCTTGCAGGCGACGGCGCAGGCTTTGCAGTTGATGCACTTCCTGGAGTCGACGACGAGGGCGTAGCGCTTCTTCTTCATGGCCATGGGGTCCCTCCTCAGGCGTTGGCGACTTTGACGAAGGTCTCGTGGAAGGCAGCATTGCCCGAGACCTTGTCCCACGCGGTTTCGAGGAGCGCCGCATCGCTGGCGCCCACGTTGTAGACCAGGCTCTGCATCTTCGCTTTCTTGCCGAAGCCGTGGAGCATGAAGACGCAGTCGGGCCGGATCTCCTCCGTGACGCGGACCTTGATGCGGACGGTGCCCACGCTACTGGTGACGGCCACGTAGGAGCCGTGGCGGATGCCTAGGCGCTCAGCGGGCTTGGGGTTGATCCAGAGGTCGTTCTCCTTCATGAACTCGTTGAGCCAGACGTTGTTCGACTGGTTGGCGTGGGTGAAGTAGCCCACCCGGCCCAGGATGAGGCGGAAGCGGTCCCCCGGTGGCTGGGTCGGGGCCTCGTAGACGGGCAGGGGGTCGTAGCCAGCCTCTTTGAGGCGCTCCGAGAACAGCTCGATCTTGCCGGTCTTGGTGACGAAGCGGTGGTCTGGGTTCAGGGTCTTGCCGTAGCTCGGCTGCCCGCTGGCGGCCCAGACCCCATGCTTCTTCATGTGCTCCATGGCCATGGGAATGGGCAGCTCCTTGAACTCGGCCTCCACCCACTGCTCGATGGTGTAGTCGAAGTAGTCGGAGAGGCCCAGGCGCTTGGCCAGACCCTGGACGATTTCCAGGTTGGGCTTGGTGTCGTGGATGGGCTTGACCACCTGCTGCCGGTAGACCACAGCGGGCCAGATGCCGGCCATGACCTCCACGGGATCCGTGCGCTCCAGGTAGGCACTCTCGGGGAACACCACGTCGGCGTACCAGGCCATGTCGCTCATCTGCACATCGATCACGCCGATGAAGTCCATGCCCTCGATCATCTTCAGGGTCTTGGCCTGGTCTGGCATGGCGTTCATGGGGTCCTGCTTGTAGACCATCCAAGCCTTCACTGGGTAGGGCTTCCCGCTGAGCACGTTCTCCCGGAGCTTCAGATAGACGCCGTCCCCCTTGGCGGCCAGGGGGAAGTGCTTCTCGATCTCGTCCACCCGGGCGGCTTTGGGCTCGTCCCAGGGCATGAAGAGGAACTCGCCCTTGGGCAGCTTGGCGTTGGGCACCATGCCGCCCTGCTGATCCCAGTTGCCCACGATGGCGTTGAGGATGGCCTGGGCGCGACGCATCTGGAAGTCGTTCTGGTACCACGAGGACCGGCGGCCGGCGTAGTAGACGGCGCGGGGGGCGGCGTCCGAGAACTCCCGGGCGATGCGGATGATGTCCTTGGCGGGGATCTCGGTTTCCTGCTCGGCCCACTCGGGGGTGTACTGCTTCACATGCTCGGTGAGCAGGTCGAAGCCGATGGTGCTGGCGGCGACGAACTCGTGGCTGTGGCGGTTCTCCTTGATGATCACGTGGAGCATCGCCAGGATGAACGCCAGGTCGGTGCCGGGCTTGATGGGGTACCACTCGTCGGCCTTGGCGGCGGTGACGGTGAAGCGGGGGTCAAGGTAGACCAGCTTGGCCTTGCGCTCCATGACCCCGCCGATGAGGTCCATGGTGTCGGGGGTGATGATGCTCTCGAAGCGATTGGCGCCGGACATGATCACGTACTTGCTGTTGAGCAGGTCGAAGCTGGGCACGGTGCCGAAGGTGGCGCTGTAGGCCAGGTTCACCGAGGCCAGGCAGAGGGTGGGGTGGCGGACCAGGTTGGGCGAGCCGAAGGCCAGGCCGAGGTTCTTGAAGAACACTTCCTGAAAGCCTTCCGTGGAGGACCAGAGGGAGGCCTCGGGGCCGTACTTAGCCTTCACCGCTGCCAGCTTCTGGGCGGCGAAGTCGAAGGCCTCGTCCCAGGTGGCCTTCTTCCACTTGCCTTCGCCCCGAGCACCCACGCGGATCATGGGGTGCTTGATGCGGTCCGGGTCGTAGACCTGCTTGATGGCCGCATTGCCGCGGGCGCAGAGCATGTCCCGGGACTTCGGATTTTCGGGATTGGGGTTCAGCTTGCGGACGATGCCCCCCTCCACCACGGCGATGGCCGAGCACTTGTTGGGGCACAGCTCGCAGGTGGTGGGGACCTGGCGGTCATCGTTAGAGACCGTCCGGCCCTTCCGGAAGTACTTGAGGCAGCCCACCTGAGTGGTGGCGGCAACGCCGGCGGTGACGCCGGCGGCCTGCAGGAACAAGCGGCGATCCATGCGAAGGGTTCCCATGGGGTTCTCCCTGGTGATGCGGGGACGCAAAACCGGGCCGTGGAGAGGCCCCCCGGCCCGGATGTTCAGGACGCTAGAACTTCACTTCCAGTGAGACGTAGGTCGACTTCACGGTGGCGGGGAAGGCGTACTGCAGCATGGGATTCTTCGCCAGGTCGAAGTTCTCCATGGCCATGGGGGCGATGTGCCAGCCGCTGAAGGCGGTGCTGTACTTGTAGTCCAGGTAGCCGACACGCAGGGCGGCGTTCTTGGCGAACTGCCAGTGGGCGTAGGCTTCCCAGACGTCGCCGCGGGTGCCGAGCTTTTCGGTCAGCTCACCGGCAGCGGGGCTGTAGGTCCACCACCGGGGGGAGCCATGGTTGAACTCCACCCCGAGGCCGAGGGTCTCAGTGGGATCCCAGCGCATGCCCAGGTAGTAGGCGTTGGCGGTCTGGCTCTTGGTGGCGTCGCCCAGCAGGCCGCCGAAGCCCGTCAGGAGGTAGTTCGGGCCCGAAGGATAGCCGGCGGGCATGACGGTGGGGAAGTTCCAGTAGGCACCGTACTGGCTCTGCTTGCCGTTCGGGTGGGTGGTGATGCTGCCGAAGCTGGCGAAGTAGGTGAAGTTGTCCGTGGGCTTGTGCTTCCAGGTGGCGGTCCACTGGTCGATGTCACCCAGGTTGTTGGTGGCGGTGACGAACTGGGTGGCAGGCATGCCGCCCATGCCCGGGGTGGCCGGCACGGGGAAGTTGTTGGTGCTGCCGTAGGGGATGTCCGTGAGGTTGCCCATGCGGTTGTAGCCCAGGTAGAAGTTGGCGCTCTGGATGGACTCGCCGATCTGGAAGAGCAGGGGCAGGTCAAACATGGCGCCCAGCACCGTGCTGTCCTTGAGGGGACCGATGCTGTTTACCTGCAGGCTGGCGTTGGCCGGATTCGCCATGGTGGCGCCGGAGAAGTTGAAGCCCACCACGGCTGCGCTGGTCTTGCTGCTGCCGCCGCCGCCGAAGCCGGACTCGTAGCCGATGCCATAGCACAGGCCCAGGAGGGTGTTCTCGGGGAAGCCGAGGTTATCGAGGTGGAACTTGAAGCCGATGCCGTCGACCATGGCGTTCACAGCCAGGGCCTGCGGGGTGGCCTGGCGCTCGCCGCCGTCCTTCACCTCGAAGGGCGGGCCATCGGAGGTGTTCTGGCGGCCGATGGACAGGACGCCCACAGGGAAGTCATAAACCAGGCTGGCGCGCTCGACCCGCAGCACGTCCGTACCCGGCACCTTGGCGCTGTTGAAAGAGTTCTGCACCGTGTTGGGGGAGCCGTTGAAGGTGGGCACATCGGCGCCGCCATGGATCTTGTACATGGTCAGGCGACCCATGATCTTGGCGTGCTCATTGATGGTCATGCCCATGCGCAGGCGCAGGCGGGTGGACCACTGGGTGGAGTTGCTCCAGTCCTGGGCCTGGACCTGCTGGGTGACGGGCATGGGCATGCCGGTGGCCGGGCCGGGGCCGGGGTTCTGGATGAAGCCCATGAACTGCTGGTAGGGGTTGAAGTGCCACTCGCTGCTCTCGAACCGGGTGCGGAGATCGCCGCCCCAGCTGATGTTGCTGCTGGCGGCCTTGGTCTCGACCTTGACCAGGCGTTCCTCCACCGTCTGGACGGCGGCGGCCTTTTCTTCGATGGCCTTGAGCTGATTCTTCAGCTGTTCAATCTGCTTCTGGAGGTCGGCATTGCTCTGGGCGCTCAGTGCTGCGGGCGCCAAGGCGGCGACAAGGGCGAGCATGATGCGGGATTTCATGGGGTGTCTCCGTGGAGAACGCTTGAGAGGGGGGGGAGGGGTGTCGGCGGCCTGGCGGCGGTTCAGCCGCCGCAGGTCTCGGGCTGGGGGGAATCAGAGGCGTGGTTCACCAGGAAGGTCTGCACGTCCTTGACCTGCTCGGGCTTCACGACGGAGTCCAGCTTCTCGGTGCCCTTCTTGTGCTTCCCGGCGGCGAAGTAGGCCTTCCACTGGGCCTGGGTCTTCGAGAGCGGGGTGATTTCTTTGGCGGGCGTGCCAGGGGCGTGGCAGGCCTTGCAGGTCTTCTTGAAGTAGAACTTGCCCTTGGTGTCGCTGCCGCCTTCGGCGGCGAGGGGCGCAGCCAGCAAGGCGGCGGCGGCGAGGATGAGCAGGGTGTTTCGCATGGTTTCTTCCTTTCCTGTGAGGTGGGGGGATCAGGGCGCCGTGGCGGGGGTGCGATCAGCTGCCCGGGAGGTTCGTGGAGGTCCTGCAGGCGGGGGGGCATGTCTGCCCGCCGAATAGAGGATGCGAGGGTAATGTACGCGGTCAAGAGAGGTCGTGATCCGTGTCACAGTTGGTTAAATAACCAAAAAAGCATAACCTTTAAGGTCACTGATCAAATTAGGTAGACGTGGGTTCAGGGGACCTTTTGGCCTGTTAATCTTGAAGTCACCCAGGAGCCGGACCATGACCTCGCCCCGCCCCCTTCCCACCCCTGAGCAGGACGCTGCTGTGGCGCCGATGATCAACCACCCACTTCAGCGGCAGGTCTTCGTCTGCACCTCGAAGAGCTGCAGCGCCAACGGTTCGGAGGCCGTTCTGGAGGCCTTCCGGGCCAGCCTCATGGATGAGGGCCTGCTGTTCTACAAGAACAACACCCAAGGGGCAGTCCACTGCAGCCACTGCGGTTCCGTGGGTTTCTGCGCCATCGGTCCCGCTGTCCTCGTGTATCCCGATGGGGTCTGGTATGCCCATGTCACGCCAGAGGATGTTCCGGAGATTGTGGAGAGCCACCTCAAGGGCGGCGTGCCCGTGGAGCGCTTGGTGCGGAAGCGGCTGGGCTAGCAGCTAGCTCTCGAAGCGCCGGCGCTCCTCCGGCGTGTCCACATCCAGCCACTCCTCGCCGTCACTGGGCAGGGCTTGGTGCGGGAGGACGGCAGCAAGGCGCACCAGAGAGCGGTCTCGGGTGGCTGCCAGCGCCGGCCGCAAGGCTGTCGGGAACCAGCTGCCCAGGGGCTGGAGGCTGCCTCCCTGCAAGGCCATCATCCAGAGGGCTCCAGCGGGGTCTGCAGCCTGGCAGATGAGGTCCCAGGCCAGGAGGCGCTCGGTGGTCCAGCGCACCTGATCGCAGGCCACCACCCACCAGCGGTCGGCCTCGCCCACGCCCGAGGCGGCCCAGGCCCGCAGGGCCACGGCCGGTCCCTCCCGCGTGTCGTCCAGGTGCGAAAGCTCGGGACGATCCGGCAGCGGCTCGCCTAGAACCAGGATCGGTCCGGCGGGAAAGGCGGCCTCGAAGACCCGCACCAGGTGGCCCCCCCAGGAGCCGCCTCCGGGGTGGGGCAGGGCGTGCTTCGGGGCGCCCATGCGCCGTCCGGCACCCCCGCTCAGCAGGAGCAGGCCGGTGGTCACCCGCCGACCTGCCACATGCCGGTGCCGGGCTGCGCAGGTTCACCCCGGCGCATGGGATGGCAGTCCTGCTTCTCCCGCAGGGTCTCTCGGATGAGGCGGACGAGGTCCTCGTGGGAGGCGTGGTTCCGCAGGGGCTCCAGCAGGTCCACCGGGCGATCGCCGAAGAGGCAGGTCCGCAGGGCACCGCGGCTGGTAAGGCGCACCCGGTTGCAGTGCTCGCAGAAGTCCGCACTCAGGGTGGAGATGACCCCCACCTTGCCGGTGCTGCCAGCGATCTTGAAGAGCCGCGCCGGACCTTCCTCCAGGCCCACAGGCGGTTCCTCCTCCAGTGGGTCGCCGAGGCCCTCCTGGATCTGCGCCAGGATCTCCGCTGCAGGCATGAACTGGGCCTGCCCCCAGCCATTGCCCTGGTAGGGCATGAACTCGATGAAGCGCACCTGGAGGCCCTCGGTGCGAGCCAGGCGGGCCAGGGGGACGATCTGGTCATCGTTCCAGCCCTTCAGGACCACGGTGTTGAGCTTGGCCTTCAGGCCGGCGGCCCGGGCGGCCTCGATGCCGGCCAGCACCCGCCCCAGGGCGTCCTTGCCGGTGAGTCGCTGGAAGGTGGCGCGGTCGGCGGCATCCAGGCTCACATTTATGCCAGAGAGCCCGGCGTCCCGCAGGCCCCGGGCCCGGCGGGCCAGGTGGATGCCATTGGTGGTGAGGTGGACGCGCCCTTCCACCTCGGGGCTGATGCCCGCCACGATGAGCTCCAGGTCCCGGCGGAGCATGGGCTCGCCGCCCGTGAGGCGCACCTTGCGGATGCCCAGGCTGGTGAAGACCTTGGCCAGGTGGATCACCTCGTGGCGGTCCATGGTGGGCCCAGGGGTGCGCTCAGGGACGCCTGTGCGGGGCTTGCAGTAGACGCAGGCCAGGTTGCACTGCTCCGTCACGGACAGGCGCAGGTAGGTGATCTCCCTCTCGAGGCCGTCCTTCAGGCCTTCCTTTACGCGCAGCATGCGAGGCTGCAGGCTGGGGGTCAGCGAGGACTGGGGCGAAAGCACGGGTACTCCACAGGCTCCAGGATGCAGGGTCCAGACGGGAGGGGGCGGGGTTCGTGCCGCAGGTCACATGGGTGCTCCTGCCGGTGTCAATGGCCACTCCGTGCGAACATGGAGCCATGCTCGTGGATGCGCACTGCCACCTCACTGGCTCCTACCTGGAGACCGACCAGGTGGAGGACACCCTGGCCCGGGCCCTGGCGGCCGGGGTCTCGGGCTTCATTGCGGTGGGTACCGATCTGGCGGACTCCCGGGCCGTGCTGGCCCTGGCTGATCGCTTCCCCGCCGTGCAGGCCAGCCTGGGGGTGCACCCTCACGAGGCTCAGCACTGGTCAGATGCCACCGAGACCGCCCTGGCGGCCCTGCTGGCCCACCCCTCGGTGCGGTTCGTGGGCGAGACGGGCCTGGACTGGCACTACGACCTGAGCCCCCGGGAGGAGCAGGAGCTGGCCTTCCGGGCCCAGATCCGCCTGGCCCTGGCCCTGGGCAAGCCCCTCATGATCCACACCCGCTCAGCACCGGAGGCGACCCTGCGCATCCTGGACGAAACGGGCGCTGGTGCGGTGGGTGGCATCATCCACTGCTTCAGCGAGGACAAGGTCTTCGCCCTCCGGGCCCTGGACCTGGGCTTCCACCTGAGCTTCTCGGGCATCGCCACCTTCCCCAAGGCCGAGGCGGTGCGGGAGGTGGCGGCCTGGGCCCCGGCCGACCGCATCCTGGTGGAGACGGACGCCCCCTTCCTGGCCCCCGTGCCCCGTCGCGGCCGGACCAACGAACCAGCGTATGTGCGCCACACCGCCGAGGCCGTGGCGGCCCTCAGGGGCATCCCGCCGGCGGTGCTCGCCGCCCTCACCACGCAAAATCTGGAGGCCCTGTGCGGCTGGGCGCCCTCCTCCTGAGCCTGGCGGCGCTGGCCGCTCCGCCGCTGGTGGCCCAGGGCCGCCTGCGCCTGCCCTGGGAGCGGGTGGCGCCCCTGGACTGGCAGGCGGAGTCCCGGAGCAGCGTGGCCACGGCCCCTGCGCCGCCTCCCCCTTCCACCGGGGCCCTGCGGGTGCGCCTCACGGGGGATGGCAGCCTGCGGGTGCGGGATGCCCGGGGCGTGATCCGTCTCCAGGCGGGCCTGCCGGGTCGGCCCCTGCGGGCCTGGCGGGATGGGGGCGTGAGCCTGCCTTCCGCCGTGGGCGAGTGGGCCTTTCCCGGAGATGCTCCGCTCACCGAGGGGCTAGGGGGCCTCGACTGGGGGGCCGCCGACTTCCGCCCCTCGCTCCGGGGGCTCCTCTGGGTCCTCGAGGACGGTGAGGGCTTCCTCAGCGTGGTGCATCCGGCCACGGCGCGGGTGGTCCACCTGCCCCTGCCTTCGGGGCGGGACCTGGAGGTGCGCTTCCTCCCGGACCATCTGGAGATCGTGGCCGGCGAAGTGGAGAAGGGCGCCCCCCGGCGCTGGACCCTGCCCTGGATGGGCCTCCTGCCCCGCCTGGCGGCCCTGGCGCCCCGCCCGGACACGGCGAAGCCGGGTACGGCGCTGGCTCCCTTCCCGCGGGAGTGAGACCCATCCCAGCTTTGGCATGCCCTTGGCAGTGACCTTGTCGGAACCGATCCCCTGTGATCCGGCATCCATCCCCGTGGAGGGACCATGAACGCACTGCTCCACCCCCATCGCCTGGCCATCCTGCTCCTCTCTGCGGCCTTGCTGGCCGCAGCGCCCCAGCAGCCCCCTTCAGCCCCGCCCCCAGGCCTTTCTGAGCCCCAGGAGGACGAGGCCTACCAGGGCGAAGCGGCTGAGCGCTATGCCATGGTCCGCACCCTGGAGGGGAGCGTCCGCATCCGCAAGGGCGACCTCGAGGAGGCCCTCACCCGGGGCACGCCCATCGGTGAAGGCGATGTCGTGGAAAGCAGCGGCCGTGGCGTTCTGCAACTGGGTGAGGGTACCCGGATCGCCTTTGGCGCTGGCACCCGCTTCACCGTGGCGGCCCTCTTCACCGATCGCAAGGGCGAGCGCCAGGTGCTCTTCCAGCTGACCCAGGGCCGCCTGCGGGTGCAGCTGGGCGGCGAGTCCACCAGCCAGTTCCGCATCGACACGCCCTCGGGCACCGTGACGTGCATGGGCCGAGGCACTTTCTCTGTGGAAGCAGATCCGGACCGCGTGGTGCGGCTCAAGGTCCTGAGTGGTCGGGTGAGCTTCTCCAACGAGCGCGACGAAGCCATGGTGGGTGCGGGCCAGCGCCTCACGGCCTTCACGCCCCATGATGGTCTGGCGGGCCGGGTGCGCGCCTTCAACACCTTCGGCGGCGATGACTTCGACCGCTGGAGCGAGCGGGCCATGACCGTGACCCGGGGCGAGAGCTGGGAGCGGGTGCCTGCCGAGATCCGCCACTACGCCGATGACCTGGATGCGAACGGCCGGTGGGTCCAGTCCGACGAGTTCGGGTGGGTCTGGCAGCCGCGCGGCGTGGATGAAGACTGGCGCCCCTACTACCGCGGTCGCTGGGCGGCCTATGACGGAGGCATGACCTGGATCTCTGACGAGCCCTGGGCCTACGTCGCCTACCACCACGGTCGCTGGCACTGGGGTGCGGGGGTGGGCTGGTTCTGGATTCCCGGGATCTACTACAGCCCGGCCTGGGTGGCCTGGCACCACACGCCTGGGTACTACGGCTGGGCTCCGCTCGGCTACTACAACACGCCCTGTCACTGGGGCCACCGGGACTGGGGTGGCGGCTATGCCTGGAACATCGTCGCAGTGGGCCACATCAACCTGTTCCAGATCAACCTCCACATGCACCGGGATGTCACGGTCTTCCGCACCTTCAATGGCGGCCGCGATCTGCGAGCGCCCTGGCAGCGCACCCCGCTCCTCGTGACCCGGGCTGAGTTCCGGAACCCCGCCCAGATGCAGGCGGCCTTCCGGCACGACGTGCACCAGGAGCGCCTGGTGGCCTACGAGCGCCATGCCCAGGTGACCACCGGCCGGGTCATCGTGCGGCGGGACCTGCGTCCCGAGGTACGGCCCGAGGTCCGCCCCGGTGGCCCACCCCAGGGCCCCCGCCAGACCCCCTTCGAGGAACGACGTCGACCCGAGTTGGCACCTCGTGAGCGGCCCCAGGAGGCCCGCCCGGCCAAGGGAATTGAGCGCCGCCCAGAAGGCATCACGCCCCGGGAGCGCCCCATGGAGTCCCGCCCCAGCAAGCTCGAGGAGCGCCGTCCCGAAGGCACCACGCCCCGGGAGCGTCCGGTGGAGCCCCGCCCCAGCCAGGGACCCGAGCGCCGTCCAGAGGTGGTGATCCCCAAGGAACGCCCCATGGAGCCTCGTCCCAGCAAGGCCGAGGAGCGCCGCCCCGAAGGCATCACGCCCCGGGAGCGCCCAGCAGAGACCCGCCCCAATCCAGCGGAGCGTCGGCCTGAGGCTGTGGCCCCCCGGGAGCGTCCGGTAGAGCCCCGGCCCAGCAAGGCTGAGGAGCGCCGCCCCGAAGGCACCACGCCCCGAGAGCGCCCGGTCGAAACCCGGCCCAGCCGGGAGGAGCGGCGACCCGACCCCGCCCCAAAGGCCGAGCCCAAGCCGCAGCCGGCCCCCAAGCCCGAAGCGCCCAAAGAAAAGCCCAAGGAAGAGCGTCACTAATTCCAGCTTCAATCAAGAAAAAGGGCCCCGTTGGGGCCCTTTTTCAATCTCCGCCGCGCAGCGGCGGAGCAAAGACGAGCTGACTAGCTAGGCCACATCAATGGGGTAGGAACCCCGCTGGATGAGCTCGCTGGCGATGCGGCCGCGGAGGCGGGCGCTGCTGGTGGGGTGGAACTCGGCGAAGGCCTTCACGCCGGCCAGGGCGTGGCGGAGGGCCTCGCCTTCCACCACGTCAGCACAGAGCATGCGGGCATTGCCGTGGACCCGGTGCCAGCTCTCATTGACGTACAGCTCCGTGATGTCCCGGGCCACCTGAGCCCAGCGGTGCCCGCCTTCGAGCATGCGCTCGGCGCGGATGACGGCACTCTCCATGGCGTAGATCTCCGTGAGCATGTCGCTCATGCGGGCCATGACTTCCTGGTTGTCGATGAGCTTCTGCCCCAGCACCTGCACGGCCAGTCCAGCGGCCAGCATGCACTGCCGCTTGCTCAGCTCCACGCCGTGCTTGAGGCGGGCCAGGGGGCCGGTGAAGGACTCTGGCTTGGGCGGGTTGGAGATCTCCTTAGCCACCTGCTGGCCGAACTGCATGAGGGGCAGCTCACCCTTCATGGCCCGCTTGAGCAGGGTTCCGGCGATGAGGAGGCGGTTGATCTCGTTGGTGCCTTCGAAGATGCGGTTGATGCGGCAGTCCCGCAGGGCCTTCTCCGGCGGGTACTCGGCGCTGAAGCCGTAGCCGCCAAAGGCCTGCACGGCCTCATCCGCCACGAAGAACAGGGCCTCGCTGCCCCACACCTTGGAGATGCTGCACTCGATGGCGTACTCGTCGATGGCGGCCATCTTCTCGGCGCCGGCCGTGGGGCTGGTCCAGCTGGTGCGGGCGAGGGCCTCGTCGATGTAGCCCACGGTGCGGAAGTTCAGGGCCTCGCACACGAAGATGCGGGCGGCCATGTCCGCGAGCTTCTGCTGGATCAGACCGAAGCTGTTGATGGCCTTGCCGAACTGGTGGCGCTCGGAGGTGTAGCGGATGGCGTGCTCGAGGATCCGCTTCATGCCGCCCTGGCTGCCGACACCCAGCTTGAAGCGCCCGATGTTCAGGATGCCGAAGGCGATCTTGTGGCCCTTGCCGATGTCACCCAGCAGGCGGTCCTTGGGGATGCGGCAGTTCTCCAGAATGACGGTGCGGGTGGAGCTGCCCTTGATGCCCAGCTTTTTCTCCTCGGCGCCGGTGCTGAGGCCGGGGTCGGTCTTCTCCACCAGGAAGGCGCTGAACTGCTCGCCGTCCACCTTGGCGAAGATCACAAAGATGTCGGCGAAGCCGGCGTTGGTGATCCACATCTTGGTGCCGTTGAGCACCCAGTGGTCGCCGTCCAGCACGGCGGTGGCCTTGGCCCCCATGGCGTCGGAGCCGCTGCCGGCCTCGGTCAGGGCATAGGCCGCCAGCCACTCGCCGGAGGCCAGCTTGGGCAGGTAGGCCTGCTTCTGGGCCTCGGTGCCGAAGTACACGATGGGCAGGGTGCCGATGCCGGTGTTGGCGCTGTAGGTGACGGCAAAGCTGCCCTGCTTGCTCATCTCCTCCAGCACGAGCATGGCGGTGCGCTTGTCCACGTCCATGCCCTCATAGGCCTCGGGGATCTCCATGGCCAGCAGGCCCAGGGCCCCTGCCTTCTTCATCAGCGACACGGTGAGCGGCAGGTTGAGCTTGTCGATCTCCTCGTCCAGGGGGATCACCTCGCCTTGCATGAAGTCCCGGGCGGCGCGGGCAAACTCCTTGGCGTCCTCCCCGAACTCCTCGGGGGTGAACTGGGGCAGGGTCCCAATGGGGGTGAGAAGAAAACTGCCTCCCTTGACCTGCTCAGTGGCGATGCTCATGGCTGTCCTCCAGGTGGGTATCACGATGGAAGGCCCCAGGGCGCTTGCCTAGCCTCTACCTCCGGTCAACACCCGGCCTTCGGCTCGGGGCGCCCCTCTGCTTCAATGGAGGGAGGAGGTCGGATGCCGGAAGGCAGGCAGGTCCAACAGATGTTCTCGGCCATCGCCGGGCGCTATGACGTCCTGAACCACGTGCTGTCCGGGGGGGTGGACTTCTGGTGGTGGTGGCGCATGGCCCGGGTCAGTGGGGCCGGCCCCGGGAAGCGCTTCCTGGATGTGGCCGCCGGCACCGGGGACTCCAGCATCGCCCTGGCCCGCCGGGGGGCGGAGGTGGTCAGCACGGACTTCACTCATGCCATGCTCCGGCTCGGTCCGGCCAAGTTCGCCCGGAAGGCCCTGGCCAGCCTCATCTGGGCCTCCAGCGATGCGGATGCCCAGCACCTGCCCTTCCGGGAGGCCTCCTTCGACGGCCTGACCATCTGCTACGGCATCCGGAACGTGGAGAACCGGGCCCTGGCCTATGCCGAGTTCCTGCGGGTGCTGCGCCCCGGCGGGCAGCTCACCATCCTGGAGTTCAGTACCCCGGTGCTACCAGGCCTGAAGCCCCTCTACGACTGGTACAGCGCCAAGGTCCTGCCTCGGATCGGGGCCTGGATCAGCCGGGACGCGTCCGCCTACACCTACCTGCCGGACAGCATCCGGGGGTTTCCGGACCAGCGGACCCTGGCGGCAGAGCTGGAGACGGCGGGCTTCCGCGAGGTGGCCTGGACCAGCCTCACGGGGGGCATCGTGGCCCTCCACACGGGGCGGAAGAGCGCCTGAGCGGCCTCAGGCCAGGCGATGCCGCTCCTCCACCATGCGGTCGATGGTCGACATGACGGTCTCGCTGGCCCGCTCGGCGGCCTCGAAGTGGGCGTAGATGAGGCTCTGGGTGGCCGGGTTGCGCTCCCAGGCGCCGCTGAGCTGGGCCACGGCGTCGTGGATGTTCCGGTGGACATCGGCGTGGGGGGCCTCCAGGCGGACGTAGGAGGGCACGTGGGAGAACAGCTCGGCGCCCTGGCCCTCGTAGTACCAGGTCCCCAGGCGACAGGAGCGGTGGTCTGACTGCACGGCCCGCGCTTCGGGGGAGGCGGTGCCCTGGTGGATGACCCGGTAGCCGTTCTGCTTGTAGAGGAAGTGGTCCACCTTCACCAGGGTGGCGAAGCTCAGGTCCTGGGCCCGGGACATCTGGGTAAAGGAGGTCGTGGCCGACCCGGCGAACTTCAGCACCCGGGTGCGGAACTCTGCCACTGCGGTCCGGCTGCCTTCCGCCAGGGCCTTCACCTGCTCCGAGTCGCTGATCATCTGGGTGGTGGCTTGGCCAAAGGTCTGGAGGGTCTTGGCGATGCTGGCGGCGGCGTCCTTGGTGTTCTCCGACAGGGTGCGCACTTCCTCGGCCACCACGGCAAAGCCCTTGCCCGCATCCCCGGCGTGGGCGGCCTCGATGGCGGCGTTGAGAGCCAGCAGGTTGGTGCGGTCCGCCACCTCGGTGATGACCTGGACGATCTGGTGGATCTCGTCACTCTTCTCGTGCAGAAGGCGCACCTGCGCATCCGAGGCCACGGCCATCTCGGCCACCCGGTTCAGATCCGCCACCAGGCCCTCGATGGTGGCTCGGCTGGCTTCCGCATCCCCGGCGGTCTCCTTGGAGAGCTGACCCACGATGCTCATCTCCTGGGTCATGTTCATCAGGTATTCCTGGATGGACTTCAGGTTGGTGAGCAGGTTGCCGGAGTTGAGGTCCGTGAGCTTCGAGATGAGCTTTTCCTTGAGGGCCATCATCTGGACCTGGCCGAGGCTCTCCACCGAGATGTTCACCCGGACCATGGCCTCCTTGAAGGCGCCATGCAGGCCCTGGTCCATGGCGAGACGGAAGGTCTGCCCCCGGGTGGCGTGCTCGAAGGCGGAGTAGACCTCCCGGAAGTAGGCCTCCTGCTGGTCCAGCAGGTCGTTGATGGCCCAGGCCAGCTCGCCGGTGGCGGCCCCGGCCTTGATCCCGGTGATGCGGCTCTCCAGGTTGCCAGCGGCAGCGGCTTTGAGGTGTCCCGTCAGGCGGTCGAGGGCTGTCAGGATGCGGTGGGCGGTGTAGAGGGCCAATCCCAGGAGCAGCACGCAGGCGCCGCCGAGGCTCCAGGCCAGGGTTGGCAGGGGGTGCGGCCCTGAGGCCGCCCAGCCCGCCCCCAGAAGCATGGCCAAGCACAGTCCGATCAGCAGATGGACCCTAGAGCCCAAAGACAAACTCTTCATAGCTGAGCCCCTTTCTTTCGAGGGTCTGGTTGAGGAGGGCCAGGGAGGCCTTCATGCCCTCCTGCCCATCGCCGGCCTTCCGCTCCTCCGCCAGCAGGGCCTGGTAGATCTGGGCGATGCTGGCCACCGCCTCCGCCCGGGGCTTCCGCCGTACGGAGTAGTAGCCGATGAGGTCACCGTTGCGGTCGAAGGAGGGGGTGATGTTGGCGAAGACCCAGTAGAAGCTGCCGTCCTTGGCCAGATTCTTCACATAGGCGCAGATCTCCCGCTTGGCCTGGATGGTGTCCCAGAGCAGGCGGAAGACGACCCGGGGCATGTCTGGATGCCGCAGGATGCTGTGCGGGGTGCCCAGCAGCTCCCGCTCCGAGTAGCCGGACATCTGAATGAAGTGGCGGTTCCCATAGGTGATGATGCCCTTCAGGTCCGTCTTGGAAACGATGAAGTCATCCTCACCCAGGACACGCTCCTGCTGGGTAGGAAGGGGCCGCTTGAGCATGGGTGGATCTCCACCCTCAAATATCGGCCCGACAGTCGAATTTCAGGAGAATTGGAAAGTTTAATTGTTTATTACAATTGGAAGCGTTACAGGGAAAGAATGTTACAACAAGCGCTTCTGCCCTTTGGGGTGGTTCAGCACCACCTGCCGGACCCGGTCGATCCAGGTGGGGCGGCGACCGGGCTCCAGGCGCTCGTGGGCCACCGAGCGCTCTGCCAGCAGCTTGTCCACCATCTGATCCACGGCCTCGGCAAAGAAGGCATCCGTGTCCCGCACGCCGTCCGCGGTGACCAGGCCCTCGAAGGGCACCTTGAACAGCAGGTCGTAGCTGCGCATCCAGTGCTGCATGTAGCGCTCGATGGAGGGCTGGCGACCGGCGGAAAGGACCATGTAGGCGTAGTTGTCGAGTACGCTGCGGTCACAGACCAGCACATCGTGCTGGCTGCCGGAGCGGATCTCCTCGGCCATCTGCGTGAGGAAGATCCAGGTCTGGGCCTCCAGGCTGGTCTTCTGGTTGATGGGCAGGGGCGACAACCGCGCCACTTCCTTCACGATGTCCACGTGAATGCCCTCCCGCTTGAGGGTCGCCGCCAGCTCGTAGCAGAGGGTGGTCTTGCCCACGCCGTGGGTGCCGATGAATGCAACTTTCATGGCTCCAGTATCCCGGGACCCAGCGCCCCGGAAATGTGTTCTGCATCACCTTGGGCTCAGAAGAGGCTGCTGCCGTCCATGGCGGGGGGCTGGGGCAGGCCGAAGAGCTTGAGCAGGGTGGGGGCCACGTCGCAGAGGGCGCCCTCGCTGCGGAGCTGGCGAGCCTCGAAGCCCTGGGCCACCAGGACGGCGGGCACGAGGTTGAGGGTGTGGGCGGTGTGGGGGTTCCCCCCGGCGTCCCGCATGCACTCGCAGTTGCCGTGGTCGGCGGTGATGAAGAGGGCGCCCCCCATGGCCAGGGTCGCATCGGCGATGCGGCCCACGGCGGCATCCACGGCCTCGCAGGCGGTGATGGCCGCCACCAGATCCCCGGTGTGGCCGATCATGTCCGGGTTGGCCAGGTTGCACACCAGCAGACGGTGCGCTCCGGCCCGGATGGCCTCCTCGAGGCCCCGGCTGACCTCCGCCAGGCTCATCTCGGGCTGCAGGTCGTAGGTGGCCACCTTGGGGGAGGGCACCAGGCGGCGGGCCTCCAGGGGGAAGGGCTCCTCCCGGCCACCGTTGAAGAAGTAGGTCACATGGGCGTATTTCTCGGTCTCCGCCGTGCGGAGCTGGGGCCAGCCCTGGCGGGCAATCACCTCGCCCAGCAGGTCCTCGAAGCTCTGGGGTGGGTAGGCCACGGCCAGGTAGGGGTCCAGCTCGATGTCATAGGCGGTAAAGGTCACCAGCTGCACGGCCGGCCGGTGGCGCTGGGGGAAGCCCTGGAAGCCTGGGTGCACCAGGGCATGGCAGAGCTGCCGGGCACGATCGGCGCGGAAGTTGAAGAACAGCACCCCGTCCCCGCCAGCGATGGGCTGGAAGGCCGCCAGGCGGGTGGGGGCCACGAACTCGTCCGTCTCGCCCCGGGCATAGGCGGCCTCGATGGCGGCCAGGGCATCTGGGGCGGTCTGGACCCCTTCGCCGTCCACGTAGAGGCGCCAGGCCTGCTCCGTGCGCTCCCAGCGCTTGTCGCGGTCCATGGCTGTGTAGCGGCCGCACACCGAGCCAATGGTCACCAGGGGGCAGTCGCGCAGCTGGAAGGTGAGCCACTGGATGAAGCCGTCGGCGCTCTTCTGGCCGGTGTCCCGGCCATCGGTGATGGCGTGGAGGGTGGTGGGGACGCCCTCGGCCTGGGCCCACTGGGCCAGGGCCACGATGTGGTTCTGGTGGCTGTGGACGCCGCCGTCGCTCACCAGGCCCAGCAGGTGGAGGCGCTTCCCGGTGGCCTTCAGGCTGGCCAGCAGGGTGCCGATGGCGGGATTCTCCCGGAAGGTCCCCTTGCGGATGGCGGCATCGATGCGGGTCAGCTCCTGCCAGACCACCCGGCCCGCCCCCAGGTTCATGTGGCCCACCTCGGAGTTGCCGAACTGGCCCTCGGGCAGGCCCACGGCCTCGCCGCTGGTGGTCAGCTGGGTGGTGGCGTAGTCCTTCCGCAGGGCATTGAAGCGGGGCATGGCCGCCACAAAGGTGGCGTCGAAGGCATTGCGGGGGCCGTCCCCGAAACCGTCGAGGACCAGGAGGGTGATGGGACCTTGGATCATGGGACCTTCCCGGTTCGCCGACGTCCTCAGGGCACCTGCTCCCCATGGGGGTTGGACAGCATGAAGAGCACGGCCATGCGGACGGGCACGCCGTTGGTGACCTGGTCGAGGATCAGGTTGTTGGGGCCGTCCGCCACGTCGCTGGTGATCTCCAGGCCCCGGTTGATGGGGCCGGGATGCAGCACCACCACGTCCTTGCGGGCCCGCTTCATGCGCGCCGGGTTGAGCTGGTAGAAGCGGCTGTACTCACCCTGGCCCGGGATGTAGGCGCCGGTGCCCCGCTCGAACTGGGCGCGCAGCATCATGATGGCGTCCTGCTCGGGGAGCACGGCGTCGAAGTCGTGGCAGATCTCGATGCCGGGCCAGGTGGCCTTCATCTCCTGGGGCACCAGGGTGGGGGGACCCACCAGGGTGACCTTGGCCCCCATGCGGTTGAGCAGCCAGAGGTTGGAACGGACCACCCGGCTGTTGCGGATGTCGCCCACGATGGCCACCCGCAGGCCCTCCAGCCGGCCGAAGTGCTTGCGCAGGGTGTAGGCGTCCAGCAGGGCCTGGGTGGGGTGCTCGTGGGAGCCGTCCCCGGCGTTGATGATGCTGGCCTTCATGTGCCGGGACAGCAGGGTGTGGGCGCCCGGGGCGCTGTGGCGCATGACGATGAGGTCCGGGTGCATGGCCTGGAGGTTCATGGCCGTGTCGATGAGGGTCTCGCCCTTGTTGAGGCTGCTGGTGTCGGCGTCGAAGTTGATGATCTCGGCGGAGAGGCGCTTCTCGGCGATCTCGAAGCTGTTCCGGGTGCGGGTGCTGTTCTCGAAGAAGAGGTTGACCACCAGCTTCTTGCGGAGGGCCGGGACGATCTTGATGTTGGGCCGCTCGCAGACCTCCTCGAAGGCCTGGGCCTGGTCCAGCAGGGCGGTGATGTCCCGGGGGCTGAGGGGCTCAATCCCCAGCAGGTGCTTGTGGGGGAAGATGTAGCGTTCGGCGGTCATCAGCAGGACTCCACGGTGATGCCGTCCGTGCCGTCGATCTCCCGGACGCTCACCGCCACGCGGTGGCCAGGAGGGACCTGGACCCGGATGCCCGCCAGGTCAGCCTGGATGGGCAGCTCTCGGCCCGAGCGCTCGGCCATGACCACCAGCATCACCCGGCGGGGCCGGCCGTGGTCGAGGAGGGCGTCCATGGCGGAGCGGACGGTCCGGCCCGTATAGAGCACGTCGTCCACCAGCACCACGGTGCGTTCTTTGAGGGTGAAGGGGATCTCGGTGGGGCGGACGATGGGGCTCCCCACCATCTCCGTGAGGTCATCCCGGTAGAGGGTGATGTCCAGGGAGCCCACGGGAATGGGCGCACCGGAGAGGGCCCGGAGCTTCTCGGCCAGGCGCTCGGCCAGGGGCAGGCCCCGAGAGCGGATCCCCAGCAGTACCAGCTCTTCCTCTGGCTTGACCAGGGCCAAAAGGCCCTTGGCCATGTCCAGGAGGAGGGCCTCCATCTGGCCGGGGTCCACGGGGCAGGAGCCTTGGGGGACAGACATGGAGCCTCCTGGGCCGCCCCGCTCCGGGGCGTGCATGTCCTCAAGTCTAGCCGAGGCTGGCCCCGGATCGGACGGCCCCTGCGGCCTTCCAGGATTCAAGTTGGGTCCCCCCCCCTCCGATTCCGGCTAAGAGGATGACCATGAGCCAGGAACGTCGACAGTTTCGCCGGATCCCACTGGAAGCCAGCCTGAGCTTTCAGGAACTGAGCTTTCACAAGGGGGAGGTTCCGGCTGTTAGCAACTACCGGGACGTCTCTGCGGGCGGCCTCCTCGTCGACTCCCCTCGCCCTTATCCCCTGGGCACCCTCCTCAAGTTGGAGCTAAAGGTTCCCGGGTGGGGCCGCTTTCAGAACCACTTCGGCCCTGTGCAGGACGCCGAGGTACGGCCCCTGGTTGCGCTCGGCCAAGTTGTCCGGCTGGAGCAGCTGGACGCTGGGGGCTTCGAACTCGGCATCAAGTTCCAGAACGTCTACCCCGATGACCTTGAGGCCCTCGTGAAGTTCCTCGAGGCCGCACCGTCATCCCCTTCGAACTGACCCCGCCAGACCCTTTCAGGAGGCCCCCGTGAAGATCCTCATCGTGGACGATTCCTCGACGATGCGGCGCATCATCATCAACACGCTGTCGCGTATCGGCTACACCGATGTGGTGGAAGGCGAGAACGGCAAGAGCGGGCTCGAGCGGCTCGGTCAGGGCGGCGTGGAGATGATCATCACCGACTGGAACATGCCGGAGATGGATGGCCTGGAGTTCGTCAAGGTCGTGCGCGGACAGAACCCCGGGATTCCGATCCTGATGGTGACCACCAACGCCGCCAAGGAGGACATCGTGGAGGCCCTCCAGGCCGGCGTGAACAACTACGTGGTGAAGCCCTTCACCCCCGACACCCTCAAAGAGAAGATCGAGTCCCTTCTGGGATAGGGAGTAGCAATGGACCAGTCCGAGATCGACGCCCTCCTGGCCGGCGGATCGAAATCCGTAAGCCAGTCTGTGGCCGACCCCATCCCACCAGCCGAGTCCCAGGAGCCCCACCGGGATCCCAGTGGGCATGTCATTGCCGAGCTCGACACCGTGACCGCCGTCACGGAGCGGGAATCGAACAAGGTCATGGATCAGCTGGACCAGATCTGTCGCCTGGTGACCCGCCAGCAGGAACTCATCACCGGGATGATGGCCCATGCCGGCTCCCAGGATCCGGGGGTGCAGCAGGCCATCCACGAGGTGGCGAGTGCCGGCAAGGAGATCCAGGACAAAGTCTTCGAGGCCATGGACCTCATGCAGTTCCAGGACATCACCCGCCAGAAGCTGGAGCGCATCCTCAACCACCTCCGCCAGATCCACGACTACATCGTGGACCTGCTGGGCACCGGGACGAAGAGCGAGGGCAAGCGCGCCTCGATCAGCAACACCATTGCCCAGACCGGGACCACGCCCGACGAGAACAAGGCCCATGCGGATGCGGTGATCGAAGCCTTCAAGTCCAAGAACAAGGGGTGACCCGTGGCTACCGAGTCCGCCCAGGCCCTCCTCGCCATGGAACTGGTTCCCTCGGGCCAGCTGGTGACCTTCACGCTGGATGGCGTGGAGTTCGGCTTGGACATCGATCGGGTTCAGGAGATCAGCCATCGGGTTGACGTCACCCCCGTGCCGGGCAGCCCCCGCTTTATCCTGGGCGTGATCAACCTGCGGGGCCTCATCATCCCAGTCATCGACAGCCGGGTGCGCTTCCACCTGGCCCCCCAGGTCACCACCCCGCGGACCCGGATCATCGTCCTCCGCCTCGGGGCCGGTCCCACGGGGCTGCAGGTGGACTCCGTGGCCGAGGTGGTCCGCCTGGAGGACCACAACCTGCGGGAGACCCCGCCCCTGGTGGCCGGCATCCGGGCTGAGTACCTGGCGGGCATGGTCACGGTGGGCAACCGCCTGATCACCCTCATCCACCTGGACAAGCTCCTGGACAGCCCGGAGCTCACCCAGCGCAAGGAGCTCCAGGACCTCGGCCTGGCCGGCATGGTGGGCGGCGAGGACGATGATACCGACGAGGGGATCCAGGAGGACGGCCAGCCCTACGTCACGTTCCGGGTGGGCGCAGAGTCCTTCGGCATCGCCCTTCAGGAAGTGGAGGAGATCGTTGAGCTGCCTCTGGTGACCAAGGTCCCGGACGCACCGGACTACGTGCTCGGAGTGATCTGTCTGCGGGACCAGGTCATGCCCCTGGTGGACATCTCGGAGATCCTCTCCATCCAGCAGGGCAAGGCCGAGCGCAAGCGGGACATGGTCATCCTGCTCTCCTTCGGGGGGGCCAAGATCGGCGTGGTGGTGGACGAGATCCAGGAGATCCTCCGGGTCCAGGAGGGCCAGGCCCTGCCGCCGCCCCAGACCCTGTCCGAAGCCGAGCGGGAGCACCTTGGGGGCATCCTCCTCTTGCCGGGCCGCATGGTGAGCCTGATCAATGTCCTCAAGATCATCACCGGCGACGACCAGGAGAAGATCGCGGCCATGGGGCGCGGGCTCGGACTGAATGACACTCGAACCCAGGAGTCCGTGCCCAGCATGGAGATGGTGGTCTTCCGCCTGGGGCCCGAGAGCTACGGCCTCCGCCTCCAGGAAGTGCGCGAGATCATCATGGTCGGCCTCATCACCCCCGTGCCTCGAGCGCCCCAGTTCGTGGATGGCGTCATCAACCTGCGGGGCGAGGTGATGCCGGTGGTGGATCTGCGCTGCCGCTTCGGCCTGGACCGGGTGGCACCCACCAGCATCTCCCGCATCCTCATCACCAGCATTGGCGGGGTCTTTACGGGTTTGGTCGTGGATGCCGTGGACGAGGTCCGACCGGTGGAGCTGAGCCGCTTTGGCCCGCCCCCGTCGGTCACCGCCGTGGGTGCCAACCGCTACATCGAGCAGGTGGCCCGGCTGGAGAACAGCATGATCTTCCTCCTGGAGCTGCAGCAGCTGCTCACCGATGCGGAGACGGATCAGCTGCAGCACATCGGCGGCCGCCGCGGACAAGCTGTCCGGAAGGGTGAGGCATGAGCGAGTTCGCCCTGGACGATCCCAGCTTCTACGAAGACTTCCTCGTCGAGGCCCAAGAGCACTTCGAGCAGATCGAGACCAACTTCCTGGCCCTGGAGGAGGCCCCGGGGGACCTGGACCTCCTCAACGCCATCTTCCGCAGCGTCCACACCATCAAGGGCGCCGCCGGCTTCCTGGGGCTCCAGAAGGTGCTCGCCTTGGCCCACATGGGCGAGAACGTGCTGGATGACCTGCGCAAGTCCCGCATGGTGCTGAGTGACCGGGTGATGGAGCTGCTCTTCGAGACCGTGGACATCCTCAAGGTGCTGGTGGATGACGTGGCCGTCCAGGTGCGCAAGCAGGGCGAGGCCTCGGACCCAGATACCACGGGCCTGATCCGGGACCTGGAGGCACTGCGCCGAGGGGAGGCAGCCCCAGCTGCAGCTCCGGCTCCGGCAGCACCCCCGGTGGCTGCCGCTCCCCCGACCACGATTGCCCTGCCGGAGGCCCTTCAGGGCATCACGGCAGGGGGCCAGGCGGCCGCCGCTGCTGCCCTCGCCGCTGGTACCGAGGTGCTGGGCGTCCGGGCGGTGCTGGATGGCGCCATCTATGGCACCGCCTTCAACCCCTTCTCCCTCTTCCAGATGGCGGGCCTGGTAGGCCGCCTGCTCCACGGGCAGCTGATTCCCCGCGAGCCCCTGGTAGACCTGGACACCTTTGATCCGAAAGCCTTCCATCTGGACTTGGTGATGGTCATCGGGCTGTCCGAGCCCATGGACGAAGTGCGGAAGGTCTTCGCCGCCGTCGCCAACGCCGTCGTCACCCTGCACCCCCTGGGGGTGGAACCTGAAGTGGCGGCACCACCCCCGGTCGCACCAGCCGCTGCCCCCACCGTCGAGGCCGGTGCCGAGGCCCCTGCTGAGGCCGCCGCCCCTGCGGAGGATCGCCGCAAGGCCGGACGCCGTGGCAACGATGATAAGGGCGCCACCGACACCATCCGGGTGAGCCAGGCC
>CAIMFT010000089.1 GCA_903840385.1 uncultured Holophagaceae bacterium
CGTCTATCACCGCGGCGAGATCCTGCGGGCGGGGCTCATCCCCCAGGAACTGGTCTATCAGAACGAGGCCTTCCGGCCTGAGATGATCGGCTTCGATCCCCCGGGCCGGGTGTACAGCCACATCGTTGGCATCGACATCGTGCGCACCGGACCCGACACCTTTGAGGTGCTGGAAGACAACTGCCGTACCCCCTCTGGTGTCTCCTACATGTTGGAGAACCGGGAGATCATGACCCGCATGTTCCCGGAGTTGTTCCACCGGGGCCGGGTGGTGCCCGTCGACAACTACCCCGCCCAGCTGCTGCGGACCCTCAAGGAAGTCGCCCCTCCGGCCTGCACGGGGGACCCGGTGGTGGTCCTGCTGACGCCCGGTTCGCTCAACTCCGCCTACTACGAGCACAGCTTCCTGGCCGACCTCATGGGCATCGAGCTGGTGGAGCCCGTGGACCTCTTCGTGGAGGATGGCCGGGTCTGGAAGAAGACCACGGCGGGCCCCAAGGTGGTGGATGTCATCTACCGCCGCATCGATGACGACTACCTGGATCCCCTGGCCTTCCGACCGGACAGCCTGTTGGGTGTGCCCGGCCTCTTCCACGCTTACCGCTCCGGTGGCGTCACCCTCTGCTCGGCGCCCGGCGCCGGCATCGCTGATGACAAGGCGATCTATGTCTACGTCCCGGAGATGATCCGCTTCTACCTGGGCGAAGAGCCCATCCTGGCCAACATCCCCACCTGGCAGTGCGGCACCAAGGAGGGCCTGGCCTATGTGCTGGAGCACCTCAGCGAGCTGGTGGCCAAGGAGGTCCATGGCTCCGGGGGCTACGGCATGCTCATCGGCCCCAAGTCCACGAAGGCGCAGATCGCCGCCTATGCCGACCGCATCCGGGCCAACCCCAGCGGCTTCATCGCCCAGCCCACTCTGGATCTGTCCACAGTCCCCACCCTGGGCGAGAATGCCGTGGTCCAGCGGCATGCGGACTTCCGCCCCTACTGCCTGGTGGGCAAGCGCATGCGCCTGGTGCCCGGGGGCCTGACCCGCGTGGCCCTCACCGAGGGCTCGCTGGTGGTCAACTCCAGCCAGGGCGGCGGCGTCAAAGACACTTGGGTTCTGAGGGACTGATGTTAAGCCGGACCGCCGACAACCTCTTCTGGATGGCCCGCTACCTCGAGCGGGCCGAATGCACGGCCCGCCTCCTCACCATGGGCCAGCGCATGGCCGTGCTGCCGGGCTCGGCCTACCGGGACGAGTGGCGCTCCGTCCTGCGCGTCACCGGCTGCGAAGGCTTCCTGCAGCATGAAGGCCCGGTCACCGAAGCGGACGTGGTGGGCATCCTCCTCCTGGACCCGGAGAATCCCGCCTCCATCCAGTCCTGCCTGGTGCGGGCCCGGGCCAACGGGCGCTCGGTGCGTACCAAGCTCACCCAGGAGATGTGGGAGGCCCTCAACGAGAGCTGGCGCCACTTCGAAGGCTGCACGGTGGCCGACGCCCTCCAGGAGCTGCCGGTGCACCTCGACTGGGTGAAGACCCGGGCCTCGGTCTTTCGGGGCACCATGGAGACCGGCATGATGCGCCACGCCGGCCATGACTTCGCCCGCATTGGCGGCGCTCTGGAGCGGGCCCAGATGACCCTGCGCCTGCTGGATGTGAAGTACTATGTCCTGCTGCCCGAGACGGATGTGGTGGGCGGCGGCCGCGACCACTACCAGTGGACCTCGGTCCTGCACGCCCTCTCTGGCATCCGTGCCTACCACCATGTCTACGGCGGGGTGCATACCCCGGCCCAGATCGTTGACTTCCTAATGGTGAACCGGACCTTCCCCCGCTCCGTGGCCTTCTGTGTGGATCAGATGCGCACCCACCTGGTGCGCCTAGCCAAGGAGCACGGCACCCGGTCCAGCTGCAACGAGACCGCCGATGAGCTGTTCGCCCTGCTAAAGACCGGCCGGAATGGGGTCTTCATCGAGCGGGGTCTGCACGAGTCCGTGCAAAACTGCCTCCTGCTGACCAACCGTCTGGCCAACGAAATCGCCGACTCGTACCACTTCTAGGAAGACCATGAAACTCGCCGTCCGTCATCAGACGACCTACCGCTATGCGACGCCAGCCAACCAGGTCTCCCTGTTGCTGCGCCTGCAGCCGGGCACCCTGGACTGCCAGCAGCCCAGGTCCTGGGAGGTCACGGTGAATGGGACCCCGGTGACGGCCTTTCCGCTCAATGCCTTCGGGGATGGTGAAGGCTTCTACCACCGCCGGGGCGCCTTCAGCGAGATGGAGATCGTGGCCTCGGGCATCGTGGAGACCCAGGAGCGCCACGGCATCGTCTCTGGCTTCCCCCAGGAGGCTCCGCTGCCCATCTTCCTGAGGCAGACGCGGCTCACCCGGCCAGATGCGGCGATCTTTGCCCTCGCCCGATCCATCGCCGAGCCGGAGCCCATCCCCCGCCTCCACGCCCTGTCCACCCGGGTGAGGGAGGCCATCGCCTACGAGGGAGGCGCCACCACGCCCGCCACCTCCGCCGCTGACGCCTTGGCCCTGGGCCGAGGGGTCTGCCAGGACCACACCCACCTCTTCGTGAGCGCCGCCCGGAGCCTGGGCATCCCTGCCCGCTACGTCAGCGGCTACCTGCTGGCCGACGAAGCCGGGCACGCCCTGCGGGAGACCCACGCCTGGGCCGAGGCCTGGGTGGATGGCCTGGGCTGGATCGGCTTCGACGCCACCAACGGCCTCTGCGTCACTGAGCTGTATGTTCGTCTCTGTTCAGGACTTGACGCCCACGACGCCGCCCCGGTCCGGGGCTCGGTCTACGGTACGACGGAGATCGGAATCCAGGCTGATGTCATGATCTCTCTGGCGGCCCCGAGCGGGTCCCAGCAGGTCCAACAGCAGCAGTAGCGACGAAGGGAACGGAACGATGACGTATTGCGTGGGCCTGCGGGTGGCCGAGGGGCTGGTGCTCCTGGCCGATACCCGGACCAATGCCGGGATGGACAATGTCTCCC
>CAIMFT010000090.1 GCA_903840385.1 uncultured Holophagaceae bacterium
CGACAACAAGACCAACATTACCAATTAATGAGTGCGCATTCAGCGACACCCCAAGATTCTGCCAAAAGCATGGTTAGGCGGACTCTCTCTCCGCCAAAGTAAGGCCCCCCGCCGGGGGGCCTTACTTTGGCGGATAAAAAAGGCGGGATTCGAAGTCACTGAATTGCTGGCAGGTAGGGCCCGTTGGAGGCAGTCCTTTATCCGCTAACCGGAATCAGACACCTCATCGTGACTCGGACCTCCGGTCCTCGCCCTGCGGGCGGCAATCCGCTGCGCGGATTCCGTCCTATCCTCCCTTCGCGTTGCTTCGGTCGGATGGTGCGGCCGGAAGGGACGCTGCGCAGCAGTGGCCCTGGAGGGAATCCCTCTCTCCCCAACAGGCGGCTTCTTTGCTGGCGGAGAGAGAGGGTTCGAAGTCACTGAATCACCGGCTTTCGTTTTGGCCCGGGGAGACAGCCCGGGGGGCTGTCGTGATGCTGCCACCCCGCCCTACCCATCCTCCTACCCATCCCAATCCCGGAGCTACGCAGGTGTCAGCCAGGTCCCGGGGATCGAATGGAGAAGAAGGACTCCCCAGAGCTGGCTCACCCAAACCCGCAGTCTGTCGCTCTTGGCGCCTCAGGCTATCCAGCTGGGTCCGATGAAGGGAAAGGATCAGGGCGCGGGGGTTCCGCTTCTCCAGGAGGGCGATCCGCTCCTCAAGGAGGTCAACCTGGGTGCGGCCCTTCAGCTCGACGGCGTCCACGGTCATGGCTCTGTCTCCCGGGGAAGTCTCGGTCCGAACGCCGGGGGCTTCCAGGGGTGATTCTGGATTTTCTGCACGGGGGCCGGCTATCTGGCGACCAGCGGGTTGAGTGGAACTGGCCTGCTCCGACAGGCCAGATCACAGTGAAGACCCTCTGCCGCTGTCAGGCCTGACCCGCCCCGCTACTTGGGGCTCAGCACCACCGGGATCTCGATGATGTCATCCACCGGGATCTTGTTGGCGGCGGCGGCGTCCCGGATGGCCTTTTCGCTGGGGCCATCGTAGATGCAGAAGGTCTTCGTTTTGTCGGCATTGGCGTAGGAGTGGACCCAGGTCACTCCGTGGGTGGTGTTGCAGGCATTGACCGCCTTCTTGGCGTTGGCATCCAGACCAGCGAGGGCGCCGGCAGGGAAGGTGCGCACGACCATGAAACGGTGCAGGCCCGCAGCGGGGACAGCCACCGCCGGTGCGCCATCTGTGAAGGAGGTCGAACCCGCCAGGCTGCTGGGCAGCAGCGCCAGGACTGCGAGAAGGGGTAGGCCGTAGGTGCTTGAGGTCATGGACGTCTCCAGCAGGGAGGGTGGGTGGGAACCCGAATCCGTGGGTGGCTTCGGGTCGAGCGGTCACCGACAACCAGCGGCGAGGGGCACCGGAAAGCACCGATCGCCAGCAGGAAGCGGTACCCCAAGATGCTCCATTTTGGCTCCTGGTCAATGATTCTTTTTTTGTTATGAATGCCTGTTTTTATCGTCTAGCGACTGAATTATTTAGACCGATTGACGATATCAAGGCTCCGCGCCTTCGAGGACAGGGCGGGAAAAGCGGGAGGGTTGCTGCTGCTCCCTGGGGACACGAGGTAGGGGCTGCACGCATCCGAGGAAGGCGGCACGGGAGGTCGCAGCTGGGCGAGCACAGCGAAACCCCCGGGCGCATCCCCTAGCTGGGTGTTGGCGTGAGCGGGTAGCCACTTCTGCAGCGGCAACGACCTGGGCAGAGGCCCCCTTGTTCTCCCAGTCACACGCGTCTGCTGGTAGTCTACCGACCACTCCCTTTAGCACTCCAAAACGCTGCCCGACGATCAGACATCCCAGTCCAACCTCCATGGAGGCGAACATGGCCCTGAAGAACCTGATGGTCCATCTGTCCAAGAGCGATCGCACGCCGCAGCGGCTGGAGGCGGCCGTGGGGCTCGCCCGCAAGCACAAGGCACGGCTGGTGGGCGTGTTCGGTCAGCTGGCCGACGCCATGCGCATCGGCGTCGTCCCCTCCTGGCCGCCAGAATCCTATGTGGAAGCCCGCGAGGCCAGCAAGGCTCAGTTCGAGGCCGCCACGGCCGGCCTGCCCGATGTCGAGTGGGTGGATGTGAACCGCGGCTCGGAGGCCCTGGTGACCCAGCGCATGGTGGAGATTGCGCGCAGCTTCGACCTGGTGGTCATGGGCCAGTACCGTGACCCCGCCCAGTCCTTTGCGCCGCCAGACCTCTGTGAGGATATGGTGCTGAACTCGGGACGACCGGTGCTGATCATCCCCTACATCCGCACCCACATCGAGCTCGGCAAGCGCCCCATGGTGGCCTGGACCAATGCCCGGGAGGCCGCCCGCGCCCTGAATGATGCCCTGCCCCTCATCGAGAGCTGCGAGGAGGTCCTGCTGTTCTCGAGCCTCGAAGAAGGGGACGAGGGCAACCCCCATGCGGAGGTCGCCAAACACCTGGCGGCCCACGGCATCAAGTGCCGCTCCCGGATCGAGTTCCTGGACGAGAACATCGGCGTCATGGACGCCATGCTCAACAGCATCACCGACGCCAGCGTGGACCTGCTGGTCATGGGCGCCCACACCCCCTCCAAGCGCCCCTTCCTGAGCCATGGCTCGGGTACCCGCTTCATCCTCCGCCACATGACCGTGCCGGTGCTGATGGCCCACTGACAGAGAGCTGCCTGGGATTTCTTTGCCGTATTTTGCAAATCGAATCCCTTTTATGACATGTACTTGATCCTGACCTATACTCATGGCGCCCCCTCTATCCAGAAGGCTCCATGACGTCCCTGGTCCTGAACATTCCCGGTCGACCGCCTGTTCCCCTCCAGGGGCCCGATGGGACCTGGACTCTGGGCCGCTCGTCCCAGAACGATCTGGTCATCCCCGACGGCAGCCTCAGCCGACACCATGCCCGCCTCGACCTGCGGGATGGGATCCCCTACCTCGAGGACCTGGGCTCCCTGAATGGGACCTTCATCAACGGCCAGCGCATCGCCCTCCCCCACCTCCTGCGGGAGGGGGATGAGGTCCGCCTGGGCCAGATCTCCCTGCAGCTGGGCAGCCCCTCCCGGGGGCCCCGGGTGCAGATCCAGGCCGCCGGGGATGCGACCGCCTCGGCCGGGGTCATCGTGGTCCCCCTCGATCAGGTCCGGGCCACCCCGGACCGCCGCAAAGATGCCCCGGAGACCCTGCGCCTGCGGGAGGTGGTCCAGGAGATCCAGGGCCTGGCCCTCGAGTTGCTGGAGGACAGTCCCCCCGAGCACCTGCTCTCCCACCTGCTGGACCGCCTCTGGACCCTGCTGAAGCCCTCGCGAGCAGCGGTCCTCCTCACGGATGCCCGGGGGGGCCTGCAGACGGTGGCCTCCCGAGGCCCTGAGGGCGACCAGCCCATCCTCCTGGCCAGGCGCCTGGTGGAGGCGGCCCTGGAGCGCCGGGAGTCGGTGCTCTTCAACGTGCTGGACGACAGCCAGGGCCTCGCCTCCCCCTCCCTCGCCCAGAGCGGCGTGACGTCAGCCCTGGTCACCCCCCTGGAGCACCTGGGCCTGGTGAAGGGCCTGCTCTACCTGGATGCCAAGCCGCCCCGCCGCGCCTTTGATGAAGAGGACCTGCGCCTTGCCAGCACTCTGGCCCATCTGGCCACCGCCAAGCTGGAGCAGGCCCGCATGCGGGAGGAGGCCCAGGCCCGCCGGAAGGTGGACCAGGAGCTGGACCTGGCCCGCCACATCCAGCAGGGCCTGCTGCCGGGCTTCCCGCCGGGCATCCAGGGCTTCGAGGTGCACGGCAGCAACCTGCCCAGTCGCCAGGTGTCCGGCGACCTCTTCGGCTGGTGGCCCCGCGCTGATGGCCACTGGCTGTTCTGCATCGCCGATGTGAGCGGCAAGGGCCTGGGACCGGGCCTGCTCATGGCCTCCCTGCTGGCCACGGTGGAGGCCTGGACGGAGCGGGACCTGGGCACGGATGCGCTGGCCTTCGGCCTCTCCCGGGCCCTGGCCCTGCACACGGATGGCCGCCGCTTCGTGACCGCCGTCCTGGCCTTGCTGGATCCCTCCACAGGCCGCATGACCTGCACCAATGCGGGCCACAACCCGGCCTTCCTGCTGCGGGCCAGCGGTGAGGTGGTGCCGCTGGCGTCCCACGGCCTGCCCCTGGCCCTGCTGCCGGGCCAGCCCTACGGCGTGACCACCCTGCAGCTGGAGCCCGGGGACCTGCTCGCCTGCTACACCGACGGCATCACCGAGACCACCAACGAGCAGGGCGATGAGTTCGGCGAGGAGGCCCTCAAGAGCTTCCTGCTGAGCCACCGCAGCCAGCCCATGCTGGCCATCGACGCAAGACTGATGGAGACCCTCGACACCTACTCCCAGGGCCTGCCCTACCAGGACGACCGCACCCTCCTCCTCCTGCGCCGCGACCCCACCTGAAGTGGGCCTACATCAGACCTGGGCACATCCAGGAACCGCAGAGAAAAATGGAACCCGGTTTTGATCTTTAGTGGCTAATTGTCAGTCCGGCAGGGCCAGGGCATGGCCTTCTCTGCGGTGGTCGCTGACGGCGAGGAAGGTGTCGCCGCGGCGGAAGACGCCGTGCACGTCGGAGATCAGCTCCTGCTTGTTCTTGAGGGTGTAGCCCAGGGCGGCCAGGGCCGTGAGCAGCTCGGGTCGGTCGAAGCCGGGCTCGTGGGCCAGCACGTCCGGCCAGCCCTGGTGGTGCAGGCGGCTGGCGTGCACCACGGCCTCCGGGGCAGTGCCGTGGACCAGAGTGGCCAGCAGGACGTTCGCCAGGGTGGTGGGGATGGTGGGTCCGCCGGGCGTGCCCACCAGCAGCTCCACTGCGCCGTCTTTGGTCACCAGCACCGGCGCCATGTTGCTGGCGGGCCGCTTGCCTGGGGCAAAGAGGTTGGGGGTGCTGCCCATGACGCCGAAGTAGTTCTCCCGGCCCTCGATGAACGAGAAGGAGTCGATGCTGCCGTTGAGCAGGAAGCCGGCCCCCGCCACAGCCCACTTCGAGCCGTAGCGCAGGTTCATGGTGTAGGAGTTGGAGACCGCGTTGCCCTCGGCGTCGAGGATGGCGAAGTGGGTGGTGTCCAGGCCCGCGTCCCGACCTGCCGTTCGGCCCGCCGCCAGGGTGTTGGTGGCCGTGTCCCGGGCGGGATCGATGAGCGCAAAGCGGGCATCCGCCTGGGCCTGGGTGAGCAGGCGCTGGTAGGCCGCGCCGGGGGGCACGTCGCCCAGGTAGTCCATGCGGTCGATGAAGGCCAGCTTGGCGGCCTGGGCCAGCAGGTGGTGGTAGCCGGGGCTGTCGTAGGGCTGGCTCCGGAAGGCGTCCCGGTCCAGGATGCGGAGGATCTCCAGCAGCAGCGCGCCGCCACCCTCGGGGGGCACGGTCCACACCTGGCGACCCGCCACCTCGGTGCAGATGGGCGCGACCTCGCGGACTTGATATTCCGCCAGATCCTCGGCGGTGATGAAGCCGCCATTGGCCTGCAGGTCCGCCACGATCTGGTCAGCGATGCGGCCCCGGTAGAAGGCGGCGTCCCCCTCGGCAGCCAGAACCCGCAGGGTGGCCGCCAGGGGCGCATTGGGCAGGAGGTCGCCAGCCTGGAAGGGCTCGGGTCGGACATAGATGCGCCGGGCCTCGGGCGAAGCCGCCAGCTTGGGTCCCAGGCGGTTCAGGCAGTCGCACTCGAACTGGGTGAGGACCGCGCCCGCGTCGGCCCGCCGGGCGACCTCCAGCAGCAGGTCCTTGGCCTGGAGGCGGCCGTGGCGCCGCTGCAGCTCGAAGAAGGCCCGCACGGTGCCGGGCACGCAGACCGAGGCCGGGCCGAAGGCGGTGCGGTCGGGGTCCGGCTCGCCGTCCGCCCGCAGGAAGGCCTCCCGCGTGGCGCCCCGGGGGGCCTGCTCCCGGTAGTTGAAGGCCTGGGGCTGGCCGCCCTGCTCCTGAAAGACCACGTAGCCGCCCCCGCCGAGGTTGCCGGCCTGGGGGTGGTAGATGCAGAGGGCAAAGGCCGTGGCGAAGGCGGCGTCGAAGGCGTTGCCACCATCCTTGAGGACCTGGATGGCCAGCTCCGAGGCCTGCCGCGAGACGGTGGCCACCGCACCCTTGCCCAGGGCCGTCGACACCGGTCCCGAGGCGCCTGCGCTCATCGTCACCCGGAAGTCGTTGTAGCTGTTGGTCACCCTGGATCCCTGCCCAATCTCCCAGTGTAGAACAGGCCCCGCCCTAGCCCGAAGGCCCCATGCTGGAGGGGGAGGCCACCGTGCGCTTCATCTTCGAGCAGCTTCGTCTGGGCGGCGACCGCAACTTTGCCTACCTGCTGGGGGACCGGGAGGCCGGCGAGGCCCTGCTAGTGGACCCCTGCTACGATCCCGCCGCCGCTGTGGCCCGGGCCGCGGCCCAGGGCCTGCGGGTGACCGCCATCCTGAACACCCACGGCCACGCGGACCATGCGGGAGGCAACGCCGAGGCCCGGGCCCTCACGGGCGCCCCGGTGCTGGGCGGACCCGGGCATCCCGGCCCCCTGGACCGGGTGCTGGCAGACGGGGAGGAGGTCCTCTTCGGCACCTACCGCCTGAGGGTCTGGCGGGTACCCGGCCACTGCCCTGATCACCTGGCCTTCCGGGTGGTGGACCTGGGCGTGGCCATCACCGGGGACCTGCTCTTCGTGGGCAAGGTGGGCGGCACCACCACCGAGGCCGATGCCCGCACCGAGTGGGGCAGCCTTCAGCGCCTCCTGCGGGAGTGGCCCCCGGAGACCACCCTCTGGCCCGGCCATGACTACGGCGCCCGGCCCGCCTCCACCCTCGCCCTGGAGCGCCTCACCAACCCCTTCCTGCTCTGTGCGGATGTGGAGGCGTTCATCCAGCTCAAGGCCCAGTGGGCCCCCTTCAAGGCCAGCCACGGCCTTCGTTGAAGTGACGGCCGTCACGCCTGAGCCTGGGGGTCCCCCCTTACCCTGAAGGTCCGCCGGCCCCGTCCGGTGCCCAGGAGACCCCATGAACGCCCAGCTTGCAGCCCTCGAACCCCAGGCCCTCCTCCACTACTTCCTGGAGCTCTCCAAGATCCCTCGCGGCTCCAAGGTGGAGGCCGCTGCGGCCGCCTGGGTGGCGGAGCAGGCCAAGGCCCTCGGCTGCTCGGTGGACATCGACCCCGTGGGCAACGTGATCATCCGCAAGGCCGCCACCGCCGGCAAGGAGAGCCACCCCACGGTCTGCCTCCAGGCCCATGTGGACATGGTCTGCGAGAAGAACGAAGGCACGGTGCACGACTTCCTCAAGGACCCCATCCAGGTCTACCAGGACGGCGACCTGCTCCGAGCCAAGGGCACCACCCTGGGCGCTGACAACGGCATCGGCGTGGCCGCGGCCCTCGCCGTGCTGGCCAGCAAGGACATGGCCCACGGTCCCATCGAGGTGCTCATCACCATCGATGAAGAGACCGGCCTCACCGGCGCCAACGGCCTCGAGCCGGGCCGCCTCAAGGCCAAGTTCCTCCTCAACCTCGACAGCGAGGAGGAGGGCTACCTCACCATCGGCTGCGCCGGCGGTGTGGACACCATCACCACCAAGGCCTTCACGCCCGTGGCCCCCGCGGCGGGGACCCAGCCCTACCGCCTGAAGCTCTTCGGCCTCAAGGGCGGGCACTCGGGCATCGACATCAACTCGGGTCGCGGCAACGCCATCCGCATCCTGGCCCAGGTGCTGGGCTCCCTCGGCCCCATCTTCGGCCAGCAGCTGGCGTCCATCAAGGGTGGCAACAAGCGCAACGCCATCCCCCGCGAGGCCTCGGCCCAGATCTTCCTGAGCCCCGCCCAGGAGGGGGCCTTCAAGGCCGCCCTGGTGGGTCAGGCCGCCCACTGGCAGGCCGCCCTCGGTGCCTTCGATCCCGGCCTGCAGCTGGCCCTGGAGCCCGGCGAGGCCACCCAGGCCATGCCTGCCGATGTGGCCGACACCCTGGTGAAGCTGCTGCTGGCCCTGCCCCACGGCGTCGAGGCCATGAGCCCCGACATCAAGGGCCTGGTGCAGACCTCCACCAACATGGGCGTCATCGACACCCGGGCCGGCGAGGTCGAAGTGAACCTGCTCACCCGCAGCTCCATCGACCCCTCCAAGGTGGCCCTCTCCGAGCGCATCGCCGCCACCTGCGCCCTGGCAGGCTTCGAAGCCCACACCACCGGCGGCTACCCCGGCTGGAAGCCCGAGCCCAACGCCTCCCTGGTGCAGATCGCCAGCGGCACCAACGAGAAGCTGTTTGGGAAGCCCCTGGTCATCATGGCCATTCACGCCGGCCTGGAGTGCGGCCTCATCGGCGAGAAGTACACCGCCATGGAGATGGTGTCCATCGGCCCCAACATGTGGGACGTGCACACCCCCGACGAGCACGTGAGCATCTCCTCTGTCGCCAACTTCTGGAAGCTCCTCACCGCCATCCTTGAGGCGGTGTAGCGCCCAGTCTCGGCCCTTGGCCCCTGCCCTCGGCCGTGATAACCTTGCTGTTCGTCGCAGACATGCGGCAGCCATGGAGAGTTGTCCGAGTGGTTTAAGGAGCACGCCTGGAAAGTGTGTGTAGGTCAAAAGCTTACCGAGGGTTCGAATCCCTCACTCTCCGCCAGAAAAACGCCCCCGAATGGGGGCATTTTTCTGGCGGAAAGTGAAGGCGGGATTCGAAGTCACAGCAATGCTGGCAGGTAGCCGTAGGCGAAGGCAGTCCGGGGGACTGCCGCAGCCGTTAAGCGGCGTGCCAGCAGTGCGTGCGGCCGGAAGGGACGCTGCGCAGCAGTGGCCCTGGAGGGAATCCCGCTGCCCAACCCGCCACAGCCTTTGGCGGAAGCGGAGGCGGAGGCGGAGAGTGAGGGATTCGAAGTCACAGCACCGCCGGCTTTCACTGTTTAGGTGGGTGGCATAGACAGATTTCATCCATTCTCCCTTCACCAATGTCGTTTTTTTGCGATCCAGTCTCAGCTCCTGCTACTCTGTTTCCCTACTGTCCCTGGAGACCACGATGAGCATTAGCCTCCTCATCTTCCTGATCTCCGATTCCTTCATCCTTTTTGCCTTCTATTCGCTCTACAAGGCCGATAGACGGAGACGGGGACAGGACCGGAGACAGAGGGAGTTCATCCTCCCAACCCAACGAAGGAAGGCGAACAGGCGCAGGACCGGCCTGACCGCCCACTTTGACTGGGCCATCCGTTCGCATGTTTCGAGGTTTGCCAAGCCCAAGCAAACAGAACAGGTAGAAGCGAAGAGAAAACCCGGCCCGCGGGTCGAATACCACTGAGAGCAGGAGGCCACCCCGAAGCGTGGCCCTCCAAGCCCGTGGCAGTGCGGCCTACCGTTTGGGTGCGAAGGCAGTCGGGGGGACTGCCGGAATGCGTCAGGCGCCTTCGTTTGAGTCGATGTAGAGCGCGATGCCATCCAAGACACGCTCGAGGCCGAAGGCGAAGCCCTCTTCCATGGTGCGTGGCCGGCCGGCGCGCACGGGCAGCGGTGATGCGTCCGAAATCCCCCCCGACTGGGAGGTGAGAATGGCAGACAGCCTCGGGTAGCGCGAGTGGTGGATCGCGCGACAGAGGTCCCTGCCCACGGCCTGCGCCCACAGTTCGTCCGACATGCCCCGGGACCTGGCGCGCGCCAGCGAGATGGCCGTATCGGAGGCTCCACTCACGTAGGCATGGACCACGCTGAGCATGTCCATCAGGTCCTCGGGACTCAGCCCCGTGTCAGCCAGGGCCTCCAGGAGCGCCTCATGCCAGCTCAGCCAGTTGGGGCCGTGGGGCGCGGCGACGAAGGGCAGCTCCGCCAGCCAGGGCCGCGCGCACAGCATCGCCCGCTTCGCATAAGCCCACCCCTGCACCTCCTGCCGCCAGCCCTTGTGCGGGCCGCTCCGTGGCGGCGGCGTCCCCATGGCAGCGTCGACGGAAGCGTCGATCAGCGCCTCCTTGTTCGGGAAGTAGCGGTAGAGCGCCATGGTGGTGAACCCAACCCGTTCGGCGACCGCAGCCATCGTGAGCGCAGCGAGGCCGCTCTGGTCGGCCACGCTGATGGCTGCCTGGACGATGTCCTCGCGGCTCATGGTGGGCTTGGAGCCCCGGCTCGGCCGGGGCGGAGCCTCCCAGAGCAGCTCACTGCGCTTTTGCAGGTCCAGGGCAGTGCTTTCAGGGCTGGCGGGTGCCTGCGGGTGGTCCTCACGGCGCCGTCCACCCTTCGTCGCAGGGCTCCGCATATCCCCCAGGCCAGTCCTTCCTGTCATGGCACTCCTTTTCAAAAAATTACCTTGAACGAAACTGTGTACAGCATACACTATTCATTGTGAGATGAAGTCTCATCCACACCTGGAGGCCGACGTGTTCAACAACTGCTTTTCTTCCAACACTTCTTCACGAGTAACCCGTGTCGGCCGCCAGGAATTCCGCCGAAAAGGGGTCGGGGCCATGGGCGCCCTCCTCCTGCTCCTCGCTTCCACGCGCCCGGCCGCGGCCCAGACCCCGGCCCAGCCCCCGGCGGCCTGGGAGTTCTGCGTCTCCGCGGGTTGGTTCATCCCCACCGGCGCGGAGCGGAGCAACCTCAAGGGCGCCGACCTGACCGCGGTGGTGGTGTCCTATGTCCCGCGCCCGTCGTTTGCCATCACGGCCACCTTTGAGTGGGCGCGGAGCCACGACCTCGCCATTGCGGGCGAGCCCAAGCTCGACGTCTTCATCTGTGATATCGGTGCGGAAGCGCGCGGGTCCCAGGTGGCCCTGGGCAGCACGTGGAAGGTCACCCCCTTTCTCGGCGCCGGCGGTGGTGCTCGGAGCACCAACATCCCCAAGCTCCCCGCCGATCCCACCTACAGCCTCGCCGCCTACGGCAGCGCCGGCGTTGAGTTCGCCATTCACCGTGTGCGACTGCGCCTGGAGGTTCGGGACAATGTGGCCACCTTCAAGCCGCTCGCAGGCAGCGGCAAGGCTGCGACGAGCAACGATGTCGTCATCCTGCTCGGCCTGCGCTTCGTCGAGAAAGGAGCCTAAGCAGTCGTGCCGACCTCTGCTGCGAAAGCCGAGTGGCTCCTCCTGCGCGAACGCTCGCAGGTGCAACGCAGGGCACGCACAGCAGCAAGGCAAACCACAACCAGCCAAACAGGAGGCACACCATGTTCAGCCAAGACGTAAGGACGGCCCACAGCGGCCGCATCATGAACCAGTCGGCCCACACCGGCGTCAGCC
>CAIMFT010000091.1 GCA_903840385.1 uncultured Holophagaceae bacterium
ACAAGGTCCGCCTGGCGGGGATGTGGCGCTACATCACCATCGCCCTGGGCGCGCTCCCCGTGCTCTACCCGGGCACGCGACCGGAAGCGGCCCACCACCCCATCCTGGCGGGCAAAGCCTTCTGGCTGAGCATCCCGTTTTTCTCCGTGCGGACCCTCATCGCCTTTGCCCTGGTGCTGGTTGGCCTGACGGTGCTGGTGGGCGGGTCCCTCAAGCAAGACACCAGTCGGGACCCCGCCTTCAACATCAGGGCCCGAAAGTTCGCCCCCGCCTTCATGGCCATCTTCGCCCTGGTCATCACCATTGTGGCCTTCGACTGGGTCTCGGGCCTGACGCCTGAGTGGTACAGCGACATCTTCGGGGTCTACATCTTCGCCGGGGCCTTCCTCAGCGGTCTCGCCGCGACGGCCCTCTCGGTCCTCTACCTCCAGGGCCAGGACCGCCTCGCCGGTGTGCGTGGCGACCACCTGTACAACCTGGGCGGGTTCCTCTTTGCCTTCACCGTGTTCTGGTCCTACATCGGCTTCGCCCAGTACATGCTGATGTGGTACGCCAACATGCCCGACGAGGTCATCTACTACAAGGTCCGCCTGGCGGGGATGTGGCGCTACATCACCATCGCCCTGGGCGCCATGCACTTCATCCTGCCGTTCTTCGTGCTGGTGACCCGGGATGCCAAGCAGGACCCCAGGCGCCTTCGCCGGGTGGCCTTCCTCATGCTGGCCGCCCATGTGCTCGACATCTACTGGCTGATATTTCCCATCCTGGGCGGCAGGCCCCTGCTGAGTTGGCCGGAGCTGAGCTTCGCCCTCTTCTTCATCGGGGGCATCGTGCTCTGGCTGCGCGCCGCCATGGAGAAGGGTGAGGACATGCCGGTGGGGGATCCCTTCCTCCGGGAAGGCCTGGAGTTCCGCCTATGATCGACAAGTACCTCTCCCCCGGCGAGCTCAAGCGCCTCCTGTCGGCCCTCATGGTGGTCATCGGCTTCATCTGCATCGCCGCCTTCTTCGGCTTCACCGTGGTGCCAGGGCTGCGCTACCAGGCCCACACCCTGCCCGACGCGCCTGTCCAGGCCGTCCAGGGCGAGTCCGGCTGGCTGGATCCCACGGACTACCCGGCCATGGCCCGGGAGGTCATTCCCCCCATCGACCCCGCCACGGTGATGACCCCCAACCCGGCCCTGATGGCTCGTGGGAAGGCCCTCTACGCCCAGAACTGCGCCACCTGCCACGGCGCCGATGGCAAGGGCGATGGCCCCAGCGCCAATGGCCTGAACCCCAAGCCCCGCAACTTCACGGAGCGGGCCACCTGGAAGAACGGCACCCGCCTGGAGGATGTCTACCGCACCCTGCAGGAGGGCATCAAGGGCAGCTCCATGGTGAGCTACAGCCACCTCTCCAAGAAGGACCGCATGGCCCTGTCGCACGTGGTCCAGTCCCTGGGCACCTTCGACCACGGCGCCAGCGACCCCAAGGCCCTCGCCGCCCTCGAGAAGCTCTTTGCCAGCGCCGGCGAGGTGATCCCCAACCGGGTCCCCGTCGCCCATGCCGTCAAGATCCTCACCCGGGAGTACACCGACACCCAGGCCACTCCCGCCGGGAAGCGCTAAGCCCATGCCCACCTCCTTCCGCCGCCTCCTCTTCGCTCTGGTCATTGCCGTTGGGACCCTGGTGCCCGCCCAGGCCCAGGGCAGCCCCACCCCGGACTTCAAGCCCGAGGAAGTGGGCATCGAGGAGCGGCTGGGCGCCACCGTGCCGCTGGACCTGGTTCTCAAGGCCGAGGATGGGTCTGCGGTCACCCTGCGGCAGCTCATCGACAAGCCCACCATTCTGACCTTCAACTACTTCCGCTGCGCCGGCATCTGCACGCCCCAGCTCAATGGCGTGGTCGAGGTGCTGAACCGCACCAAGGCCGAGCCCGGCAAGGACTTTCAGGTACTCACCATCAGCTTCGACGAGCGGGACCTGCCCGACGTGGCCACCCAGAAGCGGACCAACTACCTGGCCGAGATCAGCCGTCCCTTCCCGCCGGCCGCCTGGCGCTTCCTCACGGGCCCGGCAGCCACCTCCAAGGCCCTGGCAGACGCCGTGGGCTTCCACTACAAGCGGCAGAACGAGGACTTCATCCATGCGGCAGCCATCATCTTCGTGAGCCCCCAGGGCAAGGTCACCCGCTACATGTACGGCACCACCTACCTGCCAGCTGACCTTCAGATGGCAGCCCAGGAAGCAGCCCGGGGCGAGGCCCAGCCCACCATCAACAAGTTCCTGAAGTTCTGTTTCAGCTATGACCCGGCGGGCCGCCGGTACGTCCTCAACACCACCGCCATCGGCGCCATCGTGATCATCCTGATGGCCGCGGTCTTCCTGCTGGTGCTGGTGAAGGGACGCAAGACCAAGGACGACGAGGAGAGCGCATGAGCACCACCCACACAACCGCCGCAGAGCCCAGCTACCTGGTGGACACCGGGGTGCGCAAGGGCGTCATGGCCTGGCTGACCACCACGGACCACAAGCGCATTGCGCTGATGTACCTCTATGCCATGGTCGTGTTCTTCTTCGTGGGCGTCGCCATCGGCGTGATCATGCGCCTGGTGCAGCTGACCACCTTCCAGCACATCATCACGGCCCAGACCTACAACGCCATGTTCACCCTCCATGGCGTGATCATGATCTTCCTCTTCGTGATCCCGGGCCTGCCGGCGGTCTTCGGGAACTTCTTCCTGCCCATCCTGATCGGGGCCAAGGACGTCTCCTTCCCCCGCCTGAACCTGGCCTCCTGGTACTTCTTCATGGCGGGCGCCATCCTCGCCGTGCTGTCCCTCTTCACGGGCGGCGGCGCCCCGGACACGGGCTGGACCTTCTACGCACCCTACAGCCTCCGCACCGGCACCAACGTGAGCCTGGCGGTCTTTGCCGCCTTCGTGCTGGGCTTCTCGTCCATGCTCACAGGCATCAACTTCATCACCACCATCCACCGCCTCCGGGCGCCAGGCATGAAGTGGTTCCGCATGCCCCTGATGTGCTGGGCCCTCTATTCGACCTCCTGGATCCAGATCCTGGCGACACCCATCGTGGCCATCACCCTGGTCCTGGTCATCCTGGAGCGCTTCTTCGGCATCGGCATCTTCGATCCGGCCAAGGGCGGCGATCCTGTCCTCTACCAGCACCTGTTCTGGATCTACTCGCACCCGGCGGTCTACATCATGATCCTGCCGGCCATGGGGGTCATCTCCGAGATCATCCCCACCTTCACCAAGCGGACGATCTTCGGCTACAAGGCCATCGCCTTCAGCTCCATGTCCATCGCCGGCGTGGGCAGCCTGGTGTGGGCCCACCACATGTTCACCAGCGGCATGAGCGGCTTTGCCCTGATGCTCTTTTCGCTGCTCACGATGATCGTGGCCGTGCCCAGCGCCATCAAGGTATTTAACTGGGTGAGCACCCTCTACAAGGGCAGCATCGACTTCCAGCCGCCCCTCCTCTTTGCCCTGACCTTCATCTTCCTGTTCTGCATTGGCGGCCTCACGGGCGTGATGAACGGCGCCCTGGCCCTCAACGTGCACATCCACGACACCTACTTCATCGTGGGCCACTTCCACTACGTGATGTTCGGTGGCACCGGCATGGCGCTCTTCGCGGCCCTGCTCTACTGGTTCCCCAAGATGTTCGGCAAGATGTACTCCAAGAAGGCCATCTACGTCAGCTGGTTCCCCATGTTTGTGGGCTTCAACATGCTGTACTTCGGCATGCTGATCCTCGGCATGATGGGCATGCCCCGCCGCTACTACGTGCACCTGCCCCAGTACCACACGCTCCACGTGGTGGCCACCGTGGGCAGCTGGCTGCTGGTGCTGGGCCTGCTGATCTTCTTCGGCGCCCTCATCGTGGCCACCTTCAAGGGCCCCAAGGCCGAGGCCAACCCCTGGGGCGGCGTCACCCTGGAGTGGACCGTGCCGAGCCCGCCCCCCCTTGAGAATTTCGACGTCATCCCCACCATCACCCACGACCCCTACCACTTTCCCCAGCAGGAGGTGGAATCATGAGCGGGCATGTCCATCGCGACGACCTGGGCTCACGCCTCGGCATGTGGCTGTTCCTGGTCACTGAGATGGTCCTCTTCGGAGGCCTCTTCATCGGCTACTCCTACATGCGCCATCGCTACCCCGCTGAGTTCCACCACGGCGGCGGCGAGCTAAACGCCACCCTCGGCATCATCAACACCATCGTGCTGCTCACCAGCAGCCTGACGGTGGTGCTGGCCATCGTGGCCGTCCAGCGGGCCGAGAAGAAGCGCGCCATGGCCTTCCTCTGGACCACCCTGGGCCTGGGCTGCACCTTCCTGGTCATCAAGGGCTTCGAGTGGAGCGCCAAGTTCCACCACGGCCTCTACCCCAACGCCCCCCACCTGGCGACCCTCCCCCCCGGGGAGCAGGTCTTTTTCGGCCTCTACTTCACGATGACCGGCCTGCACGGCCTCCATGTCATCGTGGGCCTGTCGGTTCTGGCCGTCCTGCTCTACTGGGTCGCAACGGACCGCATCCGCCAGGACCGTTACATCCACCTGGAAAACGGCGGCCTCTACTGGCACCTGGTGGACGTGATCTGGATCTTCCTCCTCCCGCTGTTCTACTTGGCCGCGTAAGGGCACCCCATGAGCGATCATTCTGGACACACCGCCGAGCATCCCGTCGCCCACCCGGGCTACGGCACTTTCATCGGGATCTGGCTCCTCCTCCTGCTGCTCACAGCAGGCCTGGTCAGCCTCAGCCACCTGGGCCAGACGGCGGCTGTGTGGGGGCTTCTGATCCTCACGCCCCTCAAGGCCGGCTTGGTCTTCTACTACTTCATGCACCTGAAATACGAGGGCCCGCTCTTCAAGATCGTCCTGCTCGTGACCCTCGGGACACTGCTCATCTTCTTCGCCCTGCTGTTTTCCGACGTCGCTTTCCGCTGAGGCTCCCATGGAATGGATGAACCAAGCCGCCGTATCGGCCCAGAAGTCGGACGCGGTCTTCTTTTACGTGTTCGGCCTCTCTGTGGTGTTCCTCGTCTTCATCACGGTGCTGATGATCTATTTCGTGGTGCGCTACAGCAAGAAGCGCCACCCTGTTGCCGTGCAGATCGAGGGCCACGTGGGCCTGGAGATCCTGTGGACCACGGTCCCCCTGGTGCTGTTCCTCTCGATCTTCTACTACGGCTGGACCAACTTCGAGTACATGCGCCTGGCCCCCCGGGACGCCATGGCTGTTAAGGTCACCGCCCGCCAGTGGAGCTGGTCCTTCGAGTACCCCAACGGCAAGCAGACCAAGGTCCTCTTTGCCCCTTTGGGCAAGCCCATGAAGATGGACGTCCGCAGCGTCGACGTGATCCACGGCTTCTACGTGCCCTCCTTCCGCATCAAGATCGACGCCGTGCCTTCGCGCACCAACACCACCTGGTTCGAAGCCACCAAGCCC
>CAIMFT010000092.1 GCA_903840385.1 uncultured Holophagaceae bacterium
ATACCGGGACTTTCACCCCCTTTGGAGAGGGAGATGGAGGCACGGTAGACTGGACCCCTCAGCCCGGGAGCAGCATGGCCTTCACCCCAGGATCCAGGCGCGGCGCCATGGCCGACATCAACATGACGCCCCTCATCGACGTGATGCTGGTACTGCTGATCATCTTCATGATTGCAGCGCCCATGATGACCACCGGCGTGGACGTCAAGCTGCCGGAGAGCCGCACAGGCCGGAACCTGGAGAGTGAGGCCCTGACGGTCTCCGTGACCTTCGACGGCCGCCTGGAGTTCGAGAAGACCTTCATGGCCCTGCCGGTGCTGGGCAACCGCCTGAAGGCCAAGGCCCAGAGCGGCGGGAAGCGCCCGGTGCTGGTGCGGGCCGACCACAACGTACCCTATGGTCGGGTGATCCAGGTGGTGGATGCCATCCGGGAAGCCGGGTTCACCCAGGTGGGCTTCGTCACCGCCGCCGCCTCGGTCCCCGTGCTGCCGGCCACCGAAACGAAATGAGCCAGGACCTCCAGGCCTACCTCCGCAGCCGCGCCCACCTGGGCGAGCTGGACTGGTCCCGGGGCTTGGCCCTCAGCGTAGGCCTGCATCTGGTGCTGGGCGCCGCCTTCTTTTGGCCCCGGGGCGGCGGACCGGACAAGCCGGAGGAGGTGAAAGTGACCTGGGTGAACCTGCCGGCGGCGCTGGCGGGAGCCTCAGGCGGCTCTGAGACCCCCGAGGTGGGCAAGACAGGTGAGCGCCTGCGGCGGGTCGAAGAGGTGGCCCCCATCCGCAAGACCGCCCCCTCTGCCACGGCCCCGGACCCCTTTGCCGCCAAGACCACCCCCGCCGCCGCCCGGGGCGACAGCAAGGACACCACCAGCCAGGGCACGGGCACCACCGCCGCCAAAGGCAAGACTGCCGCTGCCAACCCCGTGGCCGGGGCGGTGGGCACAGGCAATGGCGCTGCCTTCGGTGCGGGCAACAGCGTGCCGGGCCTGAACCCCACCTCGGGCGTGCAGGGCGGCCTGGGCCTGGTGGGCGGGGTGGACGGCGACTTCCCCTACACCTGGTACCTGCAGCAGGTGCAGGCCCGCATCACCAGCAACTGGAACCGGGTCTCCAGCACCCACGGCCGGGTGCAGATCTACTTCAGAATCGCCAAGGACGGGAGCCTGGACCGGGTACGGGTGGAGATCCCCAGCGGCAACGCCGCCCTGGACGAGAGCGCCCGCATGGCCGTCCTGCGCTCCGCCCCCCTCCAGCGCCTGCCCGAAGGCTACGAGTCCCCCTTCCTGGGTGTCCGCTTCTGGTTCACCTACCTGGGAAACTGAACCGAGGACGCTTGGTAGCGTTTTAATTTCCAAGCAGAGCCTATTTACGGATGAATGAAAACTCCTACATTGGGGGTGCGCACCTGCGCCCCGAGGAAAGGGGATTCGTCATGACAGCGCTGACTCGCATCCAAGCCACACCCCTGGCGTGGCACCAGGAGACCGATGACCCTCCGGCCTACACCCTCCGGGGTCAGGACGGCCCTGTGGCCACCCTCCGCTTCCTGCCCCACCAGGGCACCCTGGCCCTGGTGGAGACCGCCGATGGGAGCTGGACCCTCCTCCACCGCGCCTTCCCTGCCGACACTGTGACCCTGCGGGAACCTGGGTCCCGGGTGGATGTGGCCACCTACCAGCCCCATCCCTCCGGGAGCGGTGAGCTGAGGTTCTTGAGCGGCGACACCTTCCACTGGGTGCCCCGCAAAGGTGTGGAGGTCGGCGGGGTCTTCCTGGAGGCCGAGGGCATGCCCCTGGTCCGCCTGACCGTCATGCCGGACCGCTCCCACCGCCTGCACGTCCCAGGGGGCACCGCCGTGGGCGCCGTGGAGGCCCTGCCGCCCCACCACCACCACGCAGGGTCGGCGCTGCTGGCGGCCATTGGGTGGTACCTGCTCCAAGTGGAAGGCATGAAGGAGCACCCGGCCCGCGCTGCCGAGACCTCCATGCGCCTCTGAGCCCAGCCCTTTGGCGGTAGGGGCCTCCCAAGGCCCGCCTGCCGGGCTACACTCGGCCCATGCGTCTGTTGCTCTGCCTCTCCATGACCGTGTGCCTCGCCCAGGCCCAGTCCCCTTGCAGCGTCGTCCTGGAGCCCCAAGAGGTCCGGCCGGGAGAGTCGGTCCTGCTCACCTGGGACGCCCCCCGCTCGCCCCGGATCCGCCTGGAGCCCGGTGGCATGATCCTGCCCGGACGCTACCAGGTCACCCTGCGGCCCGGCTACACCACCACCTACCGGATCTTCGACGCCAGCCCAGGCGGGGGCGAGCTGGCCCACGCTGAAGCCAAGGTCACGCCGGGCATGCCCCTGGGAGAGCCCGCCCGCATCTGCTCCTTCGACGCCAGCACCCAGGCCGTGCTGCCGGGTGAGCCGGTGGTCCTCAAGTGGGAGTGCGCCGGCAGCGCCAAGGTGCGCCTGGAACCCGGCGGCATGGAGCTGGACGGCAAGAGCGAAATCATCGTGACGCCCCAGGAGAACACCCGGTACACCATCACCGCCAGCAATGCGGCGGGAGGCCAGAGCCGCACCCTGGAAGTCGCCGTCCTGGGGCGCCTGACCGCCGCCAGCCTGCCGCCACCCGCCCCCGTCTGCACCTTCACGGCCAGCCGCCAGGTGGTCCGCCCCGGCGAGCAGGTGGAGCTCCGCTGGTCCTGCCAGGGCAATGCCCGGGTCCGCCTCGACCCCGGCGGCCTCGAGCTCGATGGCAACTCCAGCATTGCGGTGGTCCCGGACCGCACCACGGTCTACACCCTGTCCGTAACCAGCCTGCTGGGGGGCTCCTCCCGCAGCCTGGAGGTGCGGGTGGAAGAGGTCCGCCGGGTGCTGACGGAAAAAGACCTGGAGAGCTCCGAGGAGGCCATCAAGCCCCTGGACCAGATGGACCTGGGGGAAGCGCTCCACCGGGGTGAGACCCTGCGGGAGGCGGCTCCTGAGGGCTCCTGGACCCTGCGCATGGTGATCTCGGGCTCAGCCTACGGTCTCAAGCAGGTGGCCCGCGCCGCCGGCCCCCGCGCCACGGAGGTCATGATCCTGCCCTACCTGCGCAAGGACGGCCTGCGCTTCTGGCAGGGCTGCTTCGGGGTGTATCCCACTCAGGCGGCGGCCCTCAAGGCCTGGCGCAGCGCCCCCGACGGCCTCCGGAAAGCCTTCTCAGACGCCGTGCCCCAGCGTCTGCGGAAGCCGGTTCCCAAGACCGAGGAAGCGGCGACCAAGCCCTGAGCCCGGGGCTCAGCTGTGGATGACCGTCACCTCGAAGGGCTCACCCACCATGTGGGCATCCTGGGTGTCCACCACGAAGTAGATCGTGCGGGCCTCCGTCCCTGGGTTGTGGTAGCTGGCCCGGGGCTCGCCGCTGGGGATGCGGTTCTGGAGCAGACCCGGCTCCGCCTGACCCCAGGCGTTCATGGCCAGCACCCGGAACCAGCCCTTGCGGCCGTCCACCACCTGGACCGTGACCGAGCCTCCACCCGGCACCTCGATGGCGTAGGCCCGCCACCCACTCTGGTCCGGCACCTTGTCCTGGATGCGGAGGCTGCCCGCCGGCAGCTGCAGGGCCGGGATGGATGGCCCCCTGCGCAAGGCGGCCCGGGCCTGGCCCATGATGCTGCGCTCAGCGCCCAGGTCCGGCACCCGAGGGGGCATGGGGCCCCGGGCGGCAGGGGGCAAGTCCTTGGCTTCCAGCAGGGGCAGGGGCACCTGGGGGGCCTGGAGCAGGAGGAGGGGAACGGCTGCGAGCAAGGGGAGCATGGGCACCTCCACCCTTCAGATGCTGCCAGTGAAAAAAGGTTGCATCAGATCCGGCCCAGGAGGTCCTCGGCCACCCGGTCCGCAGCTCCGGGCGCCCCGAGGCGGCCCCGCACCTCGGCCAGCCCCAAGCGGAGGCTCGCAGCCTCTGTGGGATCCAGGAGGCGGGTGAGCAGCGTCCCCAGACGAGCGGGGGTCACCTCGCCCTGCAGCAGCTCCGGGGCGACCTCCCGACCGGCCACCACATTGGCCAAGCCGAAGTGCGGCACGCTCACCAGCCAGCGGGCCAGCAGGTAGGTGAGGGCCTGCAGGCGGTAGACGATGCCGAAGGGGGTGCCCAGCAGGGCGGTCTCCAGGGTGGCTGTACCCGAGGCCACCAGGGCCGCATCCGCATGGGCCCGGGCAGCGTAGGTGAGCCCCTCCACCAGCTTCACGGGGGCAGCCCCGAGGTGGCTGGCCACGAAGGAGGCCGCCAGAGTCGGGGCCACGGGCAGCACCCACTGGACCTCCGGGCGGGCCGTCTGCCAGTCCCGGACCAGCTGGGCCATGGGCGGCAGGAGGCGCTCGATCTCCCCCCGGCGGCTGCCCGGCAGGAGGGCCACCAGGGGTCGGGTCGGATCCAGCCCCGTAGCCACAAAAAAGGCCGCGCGGTCGCACTCCGGTACCACCAGGTCCACCAGGGGATGCCCCAGGAAGCGGGCGGCCACCGGCAGGCCCCGAAACAGCTCCGGCTCGAAGTCGAAGAGGCAGTAGAGGGTGTCCAGGGTCCGCCCCAGCACGGGAATGCGACCCTTCTTCCAGGCCCAGACCTGGGGGCAGACGTACTGGTGCAGGCCCACCCCGGGCATGCGCTTGCGCAGCGCCTTGGCGAGGCGCAGGTTGAAGCCGGGATAGTCGATGAGCAGGGCGCCGTCGATGGTCTCATCCTGGGCGGCCGCCAGGATGGCATCGAAGAGGCGATTCAGCCTGGGCAGGTGCTTGATGACCTCGATAAAGCCCACCACGGCCAGGTCCTCCACCCCCGCCAGCTTGCGGTCCAGGAAAGGGGCCATGCGGGGGCCGCCCACACCGATGATCCGCAGGTCCGGGTCCCGCTCCTTGAGGCAGCGCAGCAGCTCGGCGCCGTGGAGGTCGCCCGAGTCCTCGCCCGCAACGACCAGAAGGGTGCGGCTCAAGGCTGACCTCCATCCCGGTCCCAGTGGCTGCCGAAGACCAGGCTGTCATCGGGCACCACCGGCCGCCCCAGGGCCGTGGCCGGCATCTCGGCGGGGAAGAGCACCGGGGGGTGAGCCGCCTCGAGGGCCGCAGCCTGGGTGCGGAAGGTGCCGGGGTCCCGGGCTGCCAGCGCCATGTCCCAGCGGTAGCCCAGGGCCTGCAGAGGGTGCAGATCCGAGTCCGGGGCGCAGACCCCGCACCAGAGGCGGTCCGCCAGGGGCTCCGGGTCGGCGGTGCCGGGGTGCCAGCAGAAGCCCACGGCCTCGGCCCGGGCCTGCTGCAGAAGCTCCAGGACCGACGCCTCGGCCCCCGGGGCCAGCTGCAGGGCCAGCTTCACGCCCCGGCCGGACATGGCTTCCAGCAGGGCCTCCAGCAAGCCCAGCAGGCGAAAGCCCGCCTCTCGGCTCTCAGGGCGCGCCACGGGCAGCACCAGGAAGTCCATGCCCAGGCCCAGGGCCAGGACTGCCAGGGCCTCGTCCAGGGGGGCCTCACCCGCCAGGTGGACCGCATGGATGGCCAGGCCGTGCCGCCGGATCGGTCCCCAGGATGGGTGAAGGCTGCCCTCCCAGCGGAGCATGAGGGGGGCCAGGGGCACCCAGGGGGCGGGGTCCGCACCGGATGGGATCAGAGGGAGGAACCGCATGGGTTTATGATGAAGCATCGGAGGGGCCATGGGCCGCATTTTCACCCTCGAAGAAGCGCGGAGCCTGCTGCCGCAGGTGCAGACCACCACAGAGCCCGTCTTTCACCTGGCTGCCAGCCTGGCCGAAGAGCTGAGCAAGGCCGAGGAGGCCGGGGACGAGGACCGGATGACCGAGCTGCGCGAGCGGCTCCACACCCTGGTGCAGAGCTGGCAGCAGGCCATGCAGGACCTGGAGGCCGACGTGAAGGGCCTCTGGCTCGTCGACTTCGACTCAGGAGACGGATATTGGTGTTGGGCCTACCCCGAGACCACCCTGGACCACTGGCACAGCTACGAAGGCGGCTTCCGCTCCCGCATGCCCATCGACCAGCGCCCCGGCGTGCAGGCCTGAAGGCGCCACCACAAAAAAAGCAAAAGCGCCCCACAAAGAACACCCAAAGTGCCAAAAAAATCTGCGGAGATTCGTTCCATGTCCAAGGCCGCTGAGGCTCGGGAATCCGACTTCCGCAGCCTGGTGCTGGCGGTGGTGGCGCGGGTCCCGGTGGGGAAGCTGGTCAGCTATGGCCAGGTGGCGGCCTTGGCGGGCTTTCCCCAGCGGCCCCGGCAGGTGGGCATGGTGCTGTCGGGCCTGCCGGAGGGCACCCCCCTGCCCTGGCACCGGGTGGTCAACACCCGGGGCTACGTGCCCAGCCGGGGCCGCTGGTGGGGGGCCTTCGAGCAGATCGGCCGCCTGCGGGATGAGGGCATCACCGTGGACGACCTGGGGAACCTTGACCTGGAAGCCCATCGCTGGCGGCCCTGAATCCTCAGATACACTGGGCCATGGAGGGCCCCATGAAGGTGCGCGTGTCGGTGCAGTTGAAGCCCGGGATCCTGGATCCCCAAGGCAAGGCAGTGGAACAGGGTCTCCATGGCTTCGGCTTCGAGGTGGAGCACGTGCGCATCGGCCGCCTCATCGAGATGGACGTGCCCGGCACGGACCCCGCTGAGGTGCAGGCCAGGGCCCTCGCCATGTGCGAGAAGCTGCTGGTCAACCCTGTGATGGAGAAGGCCTCCATCGAGGTCCTGTGATGCGCGTGGCGGTCCCGGTCTTCCCGGGCTCCAACTGCGATCACGATGCCCTCCACGCCTGCGGGACGGTGATGGGCTGGGACACGATCCCTGTCTGGCACCAGGAGACCCACCTGCCTCCGAACACGGACCTGGTCTTCGTGCCTGGCGGGTTCAGCTACGGCGACTACCTGCGCTGCGGCGCCATCGCCGCCCTCGCCCCCATCATGGCGGACATCAAGCGCCACGCCGATAACGGCGGCCTGGTGCTGGGGGTCTGCAACGGCTTTCAGATCCTGTGCGAGGCCCACCTCCTGCCCGGAGCGCTGCTGCGCAACGAGTCCCTCCGCTTCATCCACCGGGACGTGCACCTGCGGGTGGAGCGGGCCGACCTGCCCTTCACCCGGGCCATGGCGGCGGGTGCGGTGTTCCAAGTCCCCATCGCCCACGCCGAGGGCAACTTCACCCTGGACCCGGCGGAGCTGATCGACCTGGAGGCCCGGGGTGGCGTTGCCTTCCGCTACTGCTCGGCCGCTGGTGGTATCGGTGAGGACCATGTCCCCAATGGCGCCATGAACGGCATCGCCGGCATCGTGAGTGCTGGGGGCAATGTGCTGGGCATGATGCCCCACCCCGAGCGGGCCGTGGACCCGGTCCTGGGGCCCACCGGCGGTCTGGGTGTCTTCCGGAGTCTGGCCGAGGCCCTGGGAGTGGCCTAGGGGACCTGGAAATTTCTGTTGTGAAAATTTCTTGTGCCCAACTGAGGATTCCTGTCATCCTCCCTGGAATACCCCGATGGGTATGCCTCTTTCTTCCTGGGCCATGAGCGAAAACGAGACCAAAAACCTCCAAATACACACCAGCGGACCTCTCCGTCTGGCCATCCTCAAGCGCGACCCCGTGCCGACGAAGCTGTTGCCGGCCCGAGACGCCTGGACCCTGCTGCAGCCCACGCACGCCGTGCGGGTGTGCACCGGCGACGATCGCGAGGAGGGCGTCATCCGCTCCGGCGACCTGGCCCTGCTGCTGCCGGGCTTTGGCCACACGCTGAAGCGCCACCATGCCAACACCCCCTTCGGGTTCACGGCCCTCTTCATGGAGGGACCCTTCCCGGAGCCGCTCCTGTCCTCGCTCCAGCACCCGCCGCGGAAGTGGCAGGAGTCCAGCTTCGCCGTGCTGCGCAGCCTGAGCCTCAAGCAGCTCTTTGGTATCTTTAGCCAGGAGCTGTCCAATCCCGACGGCGTCCAGCTCATGACCCGCGAGCTGTTCCTGATCCTCCTGGGCGCCGAGCTGTCCCGCCTCACGGAGAAGGAGGACCGGGGGCGCTTCCCCTACCGCCTGAACCGCTCCACCCTCCAGCTGGTACTGGACCACATGGAAGCCCACATCGGGGCGAAGAACAGCGTCCCCGAGCTGGCCACCATGGCCCGCTGCACGCCGGACCACTTCATCCGGCTCTTCCGCGAAGCCACCAGCACCACGCCCCACCAGTACCTCATCGAGCGCCGCCTCCAGCGGGCCGTGACCCTGCTGGCCAACGGCGAGCGCCCCAGCGATGTGGCCAAGCTCCTGGGCTTCTACGATGCCAGCGCCTTCACCCGCGCCTTCAAGCGCCGCTTCGGGGTACCCCCCAGCGAATACGCCCAGGAAGCCTACGAGCGCCAGTTCCCTCGCCGGAAGGACTGACCTGCGGCTACCTGAAGAAAAAGGGCGCCCTCCGGCGCCCTTTTTCTCGGCTCTACTTGAGGGGTCAGGGCTTGCAGACCTTGCAGGCCTTGTAGCCGGCCTTGGTGGCTTCGGCAGCGGTGGCAAACTCGGCCTTGTTGGCGTCCTTCATCTTCGCGGCGGTCTTGCAGTCGGCCTTGTGGAAGGTCTTGGACTCCTTGTTGCCCACGATGGCGGCGGCGGGTGCAGCCTTGGCGGGTGCAGCGGCAGGGGCGGCCGGCTTCGCCGGGGCCTTGTCCTGGGGATCCTTGGCCATGGCCACCACGGAAGCGGCCAGCAGCAGGGCGAAGAGGGTGCGGTTCATGGGGTCTCCTGTGATGAGAAAAACAGGTTCCACGGGCGGCCTGGTCCTGTCAACGGGTGACGGGGCTGGTCGCTGCGAAGCCCGGCGCACGGCGGGACCGGGCCACCTGCTCGAAGGCGTGGCCCAGCCGCAGCAGGGTACCCTCCTGCCACGGCCCGGCCACGAAGGAGAGGCCCAGGGGCAGGCCGGCAGCAAACCCGGCAGGGACGGTGAGGTGGGGGCAGCCGGCCACGGCGGCGGGCGATGAGAAGCTGAGCGAGCCGCTGTCGCCGTTCACATGGTCGATGAGCCAGGCCGGCCCACCGGTGGGCCCCACCAGGGCCTGGAGGTTGTGGTGCTGGAGCAGGCCCGTGATGTCCCGGCGCGCCTGGCCGCAGGCCTCCAGGGCCTTGCGGTAGGCCGGGTCGCTGAGGCCGCCCTTGGGCTGCGCCTGGGCGAGGATCTCCTGGCCGCAGACGAACAGCTCCTCCTTCGGGTGAGCGTCGTTGAAGGCCATGAGGGCGACTAGGTCGCGCACCGCACCCCCGCGGCCTGCCAGATAGGCCTCCAGGCCCGCCTTGAACTCGAAGAGCAGCACCTCGTATTCCGCATCGTCGTAGGCCGAGGACTTCAGCTCCACCTCGATCAGCTCCGCCCCGGCGGCCTTTAGTAGGTCCAGAGCGGGGCGTAGCACGGCATCCACCCGAGCGTGGCCCCCCAGGAGGTTCTTCACCACGCCCAGCCGGGCGCCCCGCAGGCCATCCGGCACCAGGAAGCGGGTGTAGTCGGCCTCGAAGTGGGCGTCAATGGACGCCGGGTCCCGTGGGTCCGGGCCCGCCAGGACCCCCAGCAGGAGAGCGGCATCCCGCACCGTGCGGGCCATGGGGCCCGCGGTGTCCTGGGTGTGGGAGATGGGGATGATGCCGCTGCGGCTCACCAGGCCCACGGTGGGCTTGAGGCCCACGATGCCACAGGCGTTGGCGGGGCTCACGATGGAGCCGTCCGTCTCGGTGCCCACCGCCACGGGGCAGAGGGCGGCGGCCACCGCCACCGCCGAGCCACTGCTGGAGCCGCTGGGACTGCGGTCGAGGGCATGGGGGTTGCGGGTCTGGCCCCCCCGTCCGCTCCACCCACTGCTGCTCCGGCTGGACCGGAAGTTGGCCCACTCGCTGAGGTTGGTCTTGCCCAGCACCACGGCCCCCGCCGCCCGCAGGCGCTCAACAATATGGGCATCCCGCACCGGAGCCGGGGCCTCCGCCAGGGCCAGGGAGCCCGCGGTGGTGTGCAGGCGGTCGGCGGTGTCGATGTTGTCTTTCAGCAGCACAGGGATGCCGTGCAGAGGGCCGCGCACCTTGCCCGCTCGCCGCTCCGCATCCAGGGCCGCCGCGATGGCCAGGGCCTCCGGGTTCAGCTCCAGAACAGCATTGAGGTGCGGACCACCCCGGTCCAGGGCCCGGATGCGGGCCTGATGCTGCTTCACCAGGTCTACCGCCGTCCACCGCCCTGCCGTCAGGCCGGCCTGGAGGCTCTCCACGGTGGCCCCCTCCAGAAGCAGGCGGGTGCCGGGGGCCTTCACTTCTGCCCCGGCCAGGGCTGCGGCCCCGGTGGCCAGAGTGGCCCCCAGGAAGGTGCGGCGGTCGAGGGTGGAGGGAATGCCTGGGTCGGCCATGGAGGGGTCCTTCAGCGGGGCTCCAGGATCATACCCCGCCATTGGCCTGGCATTGCGGTGGCGGGGAGGGACGAAAGACCCGATATTTCCTTCGGACCCGGCCGGCAGGCACCGCGGTGCCGGGACAGGAGGTCACCATGGATCTCTACCTCGATGCCAAGGAAGCCACGCTGGTGCAGAGGATCCTCGTCCACAGGCTCGAGGACCTGCGCCGCGAAATCCACCACACGGACAGCCGCTCCTTCCGGGCCGACCTGAAGGCGGAGGAGAGCCTGCTCTACGCCCTCCTGGACAAGCTGAAGGTCCCTTCGGCCATGGGCATCTAGCCCAGGGCGGTCTCCAGGGCCAGGTCGAAGAGCCCCTTTAGCTCGGCGGCCTCTGCGTCCAGCAGGGGCTGGCCGTCCACCGCCAGGGTGATGCGGGTGCCGCCCGTGGTGCCGATCTTGGCCAGGGGCACCCGGTGGGTGCGGCAGAGGGTGGCCAGGCTGCTCTCGCCTTCGGGCCCGACGCTGACCACGATGCGGCCCACGGTCTCGCCGAAGAGCAGGCCGTCCAGGCGCAGCCCGCCGCGGCTCAGCAGCAGCTGACAGCCCATCTCGCCGCCGAAGGCGCTCTCCAGGGCCGCCGTGAGCAGGCCGCCCTCGCTGGTGTCATGGGCACTGCGGATGAGGCCCAGGCGGACGCCCTCCCGCACACAGGCCTGGAGGCGCAGCTCCTCGTCCAGGCGCAGCTCCGGGCAGGTGCCGGTGACCTGGCCGGTGCGCAGCTTCAGGTACTCGCTGCCCCCCAGCTCATCCCGGGTCTCGCCCAGCAGGAAGATGCCGTCGTGGGCGGCGCGGAAGCCGGAGCCGCACACCCGGTTGCCGGTGCCGGTGAGGGCGGTGGCGTCCGGGGCAGCCAAGGCCACCTGGCCCGCGCAGTCCTCCACCAGGCCCACCGCAGCGATCATGGGCGTGGGGAAGATGCTCTGGCCTTCGGTGTCGTTGTAGAGGCTGACGTTGCCCGACACAATGGGCACGTCCAGGGCCAGGCAGGCCTGGCGGATGCCCAGGCAGCCCTGCTCGAAGGTCCACATGTTCTCGGGCTTCTCGGGGTTGCCGTAGTTGAGACAGTCGGTGAGGCCGATGGGCTCGGCACCTACGCAGGCCAGGTTGCGGCAGGCCTCGGCCACCGCATGGGCAGCCCCCCAGAAGGGATCCAGGTAGCAGAAGCGGCTGTTGCAGTCGCTGCTCATGGCCACAGCCTTGCCGGTGTCCTGGCCCGCCTCGTCCTTGACGCGGATGAGGCCCGCATCGCCCCGGCCCATGCCCAGCAGGGTGTTGCTGCGCACGGTGCCGTCGTACTGCTCGTAGATCCACCGCTTGCTGGCCACCGTGGGCTGCTGGAGCAGGCTGCGCAGGGTGCGCTCCACCTCGGCGGGACGCAGGTCCTCCGGCGGGGGCACAGCGTTCACGGCATCGAGGTAGCCCGGGCGCTGGCGGGGCCGGTCGTACTTCGGGGCGGCATCCACCAGGGGCTGGATGGGCAGGTCGATGGCCGGAGCCCCATGCCAGCTGCCAATGAAGCGACCGGTCTCCGTGACCTCGCCCACCACGCAGGCGTCCAGGCCCCACTTGTGGAGCACGCCGATGATCAGCGGCTCGCAACCGGGCCGGGCCACCAGCAGCATGCGCTCCTGGCTCTCGCTGA
>CAIMFT010000093.1 GCA_903840385.1 uncultured Holophagaceae bacterium
AGCTGTTAGCTGTTAGCTGTTAGCTGTTAGCTGTTAGCTGTTAGCTGTTAGCTGTTAGCTGTTAGCTGTTAGCTGTTAGCTGTTAGCTGTTAGCTGTTAGCTGTTAGCTGTTAGCTGTCAGCTATCAGCTAAAGCGTTGGGGCCGGCGGAGTTTTATCAGGAGGGCCGTGGCCATTCTCTGGATCACCTTGATGTGTTCGGTCAGCTGCTCCGAATCGCGCGGTGGTAGGTAGCCGAGGTCTGTTGTCAGGAGGATCTGGTATTCCAGTTCGGAAGCTGAGCCCAGGCCCATCTGGATGAACCGGGCGAAGTCTGCATCCGAGCCGCGGCCACAGCCCTCGGCGAAGTTGGTGGCGATGGAGGCGGCGGACCGGCGCATCTGCCTCGTGATGCCGAATTGTTCGGCAGAGGGGAAAGAGGCGGTGGACATGTAAACGGAGAGCACCAGCTGATGGGCCTCCCGCCACACCGCCAGGTTCCTGAAGTCCTGCATGTTGGCCTCGGATTGGAACTCCGAGCATAGTCCTCCAGTAGCCTGGTCTATCCTTGAATCAGGCCCGAAAACCTCGACATGGGCCCCGCCGACAGCCGACAGCCGACAGCCGATAGCCATTACCCGGAGCCCCCATGCCCTATGTCCGCCGCCCCGAGTTCCTGCCCTTCACCCGCCCCATGGTGGGGGAGGAGGAGATTGCGGAGATCATCGACACGATCCACAGCGGCTGGATTACCACAGGGCCCAAGTCGGCGAAGTTCGAGGAGGCGCTACAGGCCTACAACGGTGTGCCCCACTGCCTGGCCATGAACAGCGCCACCACGGCCCAGGAGATCACCCTGCAGGTCCTCGGGCTCCAGCCCGGTGACGAGGTCATCACCACCTCTCTGACCTGGGTGAGCACCCTCAGCACCATCGTCCTCCAGGGCGGCGTGCCGGTGTTGGTGGACATCGATCCTGTGACCCTCAACCTGGATCCAGCCAAGCTCGAGGCCGCCATCACCCCCCGGACCAAGGGCATCATCCCTGTGCACCTCACAGGCCTGCCTTGCCCGATGGAGCCTATCTGGACCCTGGCCGAGAAGCACGGCCTCTGGGTGGTGGAGGACGCCGCCCAGGCCATGGGCGCCCACTACCAGGGCACCAGGATCGGCGGCAACCCCCGCTCGGTGATGAGCGTCTACAGCTTCCACCCCAACAAGAACATGACCACCGGGGAGGGGGGCGCCATCGCCTTCTTCAGCGACGACTACGAGGGCCGCATCAAGCGCCTGCGCTTCCACGGCATCGACCGGGATGCCTGGAAGCGCTTCGCCAAGGAGGGCAGCCCCCACACGGAGGTCTTCGAGCCCGGCCGCAAGGCCAACTTCATGGACCTGCAGGCAGCCATGGGCCTGCACCAGATCAAAAAGCTGGACGGCTTCAACGCCCGGCGCGGTGTGCTGTTCCGCCGCTACCTGGACCTGCTGGCAGGCGTGGAGGGGCTGCTCCTGCCCTGGGCGGGCGACGCCGACCATGGGCACTGCTTCCACCTCTTCGTGCTGCGGATCCACCCCGAGCAGCTGGGTCTGGACCGGGACGCCTTCGTCGCGGCCCTCAAGGAGGAGAACATCGGCACCGGCATCCACTACCGGCCGGCCCATGTGCACCCCTGGTACCGAGACTTCTATGCCGCCCATCCCCAGCACCTACCCAAGGATGGCCTGCCCCACGCAGAGTGGAGTGGCGAGCGTCTCCTGAGCCTGCCCCTCTGGCCCGGCCTTACCGAGGCCGACCAGGACCAGGTGGTGGCGGCCATCAAGCAGGTCCTCGGCAGGAGTTGAAGGCGGGGATAAGTCCGCATCTGGCCTGGATTAACCAGGGAAATGGCTTCTGCCGATAGGGGATTGAGGTCGGTCCCCTATTGCTTAACCTCGCTGTGATCCTCCTGTCGGTGCTGCTGCAGATTGTGGCGGCCGGCTTGGCCCTGCGCCTCAACCGGACGGCCGGTCGGCCCTTGGGATGGATCCTTCTCTCCAGTGCCCTGGTGCTGATGGCGGCCCGGCGCATCTATGCCCTGGCTACCTTTGCTGGAACCCGGTTCCCGGACACCCTGGTCCCCATGGAGGCTTTCGGCCTGGCCATCTCGGCCCTGATGGTGGCGGGCGTGGTCCTCATCCAGGACGTCTTCCGCACCAAGGCTGACCAGGCTGCTGCCCTGGAGACCCGGTCGGCCCAGGTCCGGGAGGAGGCCGACAAGCTCCGGGCGGTCATGGCCGCAGCACCTGTTCCCCTGCTCATCGCTGAGGACTCCCTCTGCTGGACCATCCGGGGCAATCCCGCTGCGGACAGCCTCCTGCGCATGGCCACCGGCTCCAACCACTCCCTGACTGCCCGGGGCCCCGAGCGCCCGGTCCACTTCCGCTTCCTGAGGGACGGCAAGGAGATCCGTCCGGAGGACCTGCCCCTTCAGCAGGCGGCCCTGCGGGGCATTGAGCTGCGTGATGTGCCTCTGGAGCTGGCCTTCTCCGATGGGGAGGTGCGCCACCTCATGTCCTACGCCACCCCCATGCGGAACCAGGATGGGCAGGTCAGTGGGGCCGTCTGCTGCATGGCCGACATTACGGAGCTCCGGCGGGCCGAGGCCGCCCTCCGGGACAGCAAGGGCGAGGTCCGACGGAGCGCCGATCGCCTGGGTGCGCTGGTTCGCCTCAGCCAGGTCGACAACACCAGCCTGCGAGAGGTGCTGGACTTTGGGCTGGATGAGGCGGTGGCCCTCACGGCGAGCACCATCGGCTACCTGTACTTCTACGACGAGTCCCGGGAGGAGTTCACCAAGTTCTCCTGGTCGCAGGGTGCCTTGCTCGGAGGTGAGCCTGAGGAGGCTCGGCCCTCCTGCCCGCTCGCTGCCGCAGGCATCTGGGGCCAGGTGGTGCGCCTCCGCGGCCCCATCCTCCTGAACGAGGTCGAGACCTGCCACGCCCAGCCAGGGGACTTCCCGGAAGCTCTGGTCCCCCTGCGCCGCTTCCTGAGTGTGCCGGTGCTCCGGGGCTCCCAGATCGTGGCCGTGGTGGGGGTTGGCAACAAGGAGGCCTCCTACACCGAGAAGGATGTCGAGCAGCTGAACCTCTTCATGAATGGGCTGTGGGCCATCGTGGAGCGCCGCAACGCCGAGGAGGCCCTGGCCAAGGCCCGGAAGATGGAGAGCCTGGGCATGCTCGCCGGGGGCATCGCCCATGACTTCAACAACATCTTCCAGGCCATGGTGGTGAACCTGGAGCTGGCGGAGGCCAGCCTGCCTGAGGACTCCCGGGAGCACACCTACCTCCATCGCCTGAAGTCGGGTCTGGACCGGGCCTCCCGCCTGAGCCGGGACATCCTCCACAGCTCCGGTGGCGACCTGCGCCGGCCCGAGTCCCTGGAGCTGAACCCGATGGTCGCCCAGGTGCTGGAGCAGCTCCGGCTGCCGGTGCAGCGGGACTTTGGGGCAGACCTGCCCCGGGTGATGGTGGATCCGCTCCTCCTGGGGCGGGTGGTGGAGGGCTTTGTGTCCAACGCCCACGAGGCCAGCGACGCCACCAGCGGGGTCGTCCGGGTGCGCACCTTCCTGCGGTCGGTGACGCCCCTGGACCTCGGCACCGGCCACTGGCCCGAGCCGGTGGAGGCAGGCTCCTATGCCGTGATCGAAGTCGCTGACCAGGGGCAGGGCATCGACCCCGCCACGCTCCCCCGCATCTTCGACCCCTTCTTCACCACCCGGGGGTTGGGCCGGGGGCTGGGGCTGGCCGCCGCCCTGGGCATCGTGCGCAGCCACCGGGGCGGAATCCAGGTGGAGAGCATTCTCGGGGTGGGCAGTGTGTTCCGCATCCACTTCCCCTGTCCGGAGCTCCCGGAGGTGGTGCCCCAGGCCTCCACCGGAGGCACCCGGGGGCGGAACCTGGTCCTTCTGGCTGACGATGAGCCCGAGCTCCGGGAGGTCATGGGGGAGATGCTGGAGTCCTGGTTTGGCCTCCAGGTGGTCGCAGCTGCGGATGGGCAGGAAGCGCTGGAGACCTTTGCCCGGGACCCCCAGGCTTTCGACCTGGTGATCCTGGACGCCAGCATGCCGCGCATGGGGGGCGTGGAAGCCTTCCAGGCCATGCGGGGGATCCGCCCGGGTCTGCCCGGGATCCTCTGCAGCGGCTACGCCCTGCCCGTGTCCCGCGAGCGGGCCATCGCCGACGGGTTTGCCGACTTCCTGCGGAAGCCCTTCAGCAGCATGGAGCTGGAGGCCATGCTGGACCGCGTCATGGGCCAGCGCACCGGACGCTAAGCGGACCTTGAGCTTCAAGGATCTCCACGATATTTCAGTTCGTCTCGCATATCGGCGCAGCCAATACCGAGAAGCACACGAAGAACTGCCTTAGATAGGGCACGAAGCAAGTCGTCGCGCCGACAGGGCATCTGGGCCTGCGGCCCCCGGTCGCGTGCGACCGGCCAAGGGGGCGGCGGCTGGAACGGCTTTTTTGGGGATCTTCCGGGATTTCAGGGAAAGAAATCTCACCACAGAGAACACAGAGAACGCAGAGGAAAACAGGCAAGGGGTGGCTGAAAGAAAGGAAGGAACGCGGAGGAAAACCGAGGAGCTGAGGAGAGCGGAGAAGGGCCTGGGTGCTTGGGTCGGAAAAGCTTCTTAGC
>CAIMFT010000094.1 GCA_903840385.1 uncultured Holophagaceae bacterium
ACCCACTCCGGGTGTAGACTGCCACCTCTCCCGAGGTAAACATGCGCCGGACCCTCCTCCTGACCCTCGCCTGCCTGCTCGGCGCCCTGCCCGCAACCTCCCAGGCGGCGCCGCCCAGCCTGCGTACCTACTTCGCGGACGCGTCGAAGCTCAAAGAGGGCGGCATCAAGGTCATCCCCATCCAGACCCCCAAGGGCTCCTTAAAGGTCTGGACCAAGCGCTTCGGCCACAACCCGCGCATCAAGGTGCTGCTGCTGCACGGCGGCCCCGGCGGCACCCACGAGGTCTTCGAGTCCTTCGAGGGCTTCCTGCCCGCCGAGGGCATTGAATTTATCTACTACGATCAGCTGGGGGCAGGCAACTCAGACCAGCCCAAGGACAAGGACCTGTGGACCACCGCCCGGTTCGTAGAAGAAGTCGAGCAGGTGCGCCTCGCCCTGGGCCTCAACAAGGACAACTTCTACCTGCTGGGCCACTCCTGGGGCGGCATCCTGGCGGCGGAGTATGCACTGAAGTACGGCGCGAACCTGAAAGGCCTGGTCATCTCGAACATGATGATGAGCATTCCTGACTACAACCGCTACGCCGACCAGGTCCTGGCCAAGCAGATGGACCCGGCGGTGGTGAAGGAGATCAAGGCCCTGGAGGCGGCCGGAAAGTACGAGGACCCCCGCTACTTCGAGCTGCTACTGCCCCACTACTATGCCAAGCACCTGTGCCGCCTGCCCGAGTGGCCCGATGCCATCAACCGCATGTTCGGCCGGCTCAACAAGGACGTCTACGTGCTCATGCAGGGACCCAGCGAGTTTGGCGCCTCGGGCCGCCTGGAGCAGTGGGACCGCAAGGCCGACCTGCCCAAGCTGGCCATGCCCACCCTGGTCATCGCTGCCGCTCATGACACCATGGAACCCGCCCACATGCAGTGGGTGTCCAAGCAGGTGCAGCACGGCAGCTACCTGCTCTGCCCCGATGGTAGCCACTGCGCCATGTGGGATGACCAGAGCCACTACTTCCCGGGCCTGCTGGCGTGGCTCAAGGGCACCGACGGCGGCCGCAAGACCGTCCGCCTGGCCCCCCGCTGACCCCGCCCTGAGCTCTAATGGCCCGCCTCCGCTTCGGTCTGATGACCCTCCTGCTGGTGAACGCCATCTGGCGCTTCACCTGGGGTGGGGCCTGGATGTGGGCCCCACTGGTCATCAGCGGTGGCCTGGTGGCCCTCTTCGATGCCCTTGGCCCCGACGAGGCGTCGGACCTGTCCCGGCTCGGTGCTGGGGTCTTCAATGCCTGGCTCTTCGTCACCCTGCCCCTGCTGCTGGCCATGCACACCGTGCTCTGGTGGCTGGCGGGTACCGGCGATCCCCTGGGCCTGGGGGCTTGGCTGCTGCGCCACGGCGGGCCGGACCTGGCCGCCGCCCGCGCCGCCACCGGCCCCTGGGGCTGGCTGGGGGCCGTGCTGAGCTGCGGCTTCATCACCGCCTCCGCCGGCACCACCGTGGGCCATGAGCTGGTCCACCGCACCCGCCAGCCCCTCCATCAGGTCTGGGGCCGCTGGCTGCTGAGCCTCACCTTCGACGCCAGCTTTGCCATCGAGCATGTCTATGGCCACCACGCCCGGGTCTCGACCTTCGAGGACCCCGCCTCCGCCCGGCGGGGCGAGGGGGTCTATGGGTTCATCCTCCGCTCCACCCTGGGTCAGCTGCGCAGCGCCTGGCACCTGGAGGCAGGCCGCCTTGCCCGAAAGGGCCGAGGGACCTGGACGGCCCACAACCGCTTCCTGCGGGGCTGGCTGTTCTCGGCGGCTTGGCTGGCCTGGGCCTGGGCCCTCGGCGGCGGGCGGGCGGTGGCCTTCCTGGTGGCCTCCGGTCTCTGGGGCAAGGCCATCCTCGAGGTCGTCAACTTCATCGAGCACTACGGCCTGATCCGCCTCCCCGGCAGCCGCATCGACCCCCGGCACAGCTGGAACAGCAATGCGTGGATGAGCAGCACCGTGCTCTACCACCTCACCCGCCACAGCGACCACCACGCCGAGGGCGGCAAGCCCTTCTGGCGCCTGCAGCCCATGCCGGAGGCCCCCAGCCTGCCGGCGGGCTACATGGCCATGCTGGTGGTGGCCCTGATCCCGCCCTGGCACGAGGCGGTCATGCGGCCCCGCCTGGCCGCCTGGGACGCCCAGCACGCCGACGCAGCGGAGCGCACTCTGGCCGAGGCCGAGAATCGACGCGTCGGGTGGGCTCAGACGTAGAGGTCGATCAGTCCCGTGGGCGTGGTGGGGGCCGCTTCCTGGGCCTTGGCCTCGGAGGCCTCGGGCTTCTTGGGCTGGGGATTCCGGATGGCATAGGCCTGGATCTCTGCTGCCGTCACCTTGCCGTCGCCGTTCAGGTCCCGGGGGTCCGTGCTGAGGGGGGCGTTGCTGTTTACCGCACTGACACTGCCAACCGCCATGGAGGCCTCCCTGGGGGTCTTATCGGCCGGTTGGGACGATTCCTTGAGGGGTCAGGAGACCTTTACTCTGCGGCGCCCTGGGTGTCGCCGGCGGGTGTGCCACGGTGGTGCACCACCCGCTGCTGGTAGGGGATCTCGATGCCGGCGGCGCGGAAGGCCAGGAGGATGCGGCGGCGCAGCTCCCGGGCCACATCCCACTGGGCGCCAGGGGCGGACTTGGTGAGGGTTCGGATCTTGTAGCCGCTCTCGCTGAAGGCATCCACGCCCTTGACCTCCATGGGCTCCAGGACCAGGTCGGGCCGGTCCTCGTGGAGCTGTCGGCCCACCTCCCGCAGCACCTCGAAGGCGCGATCGGGATCGGTGCCGAAGCCCACCTCCACCTCCACCAGGGCCCGGGCGAAGTCCTTGGAGAGCACCACCACCCGCGAGATGGAGCCGTTGGGAATGTAGTGAGCGCGGCCCTCGGGGTCCCGCAGCTGGGTGATGCGCAGGGTCATGCGCTCCACCGTGCCCACGTGTTTGTCGTCCACGCTGACGATGTCACCCACCCCGAACTGGTTCTCCAGCAGCAGAAAGAATCCGCTGATGATGTCCTTCACCAGGCTCTGGGCGCCGAAGCCCAGGGCCACACCCGCCACGCCGGCCCCCGCCACCAGGGGGCCGATGTTCACGCCGAACTCCTGCAGGGTCATGAGCAGGAAGAAGGCAATCACCAGCACCCGCGCGGCGTTGCTGAGGACGGAGCCCAGAGTCTCGGCCCGGCGCTCGGCGTCTGAGGTGACATCGTCGTTGCCATCGTCCACGGCCCGGCGCACGGCGCGAGCCACCAGGTTCACCGCCGCCAGGATGGCGAGGCTGGCCAGGGCTACCAGCACCAGGTGCCAGAGGCGGGACCAGCCGGCCCGGCCCAGCCAGCCCAGGAAGCCCCGAGCCTCCGCCATGGGCTGCAGGGTGACGAACAGGGTGGCGATGGGGTGCATGCGGGACTCCGCGTTCAGCCTACCAAGACAGCTGGGCCTGTGGCCTTGAAGAGCCAGAAGTTACCCAGCCTGACGGTCAGCAAAGGGAGGCGGCCCATTGGGCTCTGGGAGACAGTCCTTTGGTTCCAGGTGAATGTTTAATTTTCGATATTTATTTATTTTTTTCATTGTTTTTTAAAATTGTATCACTAGTGGTTGAAAGGGCCTATGGTCGGAACACTTTTATCCACCAGGAGGCTCCATGTTCCCATCCGCGGTTCTGCGGTCCGTCCGGCTGTGGCTCGGTGCCTCAGCCCTTACCTTGATCTTCGCCTGCGGCGGCGGCGGCTCCTCGCCAGCTACCCCGCTACCCACTGTTTCCATCTCCCCCCCCAAGTCTCCTCAGACCGTGGGGACCGTCCAGCAGCTGGCGGCCTCGGTTTCCACCAGCGCTGCGGTCACCTGGTCCATCGATTCCGGTGGCGGCGCCATCACCACGGGTGGCCTCTTCACGGCCCCCGCCGCACCCGGTGCGGTGGTCGTCCGCGCCACGGTCACGGGCAGCAGCGCCCACGCCACGGTACCCATCAGCGCCGTCGCCGCCCCCGTCGTCACCAGCTTCACCGCCGCCGTTCCCCTCATCCCCGCCGGCGGCTCCACCACCGTCACGCCCACCTTCACCACCGATGGCACCGCCGTCATCATCCCCTCCGTCGGAACCACGGTGGCCTCAGGCACCGCCTACACCGTGTCGCCCACGGGCATCACCTCCTATGTGCTGACGGTCACCAACTCGGCCGGGACCTCGGTGTCCGCCGCCGCCACGGTGGATGTCACCGCCGCCCGGGTCAGCCTGGCGCCCAATGCCGTGACCCTGCCCGTGAGCGGCACCCAGGCCTTCCAGGCCGTGGTGGCTGGGGCCGTGAACACCGGCATCACCTGGACCGCCAGCGGCGGCACCATCACCACCGCCGGTGTCTACACCGCACCGACCACGCCCGGCACCTACGCGGTCGTCGCCGCCAGCACCGCCGATCCCACCAAGCAGGACGTGGCCGCCGTCACTGTGGTGCCCGTGGTCGCCCCCCTCGCCACGATCATCGCCGACACCTACCACTCCACGGGTGCCATCGCCCGCCTGGCCTCGGTGCCCGCCCAGACCGGCGTGACCTACGCCTGGACGATCACCAACGGCACCCTCTCCACCGGCCAAGGTACCCAGGCCATCACCTACAGTGCCGGAGCCCCCGGGCCGCTGACGCTGGCCTGCACGGTGACCAACGCTGTCGGCGCGCGCACCGGCCACGCCACCGTCACCGTCGTCGCCTCGCCCGTGGCCCTGCTCTTCGCCCAGGCCCAGGTGCACCCGGACGATGCGCCCATTCTCAGCTCGGTGCCCGATCAGCCCGGCAGCACCATCGCCTGGACCCTCAGCAGCGGCACCGCCATCGGCGCCACCAACACCAATGTGCTGAGCCAGCAGTCCCCCTCCGCCACCGGCAACTTCAACGTCTCCGTCAATGTGCAGAACCAGGCTGGCGATGTGGCCACCGCCACCAAGGCCGTGCAGGTGGTCTCGGGGCAGTGGCTGAAGCATGTGCGGGGCCATACCGCCCGGAGCCTTCATACCGCAACCCTCCTGCCCGGCGGCCAGGTACTGGTTGTTGGCGGACTGAGCGAATCCGGCAGCCTCGCTAGCTGCGAACTCTTTGACCAGGCAACCGGCACCTTCACATCCACCGGCAGCCTGGCCACAGCCCGCTACCTCCACACCGCCACTCTCCTGCACATGGCAAGGTCCTGGTCGCAGGCGGCGTTCCATCCGACCCCTACGGCATCACTTTCACCGGGACCCTCGCGAGTTCCGAACTCTTCGACCCGGCCACCGGCACGTGGTCTGCCACCGGCAACCTCACGGCGGCGCGCTACTACCACACCTCGACCCTCCTACCCAACGGCAAGGTTCTGGTTATAGGCGGATCGAACTCTGCTACCAGTGGCGGAACCACAGCCATCGCCCTCGCCAGTGCCGAACTCTATAACCCCGCCACTGGTACCTGGACCGCTACCGGCAGCCTTGCCACTGCCCGTTACTATCACACTGCAACCCCGCTTCCCAACGGCAAGGTCCTGGTCGCCGGTGGTTACAGCAGTAATGCCTATGCTGCGACCACCGTCACCGAACTCTTTGACCCCGCCTCGGGATTCTGGTCCACCTCTGGCAGCCTCACCAGCGCCCGCCAATCCCACACCGCAACCCTCCTCCCCAACGGCAAGGTCCTGGTCGCCGGTGGATCCGGCGGAGGCAGTTACACGAACTACAACACCAGCGCCGAACTGTTCGATCCAGTCGTCGGCACCTGGATACCCACCGGTAGCCTGACCTCCGGCCGCTTCAACCACACAGCCATCCTCTTGAACAACGGCAAGGCTATTGTGTCCGGTGGTGTAAACAACATGGGGGGTTCCATAGATCCTTCTGCAAGCTCTGAGATCTTTGACCCACTAGTGGGCATCTGGGTGTCCACGGGTAGCTTCACCATCAATCGTTACAACCACACCATGACCAGTCTTCCCAATGGGAAAGTCCTAGTCATCGGCGGAGTGAAACCCAATTCAACCATCCTCACCTACATTGCCAGCGCTGAACTCTTCGATCCTGGCACCAGCGCCTGGTCCCTTACCGGCAGTTTTGCCACCCCCCGGGGCGGGCACACCGCGACACTGCTGCTCAATGGAAAGGTGTTGGTAGCTGGCGGTGACAATGGGACCGAACTCGCGAGTGCTGAGCTCTTCGATCCGCTCACTGGCGCTTGGTCTGCCACTGGCAGCATGTCCACCGCCCGGGTATCCCATTCCGCCTCCCTCCTCCCCAACGGCAAGGTCCTCGTTGCTGGCGGCTACTACGGTGGTGGCAGTTACTCCCTCGCCAGTGCCGAGTTGTTCGACCCCGCCACCGGCACCTGGGCCAGCACCGGCAGCCTCACCACCGCCAGGAATGGTCACACAGCCATTCGCCTTGCTGGCGCCATGCGTGGAAAGATCCTGGTTTCGGGCGGAAAAGGCTCATCCGGCACCCTCGTTGACGCCGAGCTTTATGACCCAGCCACGGGCATCTGGTCAAGAACGGGCAGCCTTACCACCCCCCGGACCGGGCACACCGCGACAGATTGCAATGGTTTGGTCCTGATCGTGGGCGGAGTGGGAAATAGCTACCTGGCAAGTGCTGAACTCTTCGATACATTCACAGGAACATTCTCGCCCACCGGCAGCCTTGCCGCCCCTCGGTATGCCCACGCTGCGGCCTCCCTCCCCAATGGCAAGGTCCTGGTCGCCGGTGGCTTCAATGACACCAATAAAGCCCTTGCCAGTGCCGAAATCTACGACCCGGCCACCGGCACCTGGTCAGCCACCGGCAGCCTCGCCGCAGCCCGCTACAGCCACACCGCAACCCTCCTCCCCAATGGCAAGGTCCTGGTTGTCGCTGGAAGTCTTAACTATTACGCCCTTCCCATCTCAATACTAACCAGTGCAGAACTCTTCGACCCAACCACAGGCACCTGGACCGCCACCGGCTCCCTCACGACAGCTCGGGGATGGGCTGCCACATCGACACTCCTCAGCAGTGGAAAAGTCATGGTGGTCGGGGGAGCTGCGCTGGGCAGGATGGATTCCACGATCCCCAACCAACCGGCTCAGGTTTATATTTATCCAGTCGAAATGGTCGAGTTCTACCGCTAGCAAGGCCACAGCATGAACCCCAAGCAGGGGGCCCTCCGGCCCCCTGCTTCGTTGAGCGCCTACCCCTGCGGCCGGGACCCAAGCCCTTCCGTTCCCAGCTCCGGTAGCAGACGAGCAAGGCCTGGGGAAAGACCTGGGCGGGGCCCCCACGGATTAACCTGGATTTCGAAAGTTTTGCCGTGTTTATCCTTCCCGCATGGGGTCCGACCGCTAAGATACCTGAACCAGATCTTCCCTTACATAGGCCCCCATAACGGTTAAAGACCCCATCAACCGGCGCAGGCACCAGGGCCCATGGCGTCTCCCCCACTTCTTCGTTTAGTGCGTTTCGGAAGAGCTTCCTTGGCTGGGGTGGCACCCACCGTGAATGAGTTGCAGCCATTCCCTCTGAGGTTTTCGTGAGTACCTGGACCCCTACCGTCTTCCTTGACCCGGCGAGCCGGGAGCCGGTCTACCTCCAGATCGCCCATGCCCTCATGCACGAGATCCACCGGGGCCGCCTCAAGCCCGGCGATGGGCTGCCGGGCTACAGGTCTCTGGCTGCCCAGCTGGGCGTGAACCGCAACACCGTGATGGCGGCCTTTCGCGAGCTGCAGGCGGAGGGCTGGGTGGTGTCGGCCCCAGGCGAGGGCAGCGTCGTAGCGGACCGACCGCCCACCCGTGTGCCCGGCGAGCAGGCCCCGGCCATGCCCATGGGCTTCGACCTCGGCATCGAGGGGCTTCCCGTGGCCCAGAAGGAGCGGGCGGACCTGCTGAAGGTGGCCAGCGGCATTCCCGATCCCCGCCTCATTCCGGGGGCGGCCCTGGCCCGGGCCTACCGGCGGGCCCTGACCCTCAACCGGCAGAACGCACTGAGCCTGGAAGACCCCCAGGGCCACCCCAAGCTCCGTGAGGCCCTAGCCAACATGCTGGCGGGCACCCGGGGCATCCCCGCCGCCCCGGACCGCATCCTCATCACCCGGGGCAGCCAGATGGCCAGCTTTCTGGTGGCCGAGGCGCTCTGCCGACCCGGCGACACCGTGGCCGTGGAGGACCTGGGCGATCGGCGCATCTGGGAGGTCATCGCCAAAACCGGAGCCCGGTGCCTGCCGCTGCCCGTGGATGCCGGGGGACTCTGCCTGGACGCCCTGGAGGCCCTGTTGGCGGAAGGCCCTCTCCGCGCCGTCCTGGTCACCCCTCAGCGCCAGTACCCCACCCTGGCGGTGCTGGCCCCGGAGCGCCGCACCCGCCTCCTGGCCTTGGCCGCCCAGCATCGCTTTGCCGTGCTGGAGCTGGACCAGGAGTCCGAGTTCCAGTTCGAGGGCCGGGCCAATGCCCCGCTGGCCGCAGATGATGCCGCCGGCGTAGTGATCCATGTGGGCACCCTCAGCAAGATCTTCAGCCCCGGGCTCCGTCTGGGTTTCGTCCACGCCCCCCTGCCCCTCATCGCCCGGATGCGGGACCTGCGCCTGGCCTTCGACCGCCAGGGCGACATGGTGCTGGAGCGGGCCATGGCGGACCTCATGGAGGATGGCGAGGTGGCCCGCCACCTCAACCGCATGCACGTGGTCTACCGCCGCCGCCGGGATGTCCTGTGCGCCGCCCTGCTCCGGGAGCTGGGCGACCGCATCCAGGTCGAGGCCCCCCAGGGCGGCCTGGCCCTCTGGGTGCGGGTCCACAGCGACCTCGATGTGGACGCCTGGGCCGCCCGGGCCCTGGCCCAAGGTGTGGCCTTCCAGCCGGGCCGCCAGTTCGCCTTTGAGGGCGGGCAGGTCCAGGGCTTCCGCATGGGCTTTGCCAACTACGCCGAGCCCGAGCTGGAGGAAGTGGCGCTCCGCATGCGCCTGGCGCTGCCGGGGGCGCCATGACCCTGCTGCTGCCTCCCCTGGATGGCCGGCTGGAGCTGAAGGGGCTCCTGGGCGAGGGCGGCATGGGCCAGGTCCACCGGGCCTGGGACGGGGGCCTGGAGCGGGCCGTGGCCGTGAAGTTCGTGCGGGGCTCCGACCCCCGGGAGGCCGAGCGGCTGATCCTGGAGGCGCGCATCCAGGCCCGGGTGGAGCACCCCCACGTGGTGCGCGTCCACGAGGTGGGCACCCTGGAGGGACGGCCCTGCATCGTCATGCAGCTGGTGGAGGGCGGCACCCTGGGGGAGCTGCCCCCGGACACACCGCTGGCCCTGCGGGTGGAGCTGCTGCGACAGGCTGCCCTGGGCCTCCATGCGGCCCACCGACAGGGCCTCATCCACCGGGACGTGAAGCCCGGCAACATCCTGGTGGACACCCCGCCGAACGGCGAGCCCCACGCGCTGGTCTCGGACTTTGGGCTGGCCCGGGATGAGGAGGGTGGGCTTACCCGCACGGGCCTGCCCGCCGGCACCTTCGACTACATGGCCCCCGAGGTGCTGCTGGGGGCCGGCCCCGTGGACTTCCGGGCCGACGTCTACGCCCTGGGGGCCACCGCCTACGCCACCCTGTCCGGACGCCCACCCTTTCGGGAGGAGACGGTCTGGCAGCCCGGCCAGTCTCCCTCCGCCATGCACACCCAGGTGGTGGGGGGACCGGGCCTGCTGCGCCGCATCCTCGAGGAGGAGCCCACGCCCCTGGCAGACATCCCCCAGGATCTGCAGACGGTCATCGCCAAGGCCATGGAAAAGGAGGCTGCCGAACGCTATGCCAGTGCCGAGGCCTTCGCCGAGGACCTGGGCCGCTTCGCCCGGGGAGAACCGATCCTCGCCCGGCGCACCTCCCGCCTGGAGTGGTTCGTTCGCTGGATCCACCGGAACCCGGCCCTGGCCCGCACCCTGGGGGCCGCCCTGCTGCTGGTGGTCCTGGGCCTGGGCTTCGGCATCTGGACCACCCACCGGGCCGGTCGCCAGTCCCTGGAAGCCGCGCGGCTGGGGGCCGAGGCCGCCGCCATGGAGGAGCTGGTCCGCTCCGAGCACCTGCTCCCGCCCCACGACCTGCGCCCCGCCTACGACCGGCTGCGAGCCATGCTGGCCGACATTCCGGCCCACTCCTCCAATGCCCCGGGACCGGCGGCCTTCGTGCTGGGGCGCGGCCTGCAGCTGCTGGGCCGCACCGAGGAGGCCCGGCAGGCCCTGGCCCGGGCCTGGGATCTGGGCTTCCGCACCCCCATCGCCGCCCGCGCCCTGGGTGAAGCCGAGGCCCAGCGCTACAAGGAAGAGCTGGCCCTCCTGCCCCATATCGATGATCCGGCCCTCCACCAGGCCCGGGTCAAGGCCCTCCAATCCCGCTTCCGGGACCCCGCCCTGGCCCGCCTGCGGGCCGCCCTGCCCAAGGATGCGGCGGCCTACCCTCTGCTGGCGGCCCGCATGGCCCTGGTGGAAGACCGCCTCCAGGAAGCGGCCCAGCTGGCGGCAGGGGCCGCCCTGGCCCCGGACCAGGCCGCCGAGGCCGCGGGCATCGAAGGTCAGGCCCGGCTCGCCATGGGCATCGCCACCTTCGAGAACGGCGACCTGCCGGGAGCCGCCGAGGCCTGGCAGGCCGCGGCCCGGGCCTATCGCCGGGCTACAGCCATCGCCCGCAGCGCTCAGGAGCCCCGCCTCCGGCTGGCGGAGACCGAGCTCCGGCTGGCCAAGATCGGAATGCTTCGTCAAGGGCCCGACCTGGCCCGGTTTGCCAGCGTACAGGCGGCCCTGAGCGAAGCCGAGGTCCTCCTCCCGGACTCCCCGGAGCTGCTCACCACCCGCTCCGAGTACGAGGCCGACCGGGGCCGCGTCCTGCGCATGCTGGGCCAGGATGCGACCCCTGCCCTGGAAGCAGCCCTGGACCTGGCCCGGCGGGCCGCCGCCGGGGCCCCGGATCCCCGCCAGCCCTTGGAGCGTCTGGCCTTGGCCTGCCTCATCGCGAGCGATCCCCTGGTGGACGGCGGCACCCAGGATCCGGGGCCCCTCTGGGCCGAAGGTCTGGCCGCCGCTGGCCGGGCCCGGTCCCTGTCGCCCGAGTCCAGCGGTCCCCTGACCCTCGAGACCCAGATGCTGCTGCGGCGCTCCGACCGGGACAGCGAGCGGGGTGGCAATGGCCTGGCGGATGCGGAGCGGGCCACCGAGAACGCCCGCCGCCTCATCCAGATCGGGGACCGCCCCGTGCAGGCCCGCAACCTGGCCGCCCAGGCCCTCCGCTCCCTGGGCCTGTGCCGCCTCCAGACCGGCGGCGATCCCTCTCGTGAGTTTGCCGAGGCGGTGGTCCTGGCCCAGGAGGTCATCCGCCAGTCCGCTGCCAACACCTCCTCTCTGGCCTGGGGCGTGTTCATCGCCGCCGCCCAGGTCGAGGCTGACCTGGCGGAGGGACGGGTGCCCGGCGCGGCCCTCGCCACGGGCACCGGCTGGGCGGAGAGCCTGCTGACGGCCCAGCCCGGCAACCTCATGGTGTCCGCCCAGGTGGGCGAGTGGACCCTCTGGCGGGCCCGGGCCGAGGCCCTGGCAGATCGGGATCCAGGTCCGCTTCTCACGCGGGCCGAGGGCCTGTTGCTCCCCCCCGCCCGGGCCGGCAACGTCACGCCCCTGGCCTGGCAGCGCCTGGCCGAGGCCGCCCTGGAGCGGGCGGCCTGGGCCCGGGCCCACCAGGGCGATCCCAGCCGTTTCCTCCAGGCGGCCCAGGAGCACGCCCGGCACCTCCAAAAGGGCGACCCCGCCTCCTGCGAAGGTCCCCTCCTCGAAGCCCGCGCCCTCCTGGCCCAGGGCCAGCGGGACCGGGCCCTGCCCCAGGCCCAGCGGGCCGTGGAGCTGAACCCCCGGAGCGCCCTGGCCTGGCTCACCCTGGCCCAGATCCAGGATGCCGCCGGCCAGAAGGGTGCAGCCCGCACTGCCGCCGAGCGGGCCCGGGTGCTCCTGCCCCGCCTGGCTGGCCTGAAGGAGCTCCGCAGCCGCCTGGGGTCCTGACCCCAGCCCCCTCACCTTGCCCCACCAAGCCGCATCCTGACCGAGGATCCCCATGAGCCTGCTGCTGCCTCCCCTGGACGGACGGATCGAGGTGAAGGGCCTCCTGGGGGAGGGCGGCATGGGGCAGGTCTTCCGGGCCTGGGACCAGTCCCTGCAGCGGGCGGTGGCGGTCAAGTTCGTGCGGGGCACCGACCCCCGGGAGGCCGAGCGGCTCCTGCTGGAGGCCCGCCTCCAGGCCCGGGTAGAGCACCCCCACGTGGTGCGGGTCCACGAGGTGGGGACCTTGGACGGCCGGCCCTGCATCGTCCTGCAGCTGGTGGAGGGCGGCACCCTGGCGGACCTCCCGTCTGAGACACCCCAGGCGGTCCGGGTGGAGCTGCTCCGGCAGGCGGCCCAGGGCCTCCACGCCGCCCACCTCCAGGGGCTCATCCACCGGGACATGAAGCCCGGCAATGTGCTCACCGAGGCCGGGGAGGACGGCACCCTGCGGGCCCTGGTCTCGGACTTCGGCCTGGCCCGGGATGAAGACGGCGGCCTCACCCGCTCGGGCCTGCCGGCGGGCACCCTCGACTTCATGGCCCCGGAGGTGCTGCTGGGGGCTGGCCTCGTGGACTTCCGGGTGGATGTGTACGCCCTGGGGGCCACCGCCTATGCCCTGCTGTCAGGTCAGCTCCCCTTCCGCACCACCGCCACCCAGGCCCCGGCCACGCCCGGGTCCGCCCAGTCCACGGGCCAGGCCGATGGCACCCGCCTCCTCCGCCGCATCCTGGAGGAGGACCCGGCGCCCCTGGTGACCGTGCCTCCGGATCTCCGGCTCATCGTGGCCAAGGCCATGGAGAAGACCCCGGCGGACCGCTACGCCAGCGCCGAGGCCTTCGGCGAGGACCTGGCCCGGTACCAGCGGGGCGAGCCCATCCTGGCCGAGCGCCTGCCCCCCTTCGACCGCCTGCTCCGGTGGGGGCGCCGGAATCCCACCGCCGCCCGGGCCTCGGTGAGCGCCCTGCTCACCGTGGTCCTGGGGCTGGGCTTCGGCTTCTGGACCACCCGTCGTGCCGCTCGCCAGAACCTGGAGGCCGCCCGTCTGGGAGCCCTGGCCGAGGCCATGGAGGCCCGGGTGCGCCAGGAGCAGCTGTCGCCGCCCCACGACCTGACCCCAGTGCGCAGCCAGGTGCGGAGCCATGCGGCGCGCCTGGAGGCCGCCGCCGGGGAGGGTGGCCCCGCCGCCTTCGCCCGGGGCCGCGCCCTGGAGCTGCTGGGGGACTGGACCCGCTCTCGGGTGGCCTTCCAGCGGGCCTGGGACACAGGTTTTCGCAACCCCCAGGCCGCCGACTCCCTGGGACTGGCCCTCATCCGCATCTACGACCAGGACCTGCAGCGCGGGCGGGCCACCCTGGCCCCCGAGGCCCTCAAGGCCCTGCAGGCCCACCTGGACCGCAGCCTCCATGACCCCGCCCTGGCCCTCCTGGCCCAGGGGGATCCCGCCGGGTGGCGGGGGCCCTGGGCCAGGGCCATCCACGCCACCCTCCACCGCCAGTTCGAGGCGGCCCGCCAGGAGGCCCGCACCATCCGTCAGCGGGATCCCCAGCGCTACGAGGCCTGGACCCTCGAGGGCGAGATCTGGAACGCCGAGGCCCACCGCCGGGCCGAGGAGGGCAAGGACGCCGAGGCCCGCGCCGCTCTGGAGCAGGCTCAGCAGTGCCTGGACCAGGCCCTGGCCTGGGGCCGCAGCGACCAGCGCCCCCTGGAGGCCCTCGCCCGCCTGCACATCCAGCGGGCTGCCCTGCAGGTGAACGCCGGAGCCGATACCGTCGCCGAGACCGAGGCCGCCAGGCAGTGGATCGAGCGGGCCATGGCCCTCACCCCGGATAACCCCGACCTGCTGGCCCAGAAGGCCGCCTCCCTGTATCAGCAAGCCCTCAGCCCACAGCCGACGGCCTGGCCCGTCCGGGGCAGGCTCTGCGAGCAGGCCATCCAGCTCCTGGATCAGGCCGCTGCCCTGCGGCCGGGGACCCCTTCGTTCCTCACCTACCTGACGGAGATGTGGGGCTCTCTGGCCCTGGTGCAGATCAACCAGGGCCAG
>CAIMFT010000095.1 GCA_903840385.1 uncultured Holophagaceae bacterium
AGCAGGGGGTACAAAGGGTGTTTTCGATGGATACTGGAGCCCTGGATCTGGAGCCGCGATGCCCACTGCCGTCTGGAGATCACTGCCCCTGCTGGGGAACGAGCGCCTCGACGCCCAGCACCGCTTCCTCCAGGGCGCGGTCCAGCAGCTGGCCGAAGATGTCCAGGCCAAGCGCTCTGCCGAGCACCTGGAAGCCAGCCTGGCCCTGATCTCCCAGCGCACCGTTGAGCACTTCCACACGGAGGAGGAGCTCCTCAAGGCCAGCGGTGACCCTGATCGGTTCCTCCACGCTGACCTGCACCGGGAGCTGATCCTGCAGGTGCGCCGCATCCAGTACGCAACAGCCAAGGGCGACCCCCTCCGGGAGGCCGTTGCCTGCTTCCTGGGCGACTGGTTCGAAGAGCACGTCCAGAAGGTGGATCTGGAGCGTGGGGCCTACCTCCGGGAGCGCTAAGCCTCTCTGTCGCCGTCGTTGGGCCAGAGGCCTCACCGGCCGCCGCCCTGCAGACCAGCCCCATCCCCAGGCCTGAAACACCCCTGCCCAGAGACCCGGTCTAGGGTCCAGGTCACATCCTGGCGGGCCGACGGAGCCCCGGAGGAGCGGCCGCATATAATCCCGACAGCAGGCCGCCCTCTGCGGGTGGGCCTTGACAGGCTGGTACTGATGCGAGGAATGCCGTGGACCTGAAGAACACCCTCATCGACCTCATGCCGGCCCCCCTGGTGCGCATCTTTGCCGCGCCCTACATCGCTGGGAAGGGCATCGCCGCTGGCGTGACCAAGGCCGAGGAGCTCCAGACCAAGCTGGGCCTTTCCGCCACCGTGGACCTGCTGGGGGAGGAGGTCTTCCGCCGGGAGGATGTGGAAGCCACGGTCCAGGTCTACTTCCGCATGATCGAGGCCCTGCAGGGGCGTCCCTACGCCAGCATCAGCCTCAAGCCCACGCAGCTGGGCATCAACGAGAGCGAGGCCTACTGCCAGGACAACCTGCAGCGCATCGTGGCCGCCGCCGCAGTGCACGGCATCCACATCACCCTGGACATGGAGGACCGCCACTTCACCGATGTGACCCTCCGCATGTTCAAGGCCATCCGGGATCGCTACGACAACTTCGGGATCGTCCTGCAGAGCCGCCTCTACCGCACCCCGGAGGACATCCGGGCCCTCCATGCCAAGCCCTGCAAGGTGCGCATCTGCATCGGCATCTACCGGGAGCCCGCCGAGGTGGCCCTGCAGGACAAGGCCGACATGAAGGACCGCCTCTTCGAGCAGGTCCTCTTGCTCCTAGAGCACGGCCACTACCCCGAGATCGCCACCCACGACGAGCCCTTGATCCGCCGCTGCCTGGCCCACCTGGATGCCCAGGGCGTGGCCCGGGACGCCTACGAGTTCCAGATGCTGCTGGGGGTGCCCCGCCTGGACCTGCAGCAGGAGATCGTCCGCCGGGGTCAGACCATGCGCCTGTATGTGCCCTTCGCCGAGGACTGGAAGTATGCCGTCCACTACCTGAAGCGCCGCCTGGCGGCCAATCCTGCCATGGCGTTCATGGTGATGGGCAACTTATTGGGACGCTGAGGTCAGCTTTTGCGCCCTCCGGGTTCACGGCATTTTCTTGTTGGGCACAAGCGCTGGTGTGGGTAAGGTGTTTCGGTGGGACCGGGTCCCACCCAACCGGAGGATTCCATGAAGAAGTTTCTCGCAATCGCACTCGTGAGCTCCTTCGCGTTCGTCGGCTTCGCCGCCGAAGAGAAGAAGGCTGAAGGCAAGAAGCCCGCCTGTGGCATGGCCTGCTGCGAAAAGAACAAGGCCGAGTCCTGCAAGGACTGCCCTGACTGTGGCGGCAAGAAGAAGGCCGGCAAGAAGGAAGGCGCCAAGAAGGAAGCCCCCAAGAAGGAAGAGGCCCCCAAGTAGGCCTGACCTCCTTTCCTGGAAGTCCAATTGAACCCCGGAGCCTGGCTCCGGGGTTTTGCGTTCTGAGGTGGATCATGTTTGTCTGGACGAGATGAAACAACGCCCCTGGCTACCCGCAGCCGCACTCCTACTCCTGACCGCCCTGGTGGCGGCGGGGTGGCAGTGGACCCGGGAGCCGCTGACGTCAGCGACCCAGGGGGACCAGGCCCCCAAGAACCCGGGACTGCGTAGGCAGGCCCCGCGCCGGGAACAGCTGGTGGATCAGTCCCCGCTCCTGACCGCCCGGAGCCTGCTCTCCCAAGCCCTGACCGGGGAGGAACTCCAGCTGGCCCGCCAGGCGGAGCGGCTGGCCAACCACGAAGTCGACCTGGCTTTCGCCGATGCGCTGCGGCGGGCGGTCGCTGCCCCGGTCCAGGACACCCCTGAGCTCAAGGCCCAGGGCGAAGCCAGGGCCAAGGCCGAGGCCCAGGTGGAGGCAGATCGCCAGGTCATCGCCAGGCTCACCCGGCAGCTGACCGCTGCACAAGGGGCGGGGCAGGGCCCCCTGCAGGATCAGCTGGAGGTGGCCAAGGCCCAGCTGGAGCTGGATCAGGACGAGGTCGAGGCTGCGAACGCTGACCTGGCGCGGGTCGGCGGGGACACCCAGGCCCGCATTCGCCGCCTGAAGGAGGCCCACGAAGCGGCGGACCGGGAGTCCTCGCAGCTGTTGGCTGCTCCTCGTGCGGCGCCGGCCTTCCACCCCACCAGCCTGGCCGGCCAGATCGGCGAGTGGAGCGTCCTGCGGGCCAAGGCCGCCCGGCTGGAAGGTGCCCGCCAGGAGGCCCTGGCCAAGATCACGCTGCTGGGCAAGCGGCACGAAAAAATCTCCGCCAAGGTCAAGCAGGAGCAGGGCGACCGGGAGGCCGCCAAGTACTGGGCCACAGGCCTGGTCAAGGAAGGGCAGGGCGCTGGCCAGGGCCCCGGCAAGGACTCGGCCCAGGAGGCGGTGACCTACCTCAAGCAGTACGCAGACGACCAGCGCCGGCTCACGGACATGGGCCGTCGCATCCAGGATCAGCAGGGCCTGGCCGAGGTCTATGGCAGCTGGCGGCTCCTGGTGGAGGGCTACGGCATCACGGCCCTGCACCGCAGCCTGGCCCGTCTGCTTTGGGTCTTGGGGCTGGCCCTGGCCGCAGTCATGGCGGGCTTCCTGGTGGATCACCTGTTCCACCGGGCTGCGGATACCGACAAGGGCGCAGGCACCCTGAGGGTGGCGGTGAAGCTGGCCCTTCAGGCCACCTGTGGGCTTAGCATTCTCTTCGTCTGCTTCGGCCTACCAGCCCAGACCACCACGGTGCTGGGCTTGGCAGGTGCGGGCCTCACGGTGGCCATGAAGGACTTCATCGTGGCCTTCTTTGGCTGGTTCATCCTCATGGGCCGCAACGGCATCCGCGTGGGCGACTGGGTCGAAATCCGCGGGGTGGGCGGTGAAGTCGTGGAGATCGGCCTCCTGCGCACGGTGGTGCTGGAGACCGGCAGCTGGAACGATTCAGGGCACCCCACCGGGCGCCGGGTGGCCTTCGTCAACAACTTCGCCATCGAAGGCCACTTCTTCAACTTCTCCACCTCCGGCAAGTGGATGTGGGATGAGCTGAACGTGGCCATTCCCGCGGGCCGGGACCCCTATCCGATCCTGGACGGCATCCAGCACCTGGTAGACCAGGAGACCCAGGCCAATGCCCGCCTTGCCGAGCAGGAGTGGCAGGGCGCCACGGCCCGCTACCGGGTGAAGACTTTTTCCGCCGCCCCGGGCCTGAACCTGGTCACGGCAGCCACCGGCATCGAGATCCGGGCCCGCTACATCACCCGGGCTTTCGAGCGTCACGAGACCCGCCTGCGGCTGAACCAGGCCGTCATTGAACTCATGCATGGACCCCGGGATGCCGGAAAAGCCAGTGGGAAAGTTGAGGCCTGATGATTTCGTTTTCCAGTGTGAGCAAGCAGTACGGTCGGCAGGTGCTCTTCATCGAGGCGGACTTCCAGCTCAACCCGGGCGAGAAGGTGGGCTTGGTGGGGCCCAACGGGGCCGGCAAGTCCACGCTCTTCCGCATGATTGTGGGCGAGGAGTCCCCGGATGACGGCACCGTCAGCCTGCCGAAGAAGCTCACCATCGGCTACTTCCGGCAGGAGGTGGACGAGATGTCCGGGCAGTCCGTGCTGGACGAGGCCATCGCTGGCAGCGGCCGCCTGGGGGACCTGCACCACGAGCTCATGGATCTGGAGCACGGGCTGGCCGACCCCACCCGGGGCGATGAGCTGGAGGCCATCCTGGACCGCTTCGGCCACGTGCAGGAGGAGTACCAGCACCTGGGCGGCTACGAGCTGGAGGCCCGGGCCCGGGCCTGTCTGAGCGGGCTGGGCTTTGCCGAGGACCAGATCGACGGCGATGTGGGGGCTCTCTCTGGCGGCTGGAAGATGCGCGTGTCCATGGCCAAGGTGCTGCTGGGCAACTTCGACGTGCTGCTCATGGACGAGCCCACCAACCACCTGGACATCGAGTCCATCCTCTGGCTGGAGAACTTCCTCAAGGCTGTACCCTCGACCCTGCTGATGACCTCCCACGACCGGGACTTCATGAACCGGGTGGTCACCAAGGTGCTGGAGATCGACGGCGGCGACATCGTCACCTACAGCGGCAACTACGACTTCTACGTCAAGGAGCAGGAGACCCGGGAGGCCAACCAGGAGGCCGCCTACGCCCGCCAGCAGGCCAAGCTGGCCAAGGAGCAGCGCTTCATCGAGCGGTTCTCGGCCCACGCCGCCAAGGCCGCCCAGGTGCAGAGCCGGGTGAAGGCCCTGGACAAGATCGAGCGCATCGAGCCGCCCCGCAAGCGCCACGTGGGGAAGTGGAACTTCCGCATCCCCGGTCGCTCCGGCGACGATGTGGCCATGCTCGAGGGCGTGTGCAAGGCCTATGGGGTCCGCCGCATCTACGACGGCCTGGCCCTGCACATCCGGCGGGGCGAGCGCTGGTGCGTCATGGGCCGCAACGGGGCCGGCAAGTCGACGCTGCTGAAGATGGTCTCCGGGGCCATCCTGCCGGATGCGGGCACCGTGCGCCTGGGGGCCAGCCTCAAGCTGGGCTACTTCTCCCAGCAGGCCCTCGACCTCCTGAACCCGGACCTGACGGTGCTGGAGCAGATGCAGCAGGACTTCCCCATGGAGGGTCTGGGCGTGGTCCGGAACCTGCTGGGCGCTTTCCAGTTCTCCGGGGACGACGTGGACAAGAAGGTACGGGCCCTCTCCGGGGGCGAGAAGTCCCGCCTGGTGATGGCGCGGATGCTCTTTGATCCGCCCAACTTCCTGGTGCTGGACGAGCCCACCAACCACCTGGATCTGGCCACCAAGGAGATGCTCATCGAGGCCCTCAAGGACTTCGAGGGGACGATGCTGTTCGTGTCCCACGACCGCGCCTTCCTGCGGGGCCTGGCCAACCGGGTGCTGGAGCTGGGCGGCGAGGAGCACGAGGCCCCCATGGTCTTCCCCGGCACCTACGCCGAGTACGTGGAGAACACCGGCCGCGAGGCCCCGGGCGTGCACAACTAGCGACCCTCAGACCGCCGCCACCCGGTCGAGGTGCTGCTTCAGCTCCGCCTTGCTGAAGGGCTTGGACAGCAGGGTCACCCCGGGGTGGGCCGCCGCAAGGTCGATGGCGGTCTGATCGGCGCGCCCGGTGACCAGCAGGACAGGGACTTCCGGGTGCAGGACCCGGAGGCGGGGCAGGGTGCCAGAGCCCCCCAGCCCTGGCATGTTCATGTCGAGGATCACCGCATCCGGGCGGAAGCCCTCCTGGAGCAGGACCAGGGCCTCCTCGCCGCACGCCACCGCTGTATCGGCGTGGTTGAGGGCCAGGAGAATGGTCTGGATGGCCACCCGGGTCATGGCGTCATCATCCACCACCAGCACGGCTAGGGAGCGCCCGGTAGCCCACGGGAGTGCCGCCTTGGGTTCTTTGGGAGCCTCGGGACAGGGGGGGGCGAGGTCGCAGGCCGGGAAGCGCAGGCGAACGCAGGTGCCCTTGCCGGGGTCGCTCTGGATGTCCAGCTGGCCCCGGTGGGCCTTCACGCTGCTGTGGACCAGAGAGAGGCCGAGCCCCGTCCCCTTGCCGACCCCCTTGGTGGTGAAGAAGGGGTCCAGTGCCTTGGCCAGCACCTCCTTGGGCATGCCACACCCCGTGTCCACCACCTGGACCTCGATCCAGTGGGCATCGACGTTCCGGGTCCGGAGGATGATTTTCCCGTTTTCTGGCATGGCGTCCGCTGCATTGATGCAGAGGTTCATGAAGGCATTGGCCAGGGCATGGGCGTCGCCGCGCATGGGCCGGAGGTCCGGGGCTAGGTCCAGCTCCAGGTTCACCTGGGAGAGGGCCGAGTGGATGAGCAGGCGGACCTCCTCCCGGAGCATCCCGTTCACGTCCAGCTGGCGCTCCTCGGCCGGGGTCTTGCGGGCGAAGTTCAGCAGGGTCGCCACCATGGTGCGGCCCCGCAGCGCCGCCTGGGAGATGACCTCCAGGGCGTGGTGGAGCGGACTGCCCGCTGGCTGACTCTCCTGGTTGGCTGAGGCCATGCCCAGGATGGCCGCCAGCACGTTGTTCATGTCGTGGGCCACGCCGCCCGCCAGGAGGCCCAGGCCTTCCAGCTTCTCGAACTGGTGCAGCTGCGCCTGGAGGCGGCGCTCCTGCTCCTCCTCCCGCCGGCGGTGCGTGATGTCCGTGGCCGTGCCCTGCACCCCTATGACCCGCCCCTCCCGGTCCAGATCGGGGATGGCGTTGAAGAGCAGCGTGATGACTTGGCCGTCCTTGGTGAGGTGAGCGGTCTCGTGGTTGCGAAGGGAGCCGCCGGCCATGACCTCAGCAAAGACCAGGGCATCCTGGGCGAAGACCTCCGGGCTCTGGAAGTCACCGAAGCGTTTCCCCAGCATCGCTGCAACTGGGTAGCCATGGGTCTTTTCCCAGGCCGGGTTCAGGTAGATGAACCGCCCGGCCGAATCGCACTTCCAGATCAGCTCCTGGGCGGTCTCCACCAGGGCGCGGAACTTTTCCTCGCTGTCCTGGAGCTCCCCCAGGGCCCGCTTCCGCTCAGAGATGTCCCGGAGAATGCCGGTGATGAACCAGCCGACGGCGGTCTCCCACCGGGACATGCTGAGCTCCAGCGGCACCTCCGTACCGTCCTTGCGTCGCCCGGTCACCTCCACGACCCGGCCAAGGAGAGGGGGTACGCCCCCGAGGCGGAGGCGGGCCATGCCCTCCAGGTGGGCCACCTGGAACCGCTCCGGGATCACCAGCTGCAGGGGCCGGGCCAGGGCCTCTTCGGTGGTGTAGCCGAAGACCGACTCGGCGCTCCGGTTCCAGCCCACGATCTGTCCAGCACTGTTGCAGGTGACGATGGCGTCCGGTGCGGACTCGGCCAGCACGCGGTTGCGTTCCTCGCTGTTTTTGATGGCCTGCTCGTTCTCCATGCGGGGCGTAATGTCCAGGCAGTGCCCGATGTAGCCCAGGAATTGCCCGGCGAAGTCGAAGCGGGGCGAGCCCTTGTCCACGATCCAGCGATACGCGCCGGTGCCGATGCGGAGGCGGTAGTCCCTTGAGAATGGCTCCCGGCGGTCGAAGGCCATCGTGGAGATGGCCATGCAGCGCTGCAGGTCCTCCGGATGGACCCCCTCCACCCAGCCATGGCCCAGCTCCTGCTCGAGCGTGCGGCCGGTGAACTTCAGCCAGGGCTCGTTGAAGTAGTTGCAGAGCTGGTCCGGGCCAGAGGTCCAGATCAGGGCCTCCCCGCTGTTGGAGAGGGTGCGGTACTTGAACTCCGCCTCCACGGCACCCTCCCGGGCCTGGTCCAGCTCGACGACGCTGCGCTCCAGGGAGGCGTTCATGGCGCGCAGGCGACTGAACTGCTCCCCCAGGAAGTGGGCGGCACCGGCCAAGAGCAGGCTCACCAGGCCGCCGAAGTTGAGGATCGCCCAGCCCAGGTTCCGGCTCAGGATGATCAGCGGGGTCGGGACAGGCCGGATCACCACGGTCCAGGCCTGGCCCCCGAAGGAGAGGACCTGCTGGTGGCGCAGGCTGGAGTGGGACTGGGCCGAACCCCGGTCAAACAGGAGGTTCGGCGCACTGGCTTCCACCCCGTCGAAGACCGTGATAGCCAAGCCAACGGCCCCGACACCCAGCAGGCCATTCATCAGGTCGTTCATGCGGAAGGGGGCGTACACCCAGCCGATGAGGTTTCGGCGGCGGTCCTCCAGGGTGAGGGTGGCACTGCCCCTGGCATAGACCGGCACATACATCAGCACCCCGGGCTGGACATCCGTGTCAGTCTCCTGCACCAGCCTGACCCGGCCGGACAGGCTGGTCTGGCCCTCATCCCGGGCCCGGTTCATGGCCTGCGCCCGCACGGGCTCCGTGAGCATGTCGTAGCCGAAGGCCCGCAGGTTCCGGTTGCGAAAGGGTTCCAGGTAGATGATCGAGCTGTAGCTGGCCTGATTCCGCTCCGGGTGCATCCGATACTCGGAGAACCCCTGGCGGCGCACCTCGCGCTCGTGCCGCGCCTTCTCACTGGCGGGGATGAGGGCACTGAAGCCGATGCCCTGGATGCCCGGATAGCTCTCTTCCACCTTGAGGTTGGCCACGTAGGCGGCAAAGGTCTCTGCGCTCACCTGACCACTGGCGGCAAAGAGGCCCCGCACGCCCAGCAGGGCCTGCTCGTAGTCCCCCAGGCGGACCTGGATCAGGCGGGTGGCGGCCAGGCTGTGGGTGGTGAACTCGGCGGCGAGCCCCCGCTGGCGATCCTGCTGGTAGGTCCTCCACCCGGCGAGGGTGAGGAGCAGACCGACGGTCAGCACCCCAAGGGGCCAGGCCAAGCGGGTCATCCCACGACGGAGGGCAGGCGGGGTGTTCATGACGCAGTCCGTCGTGGGTGGAACAGGTGCACATCCTCCTAGGCGGAGGAACCGGAGACAGTGCAGGGCTCCCTGCGGCGATTCGGTCTCACCCCGGGCGCATCGCCCCTGGGGTGCCGAAACCACGCTCAGGCTGCTCCATCAGCAGAGCCTAGAGCACCTGGTTATCGAAGGAAGTACCTTTGAAACCCATGGTGCATATGTATTATATCGATTTCATACACAACAGTATTAAATTATTTCTGAGACACAAATTGGCCCCTCCGTCCTTGCCTGGCGGAGACTTAAGCTCGTTCGATGCCCGCTGGTCGCAGGGCCGGGGGCGGCTGGCAGCGGAGGGTCAGGCGCTGGCCGGTGGTGGGGTGGTCCAGGTCCAGCTTCCAGGCATGGAGGTGGTAGCCGCCATCGCCCGGCAGGGCGGAGGTGCCGGGCAGGGGGGTCCCGCCGGGGCCGTAGAGGGGATCACCCACCAGGGGATGGCCAGCGAAGGCCAGGTGGATGCGGATCTGGTGGGGCCGCCCCGTGGCGATCTCCACCTCCAGCAGGGCGGCCCCCTCCTGGCGTTCCAGCACCCGCACCCGGCTCAGGGAGGCCCGACCGGTGGGTGAGGCCGCATGCAGGTGGCCCAGGGGCGCGTAGGGCACTTCCCCGATGGGGGCGGCGATCTCGAAGGCGTCCTCGGCGGGGTGCCCCTGGCAGAGGGCCAGGTAGGTCTTCTGCGTCGCCGCCCGCTGGAAGGCGGCCTGCAGGGGGCCGGCGGCAGCGGCCGTGGGGGCGAACAGCACCAGGCCCGAGGTGAAGCGGCCCAGGCGGTGCATGGGGCTGGCCTCCGGGGCCCGCCGCCGCACCAGGGCCAATAGGGTGTGGTCCTGGAAGACCCCGCCGCCGGGCAGGGTGGGGAGGCCGCTGGGCTTGGCCACCGCCAGGGCGTCCCCGTCTTCGAAGAGCACCGCCGTGGCCAGGGGGACGGCGGGCTCCTCCCAGGGGGGGCGGGCCCACGCCAGGCACTGCCCGGCCCGGAGGCGCACCAGGGCCGAGGTGGGCTCTCCGTCCAGCAGGACCTCCCCGGCAGCGGCCCGCGCCTCCCACTGGGCCTGCGTGGCGCGTCCGAAGCGCAGGGCCAGGTGCTCCACCACCGTGCGGCCGACGTCCGCGGCCGAGATCTGCTCCCGGTGGAGGACCCCGCTGTTGAGTGCGCCCATGCCGCCCTTTCCCTGCCGCCGCAGGGCGGGAGAACCGGATTATCTCAGCTTGAAGCGCTGAACGGTCTCCCGAAGGCCCTCCGCGATCAGGGAGAGGTCCTCCGACGTCTTGGCGATGCCCAGCACCGAGGCCGCCAGCTGGTAGGTGGCGGTCGCATTCTGGTCCAGGCGCGTGGCCGTCTGGTCCATCTTCCGCCCCACCTCCTGGCTGGTCCTGGCCTGGCCCTGGCTGAGGCTGCCGATCTCCTGAATGCTGCCGCTCACCTCGGAGATGCGGCTGCGGATGGCCTCCAGGTGGCAGAGGGTGACATCCACGCTGGCCGAGCCGCCATCCACGGCGTTCTGCATGGCCTGGATGGTCTCCTCGATCTCCTTGGCGCTCTGGCCGCTGCGCTCCGCCAGCTTGCGCACCTCATCGGCGACCACGGCGAAGCCCTTGCCCATGGTGCCGGCCTTGGCGGCCTCAATGGCGGCATTGAGGGACAGCAGGTTGGTCTGGCGGGCGATGTCCTGGATCACCTTGACGATCACGACGATGCGGGCGGTGGCGGTGTGGATGGCCGCCATGCCATGGGCTGTGGCCCGGCCGGTTTCCGCACCCCGGGCGGTGTCCTCCACCGCTTCCTTGGCCCGGGCCTCGGTCTGCAGGGAGTGGGTGGCCATGGAGGCCACGTTGGCATCCAGCTCCCGCAGGGCGGCCTGGACTTCGGAGCCGGCCTGGCGCAGCTTCTCGCCCAGGGTGGCGGTGTCATGGACGGTCTTCCGCATCTCGTCGGCACTGGAGGCCAGCACCGTGCTGCCGGAGGCCACCCGCTGGGAGGCCAGGCTCATGCTGCCCAGGGCCTGGTTCAGGTTGGTCACCATGCTGTTAAAGGTGCTTGCCAGCGCTGCGATCTCGTCCTCGCTGTCCACGGGCGCCTTGACGGTCATGTCGCCACTTGCCACCTGGCTGATGGCGGTGGAGAGTTTCCCCAGGGGCTGGAGCAGGGAGACCCGCACCCGGTAGAAGAAGATGGCGGCGATGGCCACCAGCAGGGCGAGGCCCCCGAGGATGGAGAGCAGCCGGAGGTTCTGCTGGGAGCGGACCAGCTCAGCGGTGGAGACGGACACCCCGAAGGTGGCCACCAGGTCACCGGCCTTGCGGTTCTCCAGGGCCTGCTTGCCGGAGGCGGCGTGGCAGGTGATGCAGACCTCCTTCATCCGGCCCGGAGTCAGCACGAGGAGGCGAGGCTCGCCGCTGGCGTCCGTGTAGTGGCGGCTGAGGGTCTGGGCGGCCGGCTGAGCGGCAAAGTGCCGCAGAGCCTCCTGCTCGAAAGCAGCCACCGCAGGGTCCCTGGGGGCCTGACCCTCCCGCAGGAGATGGAAGGTCATGCCCTGGCTGCTGAAGTAGTCGCGGGCCTCTGCATGGATCATCGCGCGGGACGTCAGAGCCAGGGCTGTGGCGTGGTCTTCGAAGGTCTGATTGGTCTCCTGGGTCTCGTAGGCACTCACGCCCCAGATGACGGCACCCAGGAGGGCCGCCAGCGACAGGACCCCGGGGAGGATGAACTTGAAGGCCAGACCTTTGCGATTCACGGGATCCCGCTCCTTGGGTGTGGGCAGCGACGCTTACCCCCAGCTTCGGGACGCCCCACCCCACCGATGAATCCGGAGGAGCGAATCGTTGATATGTCCAGATTTTTGCGACCCCGCGGCCGGTCGGCCTCAGACAATCCGAACAGAAAAGATCTCCACGAAGGACACGAAGAAGGGACCAAAAGGGCACGAAGGGGGAACCACATTTGTGAAAGGGCATCAGGGCCTTTGGCCCTCCGGTCGCAGGCGACCGGCCAAGGGGGCGGCGGCTGGCTGCGGCCCCCAAGAGCCGGTCCAGCCGCCGCCCCCTTGGGGATGCCCGGGGTGGGTTGGACTGCCTTCGTGTTCTTCCTTCGCCCGCAGGGCGCCTTCGTGTCCTTCGTGGAGCGCCTTTTATTCCGTGGGAGTCAGCCTCCCGACTTGCGGGCCTTGTCGATGCGGTCCTGCAGCTTCTGGTCCACGAAGGCGGTGAGCGCAGCCAGGCGCTCGGTGGCCAGGGCCAGGAGGTCCCGGGTCTCGGCCTCCATGCGGGCGACGTACTCGGCGTCCGTGAGGTCCTTCAGGTTGATGACCACGTTCCAGACCCCGCCGCGCACGCCGGCGAAGGCCATCTGGGCCCCCACGGCCGCATCGCTGATGCTCACCACCTTGCCCAGGTGGGCGGCCTCGGCGGCCAGTTCGAGGGCGGCCAGGCTGGCCTGGGCCGTAACCAGCGGCACCTCGATGGCGGCCTTCAGGCCCGCCTGCATGGCGGCCTGGCGGGCGACCTTCTGGTCCGGGGTATCGGCCGGCAGGCGGCGCGCCGCCATGAAGCCGTTGAAGGCCTGGGTATCGGCGTCCACGGCCTCCATGAGGCGGTCTTTGAGGACCTGGGCGCGCTCCGCCAGGGCCACCAGGGTTTCATTCTTTTTGGCATCCGGGCCGCCGTGGGCCAGGTTGGCCACCATGCTGGCCAGGGCCGCGCCCAGGCTGCCGGCCAGGGCTGCGATGGACCCGCCGCCGGGAGCCGGGGTGTCCCGGCTGACCTCGTCCGTGAAGGCGTGGACGGGCATGGCCACCAGGCTGGTGGGAGCGACCTTGGGCAGGCCCAGCACCTTCTGCTCCAGGTGGAAGGGGGCCACATCACCGAGGCCCATGGAGAACACCGCCGTCTGCAGAACGTCCTGCACGGGCACACCGGTGGACTTGCCCATGGCCCGCAGGTAGTGGCGGCCGGACTCCCGCAGGCAGGTGAAGGGCACCAAGCCCACGATCTCGCTGCCGGTCACCACGAGGCCCCGATCGGCGGCCAGGCGCCGGGCGGCCTCCAGCACCGTGTGGGGTGCGGTCTGCTGGTGGTCCGTGAGGTTGATGCTGATCTGCGCCCGGCGGTAGGTGTCCACGAACCAGCCGATGGCCTTGCAGTGCCCGAAGAGGCCCGCCCGGCGCACCTTCTGGCCCACGGGGGCGGCTGGGTCCACGTCGTTGAGGCGCAGCAGGGCCCGCAGGTCGTAGGCATGGGCCTCGGCGCAGTGGGCCACGGTGGCCTCGAAGGTGGGGCCGTTGAAGTCGCAGTTGCCGCAGGGGAAGGCGCCCTCGGCGTAGAGCTGGATCTCGCCGGTCTGGTAGAAAGGCTGGGTGCGGCCGCGGCGGGCCACCCGCCCCTTTTCGCGCAGCTCGAAGGCGATGTCCGTGGCGTGGGCCTTGTCAGCGGAGTTGAGGGTGACGTTGTAGGCCACCAGGAACTCCCGGGCGCCGATGATGGTGGCGCCGGTCGCAGCGTTGAAAGCCGCCGGGCCAAAGTCCGGCTCCCAGGCGGGGCTCTGCAGTTTTTCCGCCAGGCCCTCGTACTCACCTCGGCGCACGTCCGCCAGGTTGCGGCGCTCGGGCCGGGAGGCGGCGGCCTCGTAGAGGTAGACCGGGATGCTGAGTTCCTCGCCCACCCGCAGGCCCAGGCGGCGGGCCAGGTCGGCGCAGTCGTCCATGCTGACCCCGGTGACGGGCACGAAGGGCACCACATCCGTGGCTCCCAGGCGGGGATGGGCCCCGTGCTGCCGGGCCATGTCGATCACCTTGGCGGCCTCGGCGATGCACCGGAAGGCGCCCTCCAGCACGGCCTCGGGCTCGCCCACAAAGGTGATCACCGTGCGGTTGGTGTCGGCCCCGGGGTCCACATCCAGGACCTCCACGCCGGGCACCCCAGCGATGGCATCCACCACCTGCTTGATCTTCACCGCATCCCGGCCCTCCGAGATGTTCGGCACACACTCCACCAGCCTGCGGGACATAAGTCCTCCGTTTGTTTAAGTCTAACCTTTGGTGCTACGCCGCACGCCAAAGCCGGACTGCGAGCAGCCCGGTTTTGGCGATAAATTGACAATCCGCTAGGGGCGAAGCTTCTTGCTATCTCGGAACGCGCAGCGTTCCGAGCCCTATCGATCCCCCTGGGCCGGCTGATCAACCTCGTTTTTGACGCCACTCACGACGTGGCCGGTGGGGCCTACTTTGGCGGCGGTGTCGCAGTAGCCGGTCTGGTCGTCGAAGAAGAAGTCGGGCTCGAACTCCCGCAGGAAGTCGGCCTTCTCCAGGCCGCCCAGGAACATGGCCTCGTCCACCTGGATGTTCCAGGCCATGAGGGTGCGGATGGCCCGCTCGTGGGCCGGGGCGCTACGGGCTGTCACCAGGGCGGTGCGGATGCGCATGGGGGCGCCGGCACCCTGGGCCTGCAGGGGCTGCAGGGCCTCCAGGAGGGGCTTGAAGGGGCCGGGGGGCAGGGGCGTACCCACCCGGGCCGTCTCGTGGGCCTGGAAGGCCGCCAGGCCGTCCCGGGCATAGACGCGCTCGGCCTCGTCGCTGAAGATCACGGCGTCGCCGTCGAAGGCGATGCGGATCTCCTCGGGATGCCGGTCCGCCGCCACGGTGCTGTCGGGGTACACCCGGGCCGCGGCGAAGCCTGCCACCAGGGCCGCTCGCACGTCTTCTTCCTTGGCCGACAGGAACAGGTTGGCGCCCAGGGAGGTGAGGTAGGGATAGGGGTTCCGGCCCCGGGTGAAGACGCCCCGCTCCAGCTGCAGGTCGGCCTCCTGGGCGCTGCGGAAGACCCGCAGGCCGCTCACGGGATCGTTGCGGGACAGGATCACCACCGCCACCCGGGCGGCCCCGTCGGCGTTGAAGGCCAGCAGCTTCTTCACCAGGGGGAAGGCCACGCCGGGCCGGGCGGGCTGGTCGAGGCGGGAGAGCTGGAGCTCCATGTAGGCCCGGTCATCGGCCTCCTCGAAGACCCGGTTCTCCTCCTCGAAGTCGAAGAGGGCGCGGGACGAAATGGCGACGACGAGCTTGCCTGCCAGGGATTGGGCCATGCCCTCAGGTTACATTGGGGGATGGCCCGCCTCTACCTCGATGCCAATGCCACGACCCCGCCCCACCCGGCGGCAGTGGCCGCGGTGCAGGGGGCCATGGCCGAAGCCTGGGGCAATCCCACCAGCACCCACCGGGAGGGCCAGCGCGCCCGCTTCCTGCTCGAGGAGGCCCGCCGGGAGCTGGCCGAGTCCCTGGGCGTGGCACCCGGTGAGCTGGTCTGCTGCGCCAGCGCCACCGAGGCCCTGCACCTGCTGCTCCGGGGCCTGCAGCCGGCCCTGGGGGACCGTCCCGCCGCCGTGTTCCCGGGGGAGCACAGCGCCTGCCTGAACCCTCTGCGGGACTGGTCCCGGGTGGCCTGGCTGCCTGTGGTTCCGGAGGCCTGCGCCACGGTGGTGCAGATGGCCGCCAACAACGAAACCGGGATCCGCTACCCCATGCCCGTGGTGCTGGATGCGGTGCGGATCCAGGACTGCGCCCAGGCCTGGGGCAAGGTGCCGGTGGACCTCACGGGCTGCGACGCCGCTGTCTTCAGTGGCCACAAGGTGGGAGGGCCTCGGGGCTCGGCCCTGCTGTGGCTGCGGCCGGGCCTGCCCTGGGAGCCGGTCCTGGAGGGCCCCCAGGAGCGCCGCCGCCGGGGGGGCACCGAGGACCTGCCGGCCATCCTGGGCCTGGCCGCCGCCGTGCGGCACCTGCCGGAGCGCTTGGCCCAGAACGCTGCCCTGGCCAGCCTGCGCGATGCCTTCGAGGCTGAGCTGCTGGGCTGGAACCGGGACCTGGAGGTCATCGGCCATGACCAGGCCCGCCTGCCCAACACCAGCTGTGTGCTGGTTCGGGGCCGCAGCGGGGAGGCCCTGCAGGCTGCTCTGGACCTGGCTGGCTTCGCCGTGAGCACTGGCAGTGCCTGCCACAGCGGCTCTGTGAAACCCAGCCACGCCATCATGACCTTAGGGTATTCTATTGAAGACGCGCGCTCGGTGCTTCGGTTCTCGATGCTTCCCGACACGCAGCCCGCTGATCTGGAGGCCCTCGCGGTCGCCCTCAAGCGGTTGACATGATCCCTGGGGAGGCCCTCCCCGGTCTGGGGTGAGCATGCTCGAACAGGTCCTCTTCTTCTTCGCTCGCAACCCGCTGCTGCTGCTGTTCGCAGTGGTGGCGCTGGGGTACCCCATCAGCAAGATCAGAGTGGCTGGGGCCTCGTTCGGTATCGCCAGCATCCTCTTTGCCGGCATTGCCCTGGGTGCCCTCGTGATGGCCCCGGGCCTGGATCCGACCCTCAAGGGCGAGATCTCCAAGGACATGAAGCTGGTCTACGAATTGGGCCTGGCGGTCTTCGTGTACGCCATGGGCCTGTCCATCTCGCACAGCTTCTGGGCGGCCTTCAGCCGGGAGGGCCTGCGCAAGAACGCCGTGGTGTTCCTGGTGATGCTCATGTCTACAGCCTTCGTGGTGCTGCTGGCCCGGGTCATGGGCTTCAACGCCCGCTACGCTGCGGGCCTGCTCACGGGCAGCTTCACCAACATGCCGGCCCTGGCGGGTGTCATTGAGCGGGTGAAGGCCTCCGGCGCCAGCCCCCTGGAGCTGGCCCAGCCCACGGTGGCCTCGGCCATTGCCTACCCCATCGGCGTGCTGGTGCCCATGCTGGTGATCTTCCTCAGCGCCTGGGTGTTCCGGGTGAACCTGCAGGAAGAAGCGGACGGCCTGAAGGCCTACCAGGCGGGCCACCAGAAGCTGGAGGCCTGGACCCTGCGGGTGACCCGCCCCGAGGCCGAGGCCATGGCCAAGCGGGATCTCTGCGCCGCCGGGGGTCTGCGGGTGGTGTTCGGGCGGGTGCTACGCAACGCGGACCTGCTGCTGCCGGGGCCAGACTTTGGCCTGCGCCTGGGTGACCTGGTGACCGTGGTGGGCTCCCCCGATGACCTGGCCCAGGTGGAGGCTCTGGTAGGCGAGCGCAGCCATGTGGAGCTGGATCGGGACCAGAGCGCCCTGGACGCCACCCGCGTGTTCGTGTCTCGCTGGGATGTGGTGGGTGTGCCTGTGGGCAAGCTGGACCTGGTGAACCGCTTCCAGGCCATCATCACCCGGGTCCGGCGGGGCGACCTGTGGTTCGTGCCGGACGGCGACACAGTGCTGGAGCTGGGGGACCGGGTGCGGGTCACCACCCGCCGGGACAACATCGAGGCCATCGAGGAGTTCTTCGGTGACAGCTACCGCGCCATCAGCGAGGTGAGCTTCCTCACCTTCGCCATGGGACTGGCGGCGGGGCTGGCCCTGGGCCAGCTGCCCATCCCGCTGGGACAGGGGATCATCTTCAAGCTGGGCTTCGCCGGTGGCCCCCTGGCCGTGGCACTGATCCTGGGCCGCTTTCACCGCATCGGGTCGCTGGTGTGGAACTTCCCCTACAGTGCCAACCACACGGTCCGGCAGTTCGGTCTGGTGCTGTTCGCGGCGGGCATTGGCATCATCTCTGGCGAGGGCTTCCGGGCCATCCTGTCCCGGGACGCCACCGTGCTGCCGCTCTTCCTGGGGGCGGCCCTGCTGGTCTGCTTCGTGGCAGACTCCCTGACCATGGTGATCGGGCACAAGGGCTTCGGCATCCCGCTCAACGTGATGTTCGGCATCCTGGCGGGCACCCACACCCAGCCCGTGGTCCTGGGCTACGCCAACCAGCACGCCGGCAACGACCTGCCCAACGTCGGCTTCGCCACCGTCTACCCCCTGGCCACCATCCTCAAGATCGTCCTCGCCCAGGTGCTGCTGGGGCTCTTGGCGTAGGGGTGGGGTTGGCATGCCTCTGCGGTTAGCGGTTCAATATCCCCGTCCATCCCTCTTATCCCCGTCAAAGAATCTTTTTCAGTGACTCAAGGGCAGGGGCTTCCCGTCGGGCGGCTGGGCCCAGGTGATGTTCAGCCAGCTGGCGACGGTGGGGGCGAGGTCCCAGAGGGGGACGCGGCCCAGGCTGCCCTGGCCGGCGCCCAGCACCACCAGCCAGGTGCGCATGGCGGGGGTGCCTGGGGGGGCGGCGTGGCCCCCGACGCGGCCGGCGTACTCATAGCCTTCCTCTTGGCTGGAGCGGGCCTTGGAGAACCACTGCTCCGGGCGCGGGGCAATCAGCACCAGGTCGCCCACCCGGGGGTTGCCGGCCAGGCCAAGGCTGGCGGGGGCGGCCTCCCGGGTCCAGGCCTTTACCCCAGCCTTGCGCAGGCGCTGGAGGGCCTTGGTGGCATCGGCGGGATCCTTCAGGTAAACGTAGGCACTGCCCCCGTGGGTGACCAGCTCGCAGGGAATGCGGTCCAGCAGGGTGGGCAAGTGGATGCGCTTGGTCATGGCCTGCATGCCGTGGTCGGCGGTGAGGATCACCCGCAGCCCCGGATGGGTGGTCTGCAGGCGCTGCAGCCAGGGGCCCAGCTCCGCATCCATGCGGGCCAGCTTGGCCCGGACCTCGGCACTGCGGGGACCGTTCATGTGGCCCGGCTCGTCCGTGCCCTCCAGGTAGGTCATCACCAGGCCGGCGCCGTCCTGCAGGGCTGTCTCCGTGAAGGCCAGGGCCTCGGCATCCGGGCGCAGGCCTGCGAAGGGCACCAGGCGCCAGGGGGTCACGCCTTCCCAGGGGCCGGTGGCACCCACCCAGTGGTAGACCGCCGTGCGCACGCCGCTGCGGGTGGCAGCCACCCAGAGGGGCTCCCGCTGGATGTGCTCAACGTGATGGGCCACGGGCACCAGGACACCTGTGCTGGGCTCCCGGTAGCTGTTGGCGACCACGCCGTGATGGCCGGGCCAGCAGCCCGTGGCCAGGGTCACATGGCCGTTAAAGGTGGTGGCAGGGAAGGGGGGCAGGCCCTCGCCGCGGCGGCCGGCCTGGGCCAGGGCCCACAGCTTGGGCATGGACTGGGCGGTGAACTGGTCTGCCCCCAGGCCATCGGCGCTGATGAACACCACCGGTGGCGCCGCCTGGAGGAGGGCGCAGAGGGCAAGGGCGAGGAAGGTCCGGAGGCGCATCCCCAAAGGGTATCAAGTAACCTGGACCCATGACCGCGACCCGCTGGCCCTACCCCCTCCTCCGTCTCAAGCCCGGCAAGGAGGCCATGCTCTCCCGGCGCCACCCCTGGGTGTACTCGGGTGCTCTGGCCAAGCCGCCAGAGGCCACCCTGGTGCGCCTGGCTGACGACTCGGGGCAGGTGCTGGGGGTGGGCACGGCCAGCCTGGCCAATCCGCTGGCGGCGCGCCTCTTCCGCTTCGAGGATGCGCCTCTGGACGGGGGCTTCTTCCGGGACCGCTTCGAGGCGGCCCTGGCCCTGCGCAAGGCGCTGGGGCTGTGGGAACCCGAGGGCGGGTGCCGCTGGATCTTCGGCGAGGGCGATGGCCTGCCGGGCCTGGTGGTGGACCGCTACGCCCACGCCCTGGTGCTGCAGGTGGGTACGGCGGGGCTGGAGGCCCTCCGGGAAACCTGGTGGCCCATCCTCTATGAGCTGGGCAAGCGCGAGGGCATCACGGCCTTCGTGGAGCGCAGCCAGTCCGGCCGCCGGGAGGAGGGCCTGGACCCCGTAAACCGCCTGCTCAAGGGCAGCCTGGCGGGGCCCGTGCAGCTGCAGGAAGGTCCTGCACGCTTCACCGTGGACCTGCTGCGGGGCCAGAAGACGGGCTTCTTCCTGGACCAGCGGGAGCACCGCCTGCAGTTGGGCCGGGTCTCCCAGGGCCAGCGGGTGCTCAACTGCTTCGGCTACACCGGCGGCTTCAGCATCCAGGCAGGCCTGGGGGGTGCGACGGAAGTGGCCACCCTGGACATCAGCGTCCCGGCCCTGGACCACGCGGACCGGGACTGGGCCGCCAACGGTCTGGACCCGGCCCAGCACCTGCGCCTGGAGGGGGACGCTTTCGAGCTGATGCGCACCCTGGAGCCCGGGGCCTGGGACCGGGTCATCGTGGATCCCCCCGCCTTCGCCAAGCAGCGCAAGGACGTGGACAAAGCCTTCAAGGCCTACAAGGACGTCTTCCGCCTGGGGGCCCGGGCCACCGCGCCAGGGGGCATGCTGTGGGTCTTCTCCTGCAGCCAGCACCTGGACCGCACCCGCTTCCAGGAGGCCGTGTGGACCGCCCTGCTGGAGGCCGGCCGGGACGCCCGCATCCTGGCCCACCTGGGTCAGCCCAGCGACCACCCCGCCAGCCTGAATCACCCGGAAGGCTTCTACCTCAAAGGGCTGTGGCTGAGCTTGGACTGAGGTTGCTGTTGCTTTGTGGCTCACCGTTCATCGCTGCTTGCAAAGACCTTCGTTGAAACCTGAACGACCTATCCCCTTCATCCCCTTTATTCCTGTAAGAACTGCTTTTTAACAGGGATGCAGGGGATGAAGGTGATAACTGAAAGGGCAGGTTGGGGTGTTGAGCTACGGGTTCGCAGGGTGGCCTTGGGGCGGGTCTTGCAGGTCGGCCATGGCATTGGCTTTGGCGCTGTCACCTGACCCGGAGAGAAGGAGCAATAATCTCGACAAGCCTGCCCGCTACTCGTAAGTTGTGAAAGAATTCGGCGCAAACCAAAGGACTGTAAATTCCCGCCAGATGGCCTCGAATCCAACAAGTCTTACGTTTGGATAATGCAAACGAGAAAAGGGAACAAGGATGATGTCAACATTTCCAAAATCAACCACCCTGACTTATGCGGCAATTACACAAACATTCTTGTCGCAGAAGTCGTAGTTAGGCCACCCCTTTCCGCTGCATCGGAGACATCGATGTCGACCCCGGCTGACGCCGTCCTGTTCTCCGAGACCCAGCGCTTTCGGCAGTGGTGGATCCTTTTGCTGCTCTTTGGGATGTTCGCCCTGTCAGGGGGGATCGTGGTTCAGCAGGTTGTGTTCCACCATCCCGTGGGCAACAATCCCCTCTCCAACACCGGTGCTGTGCTGCTGTTTATGCTCCTAGGCCTGACGCTGCCCGGCCTTTTTCTGGCCATGAACCTGGCCACGGAAGTTCGGCGGGACGGCCTGTATGTGAGGTTCTTCCCCTTTCACCTGCACTTCTTCAGGGTGGAGGGCATCCTGCAGGCCCAGGCCTGTGAGTACAGCCCCATGGGCGAATACGGGGGCTGGGGCATCCGGTACGGCGCCACTGGCAAGGCCTTCAATGTGCAGGGAAACCAGGGTGTGAAGCTGACCCTCAAGTCCGGCCAGACCTTGCTGATTGGCTCCCTGCGCTCCGCTGAGCTGGAGCAGGCCATCGCGGCGGCTCTGAAGCTGAAGAAGGCCTGAGCCATGCGCTTTCAAGCCTCCGTCGCCCTCTTGCTCTCTCTAACCGCCTGCACGGCCCACAAGCTGGAGGTTCGCCTGAATGGCCGACCGACCCAGACCATGGAGGCCCGGGTCGAGAAGGACAACGGCCGCCGCATCATTGACCTGATCCTGCCCGGGGGCGCCTGGGCGGTGAGTGCGGACGAAGCCGGCGTGATCCCCCGCATCCTGGAGCTCGACGGGCGCAAGCATGTGCACATCGAGCTGCCGCCCGAGCGCATGGTCTCGGCGAAGCCCGTCGTGCTCACCCTGCAGGGCCTGGATCCCCAGGGCAAGGCCGTGGGTGCCCCCATCACCGTGACCCTGGACTACTACAGCCGAGCACAGAAGGCATCGCGCTTTACCTAATCCCCTTCATCCCCTTCATCCCTGTTTCAAATGCTTTTGACGGGGATAATAGGGATGGACGAGGATAAAGATCTTGGGGTTCGGAGGCAGGGTAGGTCGGCACCAATCTGTGTAATCTGTGGCTGCAGTAAGTCTCTAGCGGCAAGGAGCGGCGCCCATGATCCCCTTTGGCTTGCTGATGATTCCTGTTCTTCTGGCTGAAGCGCCCGCCGAGGCCCCCAAGAAGCCTCCGCAGATGGAGATCAAGGGCACCCTCACGTCCATCCCTGTGCCCAAGAAGCTGGGGGAATGGAAGGGGAGCCGGGCGGTTTCCGATCCCTTCCTGGGTGGCAAGGCGCAGTATCGGATACCCCTTCGCGCCAACCAGAGCATCCTGGCCGAGGTCAAGTCTGAGCGACCCATCCTGAACGTTCTCATCGTGGAAGCCAGAGGCACCGACACCCGCTTCGACAACCTGCCTCAGACCACCGAGGTCATGAAGAACCAGGCCCTCTACATCAACAAGCAGAAGCGGGCCATGGAGGTGCTCGTGCAGGTCTGGACGCGGGAGACTGTCTCCGCCGAGGCCTACACCCTGGTCCTGACCGAGATCGATACGGATGCCTACCTGAAGGATCTGGACACTGCCAAGTAGCCTGCCCCCAGCCCAACCCGGAACCCGTGCAGCCCGATAAATGACCTACCCTGGTGGCAGCCTCGGGCGACCCTGGCTCCTGCCTTAATCACCCTCCTTACGCGAGTACCCCCATGACCCTCACGCAGAAGCCAGCCTTGCTCCGGTACGGTGGCATGTTTGTCATCGGGGTGGGGCTGCTGGGGATCCTCGGTGCCAGCCTGAACCGCCTGGCGACTTGGAATGCCAAGTGGGGCCTCTTCAGCGGCCTCGCCTACCTTGGCATCGGCTACGCCATGCTCCGATATGCCAAGGAGAAGAACTGATCGGTCAGCTCCACGTTCCAACTTCGGACGACTGATTTTCTGCGTGAGGCTCCCATGGACCCCAAGGACGACCCCTACCGCCTGAAGCCGCCCACCAAGCTGGTGCGGGAGGAGCAAAAGCTTATCCAGCTCAGGGATGACTCGGTGCGCCCGCCCTCATCGGTGGGGGTGGACGCCTTCCAGGCGTTCTTCTTCGGGGCACCGGCCCTGCAGCCATCCAAGGCGCCGGAGCAGGCGCGGCGCATCTCCTTTGGCGTGGCCATGGTGCTCCTGGTCTGCCTGGTGCCGATCCTGCTGGCCATCAGGAAGTACTTCTTCTGAGCAGGCATCGCCTCTTGAGCGGCGCGCCTGCCACGGTGTGCCTCGGGGCCAGCGGGGCGGGTTAAGATCGTTGGGCAGGCCACACGGCCTCCAACCGGACCCTACCTCGGAGCCCCCTTGAATGACGCAGCGGGAAGCAAGCCACCCAAGCCTTCCTTCCAGGGCTTCTCACCAGATGGCCTGGGGGTGCCTTGCCTGCGGTGCGGCGGGTTGGGTCACCTGAGTGGTGCCTGTGACCTCTGCAGCGGGCAGGGCTTCGTGGCGCTGCGCTGCCGGAAGTGCTCCGGGACCGGAACCTACTCCCAGGATGCGGGCCCCTGCGGCCGCTGTGATGCCAAGGGTGTCCTGGTGGATGGCTCGAAGTGTCCCCGCTGCCGGGGCACCAAGGCCCAGATTGCGTTTGCTTCAGCCTGCGCCAAGTGCGCCGGGCGGGGCTCCGTGGACCTGCCGTGCAAGCGGTGTCGCGGCAGCCAGAAGATGGACATGAGCTGCACGAACTGCAAAGGCACTGGGGTCTATCGGCGGGAGCCCTGAGCTCGGCTGGCTGCTGTTTTCAGTAGGGGCCAACCTTGATGGGCACCTCTGTCTCAATGCTCTGCAGGCGCTGGGTCCAAGCCTGGAGCCAGGCCTCCCGCTGGGCGGGGTCGACCCGCACGGGCCCGTAGTAGATCTGCGGGGCCAGCACCTGGAAGCCCGTGAACTCGAGCATGCCCCGGTGGATGGGGCGGAGGATGCTCTGGATGTCACCGTTGAAGCCACCAGGAGCATAGGCCCCCTCAGGCCCGCCGGTGGTGAGGGAGAGCAGGGCCCGCTTGCCCTGGAACAGCCCGGTGTCATAGACGCGGCTGCCACCGTAGGCACGGCCCATGGCAAAGACCCGGTCCACCCAGCCCTTGAGGATGGCGGGCACCCCGAACCACCAGAGGGGGAACTGCCAGATCATCAGATCCGCCGCCTCCACCTTGGCCATCTCGGCTTCCAGGTCCGGGGCGAAGGTGTGCGCCTCGGCGGCGTGCAGCTCCTCGGCCTGAAGCTTCAGGAAGTCCGGGTCCTGCGCTGTGGTGAAGTTGCGCCGGTCCGAGACCGGGTTGAAGCCCAGGCGGTACAGGTCGCTGGTGACGACGGTGTGCCCCGCCGCCTGCAGGGTGGCGACCGCCGTCTCGAACAGCGCGCCGTTGAAGCTCAGGGGTTCCGGGTGGGCAAAGACGATCAGCACTTTCATGGTGGCTCCGAGTCTGAGGCTCTCAGCATAGGGTCAATGGGAAAAGACTGTGTAAGCGGAGAAAAGACTCAGGAGCGGAGGAGAGCAGAGAACTGCCTGAAAGGACAAGTGCATTTGACGGGGATAAGAGGGATGAACGGGGATAACTGCTAAAAAATAAACCGATTATCGGCTAGGCTCAGCCCCAGCCAAGCAAGAGCAGAAGCGGATCCACAGATTTCACAGATTCCACAGATTGCGCGCCGACCCACCCCCCGCATGAGCCCGCCGAAGGCGGCTTCCGGCAGTGCCGGAAGTCAGCCCGGGGTGCCACGGCCGCGCCCCCCAAGAGGCGCGGCAGCGGCGCCCCGGACTGGAGCGCATGCTGGATGCGCCCTTTGCCCTATCCCCGTTCTCCCCGTGCATCCCCGGCTAAGGTACTTTCTCTATCTGTGAAATCTGTGGATAACATATTCGTTTTTTTGTATTTATCTGCATTCTTCTGCTCTTGTAATTGCCAAAAGAACCAGTCTTTTGAGGCTGAGGCTGGCCGATAACCAGGAGAGCTTTTTCTCCGCTCTCCTCTGCTCCTCCGCAGTCCTCCGCTTATCTACCTTCTTTTCCGAAAGGCCAAACCTACCCCAGCCGCTCCACACCCTCGTCGGTGCCGGTGGCGTGCAGGGCACCCAGGTTCAGGTCCAGGAGGTGGCTCAGCTTCACATTGCCCATGGCGCCCAGCATGGAGGCCTTGATCTGGGGGATGGCGGGCTCCAGGGCGGCGATGAGGTCCTTCACCTGCTTGCGGCGGCTCTCCAGGCTGGAGCAGCCGCAGAGGGGGCAGCCGCAGGGCACGATGGGGAAGCCCCGCAGCCAGGCGTAGCGCTGCAGGTCCTTCTCCTCGCAGGTGCCCAGTGGGCGGATGACGGTGTTGGCGCCGTCGTCGCTCAGCAGGCGCAGGGGCATGGTGGCCAGGCGGCCCACGAAGAACAGGTTGATAAGCAGGGTCTCCAGCAGGTCATCCAGATGGTGCCCCAGGGCGATCTTGGTGTACCGGTGCTGCTTGGCGAAGGCGTAGAGGACGCCGCGCCGCAGGCGGCTGCAGATGATGCAGGGCAGGGACTCGGGCTGGGTGCGTACCATCTGGTCGATGGGCGCCGGGATGACATGGTGCTTGATCCCCATGCCCTCGCAGACCTCGGCGATGGGGTCCGGATTGAACTGGGGGAAGCCCGGGTCCACGGTGACGGCCGCCACCGTGAAGGCGACCGGGGCCCGCTTCCGCAGGCGCTCCAGCAGATCCAGCAGAGCCCAGCTGTCCTTGCCGCCGCTGACGGCCACCAGGATGCGGTCACCGTCCTCGATGAGGTTGTAGGCGCCGTTGGTGGTACCCAGGCGCCGGGCCAGCTTCCGCGTGAGGGCCGGCAGGGTCTTGAGGTCAGCCTCTGTGGGCGGGTAGGCCAGGGTGGGTAGGGCGCAGGGGTTGCTCACAGCACGCCGCAGGCCTTGCGCTCCCCCCGAACGAACTGGCCTTGCATGTCCTTCACGTACTCGGGGCAGGTGCAGTCGGGGCAGGTGTTGCTGGCCGTCTCGGAGCACAGGTCGGCGAAAGTCACCTTCTCCATGAAGGCGGAGATGTGGTCGGACAGGCGGTTCCAGAGCAGCTGGCTCATGCGCTCATCGGCCTTCAGCACCGAGCTCGCGGCCTTGGGGTCGGCTTTGGCGGCGGCGTAGAAGCTGCTGTCCGTGAGGCGCAGCACCTCGCCCACGCTGACCTGATCGCAGGGGCGGGTGAGGATGTAGCCGCCCCGGGGGCCGCGCACGCTGGCCACCACGCCGGCCTTCTTGAGCTTGTTGAAGATCTGCTCCAGGAAGGGCAGGGAGAGCTTCTGCCGCTCAGCGATCACGTGCAGGGGCACCGGCTGGCCGTGGCTGTGGTGGGCCAGGTCGAAGAGGGCTTGCATGCTGTACCTGCCGCGCGCCGAGATCTTCACTGAGTGACTCCGAACCTCAGGCTAGTATTCCTGAGTAATCAAGTCAAGTATAAGCCCGAGGCTCGCTGCCTGCGCTACACTCGCCCCGGGGAGATGCCCATGAAAGCCGCCCTGCTGGCCCTAGCCGTCCTCGCCCTTGCCGCCCAGACTCCGGGACCTCGGCCGCCACCGGTCGCACCTACGGGGCCGCTGCCCACGGACCCCAAGGACAGCCAGCCCATCCTCCTGGGGCCGACCACGCCAGCGGCCATCCTGGCCCACCGCAAGATCTTCCGTGACAACCTGGCCACCCTGCGCCTGAGCCCCACCGTCCAGGCCCGCTGGCAGGCCGTGCGGCGGCCCTACACCCTGGTGGCGGTGTTTGGCTCCTGGTGCGGGGACAGCCACCTGCAGCTGCCGGATCTGCTGGCCCTGGAGGCGGAGCCTAATCCCTTTGTCGAGGTGCACTTCCTGGGCGTGGCCCGGGACAAGCAGCTCGCCGCCGCTGCCTGGCCCCAGGGCTGCCCGCCCCAGCCGGTCGTGCGGGTCCCGACTTTTTACCTCTTTGCGTTGGTGCCCGGTGGCAAGCAGAAGCTGGTGGGCACGGTGGTGGAGAACCCCCCCCGGGCCGGACAGACCATGGCCGAGGCCCTGGTGGAGCTCATCGAGTCCGACCACAGCGCGGCCGGGTCCTGAGGGGACTTAGCCTCAGAGGCGGTCGAAGCGAATGACTTCCACCTTGCCGGGCTTGGCCTTGGGGGCTTCGTCCCGGTCGCGCTCGGGGCGATGCTCACGCTCAGGGCGGGCTTCCCGCTCGGGGCGGGCCTCCCGCTCAGGACGGGCTTCGCGCTCAGGACGGGGCTCGCGCTCGGGACGGGGCTCGCGCTCGGGGCGCGGCTCGCGGTCAGGACGGGGCTCGCGGTCAGCTCGGGGCTCGCGGTCAGCTCGGGGCTCCCGGTCGGAGCGGCCCCCGCGGGAGGACCGGCCATCCTGGCGACGGGGCTCCGGGGTGGCGGCGCGCTCACGGCCGGCCCAGACGGCACCGACCTGCTTGATGCGGTCCACCAGACGGGCGGGCTCCAGCACCTGGATGCCGTCCCCGAACTGCATGACCCAGCGGGCGATGGCCCGCAGGTCCGTGGCTGAGAAGGACACAAGGGCCTGGCCATCGGTCTGGTCTTCCATGGTGAAGCCCGGGAAGGCCGGGGGAGCCTGGCGCACAGCGAAGACCCACTGCTTCATGAGGGTGGCCTTCACGGCGATGGGCTCACCACCCAGCCAGCCGCCGATCTGATTGGCGGGCGTACCTTCGGGGTAGGGGCCCTGGGCCGCACGGCCCACGCCCTCCACATCGTTGGCTTCGGCCAGCAGGTCCAGGCGGTGGTGGCGCTCAGCGTTGTAGCGGCGGTCCCAGCCCCAGACGTACCAGGCCTGGCTGAGGGCGTCGAAGGTCAGGTGCCGGGGCTCGAAGGTGCGGGGGGCATTGGCATCGGCATCCGCAAAGATGAACTCCAGGGGGCGACCCTCCTGGATGGCGGCGATGACCGCCGAGGCGATGGCGGGCAGGGTGACGAGGGGCACCTCGCGACGCGGGGCGGGCGGCAGCTCGGGGGCCGGTGCGGCCTCCACGAGCGGGGCTTCCGCAGGGGCAGGAGCGGCGGTCGCCTCGGCCTTCACCTTGCCTCGGGGGGTCTTCTTGGGGGCGGCCTCGGCCTTCGGGGCCGCGGCCTTGCGGGGGGTTTTCGTAATGGCCATGGGGTCAGGCTCCTGGCCCATCATCCCCCATTACCGCCGCACCGGTCCACCGGGCAGTTGGTCCGGGCTTTTCGGTCGGATGAAAAAAGCTGGAACCACGAAGACCACGAAGAGCACGAAGGAAGGCTGGTTCAACCGTTACGGGTCAAATGAGGAACCGAAGATTTCGCAGATGACGCAGATGGGCGCCGTCCTCCCTGCATGGGTGCGGCAGATGAGGCTCTTCTCCGCTTTCCTCTGCTCCTCGGCTGTCCTCCGCGTTCAATTCTTCAGTTTGAAGCGACCCAGGCGACGGGCTGCTTATTTCGGGGCCTAAGGTAAATACGGACCTCTAACCGCCACCAGACCGGGGGTGTAGTTGGTCGTAGAGGGCGCGGAGGCGGGTCTGGTGGACGTGGGTGTAGATCTGGGTGGTGCTGATGTCGGCGTGGCCCAGCATGGCTTGCACGGCCCGCAGGTCGGCACCGTGGTCCAGCAGGTGGGTGGCGAAGGCGTGGCGCAGGACGTGGGGGCTCACGGCCTCGGCGCGGAGGCCCGCCTGGCGGGCATAGCCCTTGAGGAGCCGCCACAGGTGCTGGCGGGTCAGGCCCTCGCCCCGCTGACCGACGAACAGCTCGGCGCCTTTGGGGTGGAAGCCCGGCCGCAGGACCAGCCAGGCTCGCAGCCAGACCTCGGCGCTGGCGCCGAAGGGCACCAGGCGCTCCTTGCGGCCCTTGCCCGCGACCTTCAGGAAGCCCTCGTCCAGGAAGATGGCCAGGGCCGGCAGGCCCGCCAGCTCTGAGACCCGCAGGCCCGAGGCATAGAGGAGCTCGATCCAAGCCCGGTCCCGCACACCCAGTGGCGTGGCGGTGTCCGGGGCGGCGAGCAGGGCCTCCACCTGGCTCTCGCCCAGGGTGCGGGGCAGGATGCGCGGGGGCCGCGG